>NZ_JBNDIC010000008.1:0-147558 GCF_056755475.1 Rhizobium sp. KNZ2-6A | reverse complement strand
GACCGCGTCGTCGCCCATTCGAAAATCGCAAAAGAGGCCGGGGCTGATGCCGTCGTCGTTACCGCTCCCTTCTACACGGTGACCAGTCAGTCCGAGATACTGGACCATTTCCGCTATATTCGGGATGCCGTCGATGTGCCGCTCGTCGCCTACGACATCCCGGTCTGCGTTCATGTGAAGCTGCAGCGCCAGACCGTGGTGACGCTCGCCAAGGAGGGAACCATAATCGGGCTCAAGGATTCCAGCGGCGATGATGGCAATTTCCGTTATGCGCTGCTCGATCTTGCCGATCACAGGCACATCTTCCTGATGACCGGCTCCGAGATCGTCGTCGACAACGCGCTTTTGATGGGCGCGCATGGCGTGGTGCCCGGCATCGCCAATGTCGATCCGCACGGCTATGTCCGGCTGTGGGATGCCGCCCAGCGCGGTGACTGGGCCGCAGCCCGGCGCGAGCAGGAGAGGCTTTGCCGCCTGTTCGAGATCGTCTGGGTGGCGCAGGGCCGCGTCAGCGGCGGTGCGGCCGGTATCGGTGCCTTCAAGACGGCCATGAAAAGCCTCGGCATCATCGATACCGCTGTCATGCCCCGGCCGCGCGCGGCACTGAATGCCGAGGAAACGGCCAAGATCGATGCGATCCTGAAGAACACGGGGCTGCTTTAAATATGATGACGCCGGCTGCCCAACCCGTTCTCGATATCAAGGGACTGAGGACAGTCTTCCGCACTCGTGGCGGCGAACTGACCGCCGTGCGGGATATCGATCTCACCATCGACGCTGGCGAGACGCTGGCGCTGGTCGGCGAGTCCGGTTCGGGCAAATCGGTGACGAGCCTTTCTGTGATGCGGCTTCTGACGCGCAATGTCGGGAGGATTGCGGCCGGCGCCATCAGGTTGCGGGATCGGCAGGGCATCGTCAGCGATCTCGCCACCTTGGATGACCGCCATATGCGCGAGATACGCGGCGGCGATATCGGCATGGTGTTTCAGGAGCCGATGTCGAGCCTCAATCCGGTGCTGACCATCGGCGATCAGATCGCCGAGCCGATCCGCATCCACCGCAATGCAGACCGCGCAACCGCGATGCGCGAGGCGGTCACACTGCTGGAAAGCGTCGGCATTCCCGATGCCAAACGCCGCGTGCGGCAATATCCGCATGAATTGTCTGGCGGCATGCGGCAGCGCGCCACCATCGCCATGGCGCTTGCCTGCAATCCGGTGCTTTTGATCGCCGACGAGCCGACGACGGCACTCGACGTTACGATACAGGCGCAGATCCTCGATCTCCTGCAGCGTCTGCAGAGAGAGCGCGGCATGGCGATCCTATTTGTCACGCATAATCTTGGCGTGGTGGCGGAGATCGCCGATCGCATCGCCGTCATGTATGCCGGGCGGATCGTCGAACAGGGGCCGACGGAAGCGGTGTTCCGCAATCCGAGGCATCCTTATACGCGCGGCCTTTTGGCCTCCATGCCGCGGCTCGGCGAGGCCACGCGCATGCGGCAGGCCGGCGAGCAGCTCTATGCCATTCCCGGTATGGTGCCGAGCCTGACGCGAATGCCTTCCGGCTGCGCTTTCGCACCGCGTTGTGCCCATGCGATCCAGGCCTGCAACGAAGCGGTGCCATCCCTCGATGCCGTCGACGCAGGCCATGCGAGCCGCTGCATCCGCTGGCGGGAGATTTAGATGGTCGAAACGCTCGTCTCCATCCGCGATCTTGCCAAGGACTATGTGTCCCGAGGCACGAAGCTTGCCATTCTTCGCGATATCTCCTTCGACATCGGCAAAGGCGAAGTCGTTGGGCTTGTGGGGGAGTCCGGCAGCGGCAAGACGACGATCGGCAGGTCCATCCTGCGGCTGGTCGAGCCATCGGCGGGCAGCGTGCGCTTCGACGGCACCGAAATGACCAGGCTCGGCGCCGGTGAGCTCCGGCGCATGCGGCCGCGCATGCAGTATATTTTCCAGGATCCCTTCGCCAGCTTGTCGCCGCGCATGACCATCGGCGAGATCCTGACGGAGGGTCTGAAGATCCAGCGCATCGGTAGCCGCCTCGATCGGTTGGACCGGGCGCGGGCGGCACTCGAACAGGTGGATTTGCCGGCAGAGGCCATCAATCGCTATGCCCATGAATTTTCCGGCGGCCAGCGCCAGCGGATCGGCATTGCGCGCGCCCTCGCGCTCGGGCCGGA
Source organism: Rhizobium sp. KNZ2-6A (assembly GCF_056755475.1). Lineage (NCBI taxonomy): Bacteria > Pseudomonadati > Pseudomonadota > Alphaproteobacteria > Hyphomicrobiales > Rhizobiaceae > Rhizobium > Rhizobium sp. KNZ2-6A. Next base: position 145,370 of record NZ_JBNDIC010000008.1, on the reverse strand, counting down.
ATTTCTCGTCGCCGACGAACCAGTCTCGGCTTTGGATGTCTCCATTCAAGCGCAGGTCATCAATCTGCTGCGTGGCCTTCAGCAGCGGCTGGCGCTCACCATGCTGTTCATCTCGCATGATCTTGCCGTCGTCGAATATCTCTGCGACCGCGTCATCGTGCTTTATCTCGGGCGGATCATGGAGATTGCCGCGAGCGCCGATCTCTACGCGAGACCGCGCCACCCCTATACGCGCGCGCTTCTATCAGCCATTCCGACGGCAGACCCGGATCGTAGGCCCAACAGGCAAATCCTGAAGGGTGATATTCCAAGCCCGGCAAATCCGCCGAGCGGCTGCGTTTTCCGCACGCGCTGTCCCTCTGCTCTTGATGCCTGTGCGATGGCGGTTCCGCAATTGCGGGAGGTTGCGCCGGGACAGTTCAAGGCCTGCATTCGCGACGATCTCGATTGATCCCGCTTTCGGTCGAGGAGAGATCTTCTGGCAATGCAGTCGGCTATACCGCATTGCACATTTGACCAAACGAACCACCCTTCATGTCAAAAAAGTATCGGTCGAGCGTACAAGGCGTAGTAGCGGCAGACGGCTATGAGGGGTAGGTTTACCACATAGAAGACGCGATGGCCTCTGGGAGGAGGCGCCGTAACCGTAGTCAACGCGGACGGATGAAAGGAGGCTAGCCGATGAATCCCGATTTGGAAGTGGTTGCGATCGGCAGCGGCGAATCCTTCAAGGCCTGGGAGCACGGCTATCCCTACCGCACGGTTCGCTGGCATTTCCATCCCGAATATGAAATCCACCACGTCGTCGCGACGACGGGGCAATATTTCATCGGCGACTTCATCGGCGAGTTCGAACCGGGTAATCTGGTGCTGACGGGACCGAACCTGCCGCATAATTGGGTGAGCGACGTGCCTGTCGGTATCACCCTGCCGCTGCGCTGCCGCGTCCTGCAATTTTCCGAATCCTTCTTCGCCGATGCCAGCAAGGTTTTCCCGGAGCTGTCGGCTTGCACGGGCATCCTGGAAACAAGCCGGCGCGGCGCGCTCTTCACGCCTAAGACGGCCGCGATCGTCGGTCCGATCCTTGGCGAACTCGTCGAGGCATCGGGCATCCGCCGGATCGAGCTTTTCATGAATATTCTCGACGCGATGAGCAGCGCCGAAGGTACGCGTACGCTCGCCAGCGCCGGCTATCAGCCGGACCCTTCCGGTTTCATGTCCACGGGCGTCAACCAGGCGCTGGCTTTCATCAATGCGCACCTCACCGAGCCGTTCAGCGAATGCGATCTTGCCGAATTGACCGGCCAGAGCCCAAGCGCCTTTTCGCGCAGCTTCCGCCGCCATACCGGCATGGCACTGGTGCAATATGTCAATCGACTGCGCATCAACTTCGCCTGCCATCTGCTGATGAGCAAGGCTGACATGACGATCACCGACATCTGCTTTGCAGTAGGCTTCAACAATATATCGAACTTCAATCGGCGTTTTCTGGATCAGAAGGGCATGGCGCCCTCCCGCTTCAGATCGCTCTTGGCACAGCATGCACGCGCGGTGGAGGCCGCCTAACAAAGGGGAGGACAGGGAGGAGAGACAAAATTCAGGGCAAGCGAACGGGCACCTCTGTCGCCCGAAGGAGAACGCTCGTCCAAAATTGCCGCCGCATTGGGTCACGTGACCCTTGTCGGAGGAACACAAACAAGAGCATCGCGTGCGCAAGGCCGCGATGCTCGAGGGAAACCATTACCATTTGGAACGGAGAAATTCCAATGACCCATTTCGCACTGAAAATCGCTGGCGTTGCGGCGCTTGGCCTCGGTCTTCTGGCCGGCACGTCGGCCTTCGCGCAGTCCGCCAAAGTGACGGACGCGACCGTCGCCTTTCTGATGCCCGACCAGAGCTCCACACGCTATGAAGAGCACGACTTCCCCGGTTTCCAGGCGGAGATGAAGAAGCTCTGCGCCGGCTGCAAGGTCATCTACCAGAATGCCAATGGCGACGCCTCGCGCCAGCAGCAGCAGTTCAATTCGGCGATCTCCCAGGGTGCAAAGGCGATCGTGCTCGACCCGGTCGATTCCACGGCAGCGGCTTCGCTGGTGAAGCTGGCGCAAAGCCAGGGTGTGAAGGTCATCGCCTATGACCGTCCGATCCCGTCGGCTGCCGCCGATTACTATGTGTCCTTCAACAATGAAGAGATCGGCAAGATGATCGCCAAATCGCTGGTCGATCACTTGAAGGCGAAGAACGTGAAGGCAGGCGACGGCGGCCTTCTCGAGATTAACGGCTCGCCGACCGATGCGGCCGCAGGCCTGATCAAGAAGGGCATCCATGCCGGTCTGGCCGACGGCGGCTATCCGGTGTTGGCGGAATTCGATACGCCGGAATGGGCGCCGCCGAAGGCGCAGCAATGGGCAAGCGGCCAGATCACCCGTTTCGGCAAGAAGATCCTCGGCGTCGTTGCCGCTAATGATGGCACGGGTGGTGCAGCAGTGGCCGCCTTCAAGGCCGCCGGTTTCGATCCGGTCCCGCCGGTGACGGGCAATGATGCGACGATCGCCGGCCTGCAGCTCATTATTTCCGGCGACCAGTACAACACGATCTCCAAGCCGAGCGAGATCGTCGCCGCAGCTGCTGCCAATGTCGCGATCGAATTGCTGTCCGGCCAGACGCCGAAGGCCGACACGAACCTCTTCGACACGCCGACCAAGCTGTTCACACCGGCTCTGGTCACGTCCGAAAACCTGAAGGCCGAGATCATCGATAAGAGCGTCAACGGCAAGCCGATCCAGACGCCGGAACAGCTCTGCAACGACCGCTATGCCGATGGCTGCAAGAAGCTCGGTATCGGCAGCTGAGCCTTGGCTCATCCAGATCCGGCCGCTTCGGCGGCCGGAAACCAATAGTATTTCAACCCGAGAAGGTGGCTTGTCATGAGTGACGCTTCCGATCAAAGAGCCCCATCGGGCGAGCTGGTGCTCAGCCTCAATGGGATCTCCAAACACTTCGGCGCCGTCTCGGCACTGACGGATATCAACCTCGACGTTCACGCCGGCGAAGTCGTGGCGCTTGTCGGCGACAACGGGGCTGGCAAATCGACGCTCGTCAAGGTTCTGGCCGGGGTTCACCAGCCGAGTTCAGGTACGATCACGTTCCGCGGCAAGCAGGTGACGCTTAGCGATCCCGCGACCGCGCTCGATCTCGGCATTGCCACGGTCTTTCAGGATCTGGCGCTTTGCGAGAACCTCGATGTCGTCGCGAACATCTTTCTCGGCCGGGAATTGAGCCCAATGAAGCTCGATGAAACAGCCATGGAGGTTCGCGCCTGGACCTTGCTCAATGAGCTTGCGGCGCGCATCCCGAGCGTGCGCATTCCGATCGCATCGCTTTCGGGCGGCCAGCGCCAGACGGTGGCGATCGCCCGCTCGCTGCTGCTTGAGCCAAAACTCATCATGCTCGACGAGCCGACCGCAGCGCTTGGCGTGGCTCAAACAGCCGAAGTGCTGAACCTCATCGAACGCGTCCGCGACAAAGGGCTCGGCGTGATCATGATCAGCCACAACATGGAGGACGTGCGCGCTGTTGCTGACCGCATCGTCGTGCTGCGCCTCGGCCGCAACAACGGGATCTTCTATCCCGATACGTCAAATCAGGAACTCGTCAGCGCCATCACCGGAGCGACGGAAAACGCCGTGTCGCGGCGTGCCGTGCGGCGTCAGGCCCAACAGGAACTCAGAGAAGGGGGCCAGCCATGAGCGAGAACGGCAAGCAATCCACCCTGCTGCTCGACCGCAGCGACGTGCGCGTCAATCATGAAACCGGGCTTGCGGCAACGATCCGTTCGTCGATCGACAAGGTGCGCTCCGGCGATCTCGGCTCGCTGCCCGTTGTCGTCGGCCTCGTCATCATCTGGACAGTGTTCGGCACGCTCAACCCGACCTTCCTTTCCAGCAACAACCTCGCCAACCTGCTGTTCGACGCCTCGACCGTCGGCATCATCTCGCTCGGCATCGTCTGCGTGCTGATGGTCGGCGAGATCGATCTTTCAGTGGGGTCGATCAGCGGCTTCGCATCCGCCATGGTCGGCATGCTCTGGGTCAACGAAGGCTGGCCGGTGGCCTTGGCGATCCTGGCGGCGCTCGTCGTCGGCGGCATCATCGGTGCCATCTATGCCGTGCTGTTCAACCGTCTCGGTATGCCGAGCTTCGTTGCGACATTGGCGGGTCTTCTCGCCGTGCTCGGCATGCAGCTCTATCTCCTCGGCGCGACCGGCTCGATCAATCTGCCCTATGGCTCGGCGGTCGTGAATTTCGGCCAGTTGCTGGTCATTCCCCGCCCGCTCGCCTATGTCTTCGCGCTCATTCCGGGTGCGGTCATGCTGGTTACCGGCTTAGGCACTGTGCGGCGGCGCAAGCAGGCAAACCTGTCCGCGCCATCCGTCGGCGGCCTGCTGGCGAAGGCGGCCGTGATCACGGTCACCCTGGAATTCGTAGCCTTCTATCTCAATCAGGATCGCGGCATTCCCTGGATGTTCGCCCTGTTCGTGGTGCTGGCCATCGTTATGAATTATGCGCTGACGCGCACGCAATGGGGCCGGTCGATGTCCGCCGTTGGCGGCAATCGCGAGGCCGCGCGCCGCGCCGGCATCAATGTGCGGCGGATCTATACCAGCGCCTTCGTTCTATGCGCCATGTTCGCAGCCCTTGGCGGCGTGCTGGCGGCGGCGCGCCTGGCGTCCGCCAGCCAGCAGGCGGGTACCGGCGACGTCAATCTGAATGCGATCGCTGCGGCCGTCATCGGCGGCACCAGCCTCTTTGGCGGCCGGGGCAGCGCCTATTCCGCCCTGCTTGGCATCATCGTCATTCAGTCGATCGCCAGCGGCCTCACCATGCTCGATCTGTCTTCGGCGCTTCGCTACATGATAACAGGCGCAGTTCTTGCCATTGCCGTCATCGTCGACTCGCTGGCCCGTCGTTCCCGTGCCTCGCATGGGCGCGGCTGATTTCTTCAAGAAGGTAAGGATTGATATGAGACAGGATTTTGCCGGCAAAGTCGCCGCCATCACCGGAGCTGCGTCTGGAATTGGCCGGGAATGCGCCAAATCGCTATTGAACGAGGGCGCCAGTGTCGCCCTCGTCGACCGGGCCGAAGACAGCCTCAAGAGCCTCTGCGCCGAATTGGGGCCGAACGCCTTTCCCGTCGTCGTCGATCTCCTGAACCCCGAGAGCGTGGCAACCATGATGCCGCAGATTCTCGAGAAATTCGGCAAACTCGATATCTTTCATGCCAATGCCGGCGCCTATATCGGCGGCGAGGTGGCGGAGGGTGATCCCGACGCCTGGGACCGGATGCTCGATCTGAATATCAATGCGGCCTTCCGGTCTGTCCGGATGGTGCTGCCGCATATGATCGAGCGCAAGACCGGCGATATCATCATGACGAGTTCGATCGCCGGTCTGGTGCCTGTGGTCTGGGAGCCGATCTACACGGCGTCGAAGCATGCCGTTCAGGCCTTCACGCACACGGTACGGCGTCAGGTCGCCAAGCATGGCATCCGCGTCGGCGCGGTGGCGCCGGGGCCGGTGGTGACGGCGCTGATCAGTGACTGGCCGCAGGCAAAGCTCGATGAGGCGATTGCCGCCGGCGGCCTCATGGAGCCGACGGAAGTGGCGGAAGCGGTGCTCTTCATGCTATCGAGACCGCGTAACATCGTAATCCGGGATCTGGTGATCCTGCCCTTGAGTACGGATCTGTGATGACGGCACCCCATTTCATCGGCATCGATGTCGGCACCGGCAGCGCCCGGGCGGGGATTTTCGATGCGCATGGTCATCTGCTGGCCGCTGCCAAGCGGCCGATCACCATCTGGCACGAGGCCGGCAGCATCGTCGAGCAGTCGAGCGAGCAGATATGGAAGGCCGTCTGCGATAGCGTCAACGAGGCAGTCGCAACGGCTAAGATCACGGCCGGCGACGTTGCCGGCATGGGCTTCGATGCAACGTGTTCGCTGGTCGCGGTCAAGGCGGATGGCCGGCCCGTGGCCGTCGGACCATCGGGCGATGCCGAACGCAACATCATCGTCTGGATGGATCATCGCGCGGCCGGAGAGGCAGCAGAGATCAACACAGGGGACCATGCCGTGCTGCGCTATGTCGGCGGTCGCATCTCACCCGAGATGGAGACGCCGAAGCTGCTCTGGCTGAAGCGAAACCTGCCGCAATCCTTTGCGGCAACCGACCACTTTTTCGATCTTGCCGATTATCTTACCTGGCGTGCGACGGGTTCGCTGCAGAGATCGGTCTGCACGGTGACGTGCAAATGGACCTACCTCGCCCATGAGAAGCGTTGGGATGCGCAATATTTCAAGGATATCGGCCTTGGCGAACTGGCGGACGAAGGCTTTGTGCGGATCGGCACCGAGATCGTCGAGCCGGGTGCCGCGCTGGGTAAGGGCTTGAACGAAGCTGCCGCCCGCGATCTTGGCCTTGCCGTCGGCACGCCGGTCGGCGCATCGCTGATCGATGCCCATGCCGGCGGTGTCGGCACGCTGGGCGGGAAGGGACCGGATGGTAAAGCCGATGTCAGGAACAGGCTCGCCTATATCTTCGGAACATCCGCCTGCTCGATGGCATCGAGCGAAGGGGCCGTTTTCGTCGATGGCGTCTGGGGCCCTTATTATTCGGCCATGGTGCCCGGCCTCTGGCTGACCGAAGGCGGCCAATCCGCGGCAGGGGCTGCGATCGATCATCTCGTTACGATGCATCCGGCTGCCGGAGAGGCTCGTCGGAAGGCCGAGGCGGAAGGTCTCTCGTTGGTCGCCTGGCTGGACCGTCAGGCCATGAATGCGAGCAACAACGCTTCCGATGCAGCGAAGCTCGCTCAATCCATCCAGGTCGTTCCCGAGTTCCTCGGCAACCGCTCGCCCTATGCCGATCCCGATGCGCGCGCCGTCATCTCCGGCCTTGGGCTGGAAACAGGAGTCGACGATCTCGTCGCTCTCTACGTCGCCGGGCTCTGCGGCATCGGCTATGGCCTCCGGCAGTTGCTCGAAAAGCTGGCTCAGGATGGCATTGCCTGCAATCTCATTATTGCCAGCGGCGGCGCTGCCCAGAGTGGGCTGGTGCGCCAGCTCCTGGCGGATACAACCGGCAGGCCGGTCGCCGTCGCCGATACCGAAGAACCCGTTCTTCTTGGTGCCGCCATGCTCGGTGCTACGGCCGGCGGGCATTGCGGCTCTCTCGTCGAAGCCATGGCCGCAATGTCACGGCTGGCGAAGCGGTTCGAGCCTGCTGAAGGCTCCGTTAAAGCCTTGCATGAGCGGCGCTACGAGGCCTTCGAACTGCTGCAATCGGCAGATCGCAGCATCCGTGCGCTGATGGCGAGATAAACACGGCTGCACGGTCACCCTTGGCACTTGCCGCACCCTCCAACTCGAAGGGGATTTATCGTCTCCATTCATAAGTCTAAGCGTGAACGCCCCTCTACCGCTCCGAGAATCGTGGGCTAAATTAAGCTCATACGCGCCATCACGGCTGATCTCAGGAAGGACGTCATCATGGACATCAAGAAGAACGGTACGCAGCCCTCTGGCAAAGGCCCCTCGGACTGGTTCACCGGCACGGTCAGGATCGATCCGCTATTTGCTCCCAATGACGCCCGCCGGGCGGCGGCCGGCAGCGTCACGTTCGAACCAGGCGCGAGAACGGCGTGGCATACCCATCCGCGCGGCCAGACCTTGATCGTCACGGCTGGCCTGGGTCTCGCTCAGCGCGAAGGCGGCCCGGTCGAGGAAATCAGCCCCGGAGATATCGTCTGGTTCGAACCGGGCGAAAAGCACTGGCACGGCGCTTCGCCGACATCAGCCATGACCCATATCGCCATCCAGGAAAATCTCGACGGCAAGGTGGTGGATTGGCTGGAGCATGTGACGGACGAGCAATATCAGGCGAGGTGAAGGTCCAACCCCTGCGGTCGGGCCGGCACCGAGCGAATTGTTCACGAGCACTCAACTCTTGCCATGGCCTGGCCATAACTCTTGCCGTGGCCTGGCCATAAGTCAGCCTCAAGAGGTCAATATAGACGGAAGCCTGCCGCTTCCACGGCGCAGGCCTAACGATTGAATGCCCAGCGAGGCAACTGACCTCGCGATGGCAGCAACACGGATGGGAAATATCATGCTTCGGCTTGTGATTGGCGCGGCTCTCGCGCTTGCAGTGCTCACCTGGTCCAACGCGCAGTGCATGCAGATGCCGACGGGCTTTTCCCTGCCGTCGAGCACCGTATTTGTGGCTGATTGAACCTGCCGCATCCGGCGGATGTCGCCATCGCGGCGGTGCTGGCCGTAGGCAGATAAGCATTCGCTTGCAGCTGCGCGCTATCCTTGGCCAATAAGTATGAATCGAGGATATCCAATGGCGACTGCCGAGCGTCCCATGCCGAGCGAGGCAGGCATCCTGCAGTTCATGGAGATCTGCGATTCCTTCTATCCGCCGGATGCGGTCACGGCTTCGATCGCGCAGCAGCGCCAATGGTATGATGCATTATGCGCGCGCTTCGATCGCCCCTTGCCCGAAGATATAGAAACGAGGGATGAATTCCTCGCCGGAACGATCCCGATCCGGCACTACAGGCCCGCCAATATCCGCACGGCAACGATACTCCTCTATCTCCACGGCGGCGGTTTCGTCGTCGGCTCGCTCGAGAGCCACCATGCCATCTGCGCCGAGATTGCCCATTACGCCGGTGCGGAGCTGATCTCCGTCGACTATCGGCTGGCGCCGGAATATCGCTGGCCGGCGCAGACGGATGATTGTTTCAGCGTTCTCAGGCAGCTTCTCACCGAAAAGAAATCCGTCGTCCTGATCGGCGACAGCGCCGGCGGCAATCTGGCGGCGGGATTGGTCGTGCGGGCGAAAGCCGAGGGCCTTTCAGGAATTGTCGGCCAGATTTTGATCTATCCCGCGCTGGGCGGTGACCTCGTCTCCGGCTCCTATAAGGAAATGGCCGATGCGCCGGGGCTGACGACGGCGGATGTTGCCTATTATCGCGGCATCCTGCAGGCTCCGCCGGGCGATCCGGTCTCCGAGCCGCTCGCTTTGTCTTCCGTGGCCGGCCTTCCGCCAACCTTCATCACAGTGGCGCACTACGACCCGCTGCGCGATGACGGCCGTAATTATGCGGCGCGGCTTGCGCAGGCGGGCGTCGAGGTCTGGTTCCGCGAGGAGCCGCAAATGGTGCATGCCTGGCTCAGGGCACGGCATATGAGCGAAGGCGCCGGGGCCGGCTTTGCCGCCATCTGCGAAGCGGCAAGCCGGTTTGCTGGTTCACGCTGATCTACATCAGGTCGCGCGCGATGCGCTTTTCTTCGAACATCTTCCTGAAAATCTCCGTCTCGCCTTCATAGGCAATGACCGAGGCGCTGATCACCCAATCCGTTGCCGTGCAGGCTATGGACGATGTCGCGACCGTGCGGACGAACCAGCCGGGGCGCTGCATGTCGCAGGTCCAGGTTGAGATGCCGGACATCGACAGCGGGTCATCCGGCGTGATCGACCAGGTTTCCTCGCGCAGCTGGCGCGTCGACAGGCCGGTGCCGGGGTGTTCGAAAAGGCCGGTATCCTCGTGGATTTCATAGCGGGTAAGGCCGGCCGAGAGATCGCGCGCCACCTGCCGTTTCGTCGAGGTAGGTGCATGTTCGATATATTTCGGCAGCGGATCAGGATTGTCAGGCTGCTTCACATCGACGAGTTCATGCGCCCCGAGAAGGGGCAGGCCAAGGCCGAGGGAGGCGATGTCGATCGTCAGACCCGGATCTTCCGGCGGCGGTAGAACCATTGGCCAATAGGCAGTCGATAGCGACAGCCGGATGCGGTGCCCCTTGCGGAAACGATAGCCGCAGGCATCGAGGGTCAGGCTCACAGTCGTGCGTTCATCCTTGCTCAGCGGCTCCGGCGCGGCATTGCCATTTCGATGGGCGAGATTGAGCACGCCGAAGGAGACGCGGGTTGCCGTGCCATCCGGATGGATGTCGACAATCCTTGCGCAGAGATTGGCGGTTTCAGCGTCGCATCTGAGCGCCAGTGTCACGACCGGACGGCCGAGATAATCATGGTCTTCGACCAGTGGTGCAGTCTGGAAGGTCAGCGATCCGGCATCGTCGAGGCGCTGATCAATCGCCAGTTCAGCATCCGGCTTCAAGGTGAACCACTCGCCCGAGGCGGTGCCTGTATCGAGCGGTGAGCGCAGGTAGACAGGGTGCTCCGGCGCATGGGGGATCGGCATGCCTTCCATCAAGCCGCCGAACTGCTCGACATAGAAGCACTGCAAGTCAGGCTGCTGCCACTCCCGCTTGGCGATCCAGAAGCCCGGGTCGAAATCACGGCGCGTGGCGGGCTTGATCGCATCGAGGATATAGGCGCGCACCGATGGCATGGTCTCCGCACCATTATCCTCGTTTCGCAGCCAGCGATTCCACCAGGCAATCGCTTCGCCGTGGAAATCGGCGCGCGGCTTCGGCCAGGCGAAATGCGGATATTTGTGGACCCACGGGCCGACCAGCGCCTTCGCCTTCTCGCCGAGGCCTTCCACTGCGAGCAGCGGCGTATTGCGATAGCCATCCGCCCAGCCGGCGATGACGAGAGCGGGGATATCGAAGCCCGCGAAATCCTCGCAGATCGACCCATGTCGCCAGAAATCATCGCGGCGCTGGTGCTGGAGCCATTCCTCCATGAAGAAGGGTTCCTGCTCGAGGCGCTGCAACCACATATCCCGCCACTCCTCTCCGACGATGGCCGGATCGGGCGAGCGCGATTGGTAGGCAAGCATGGTCGCCGCCCAGGAGAGCTGGGCGGAGAGATGGCAGCCGTTCTTGTAGTGGATGTCGTCATTGTAGCGATCGACCGTGGAGGCGATCGAAATCACCGCCTTCAATGCCGGAGGCTTCAGGGCAGCCACCTGCAGGCAGTTGAAGCCGCCCCAGGAAATGCCCATCATGCCCACAGAACCGTTCGACCAGGGCTGCTCGGCAATCCAGGCGATCAGCTCGCAGGCATTGGCAAGCTCCAGCTCGGTATATTCGCCATCGATGATACCGCTCGACTCACCGGAGCCTCTGATATCGACACGCACGCCGGCAATGCCGGCTGCGGCAAAGACCGGATAGGTGGATTCATCACGCGGGCTCGTTCCGTCGCGCTTGCGGTAGGGCAGGAACTCGAAGACCGCCGGCACGGGATCGCTCTCCGCGCCATCGGGCATCCAGATGCGCGCGGCGAGACGCGTTCCGTCCTTAAGGGTGATCCACTGATTTTCGATGGTGGTGAAGCTGCGCTCAGCCATGATCATATATCTCGGAGAGGTTTAGGCATTAAACCATACACGGCTGCCGATGTAGCCGTTGGACATATCGTTGCCGATGTCGTCGACATATCCTTTCAGCGTTTTCGAGGCGGCCATGAGGTAGTCGTTGAAGACCGGAAGGATTAGGCCACCATCATCTCGCACCATCAGCGCCAGATGTCGATAAAGTTCCTTGCGCTTGGTCTCATCAAGCTCGGCCCTTGCCTGCAGCACCATCTTGTCGAACTCGGGCCGCTTGAAATGCGTGTCGTTCCATTCGGCGGTCGACAGATAGGAGGTGGAATAGCGCGAATCCTGTGTCGGGCGGCCGCCCCAGAAAGAGGCGCAGAATGGCTGCTTGTTCCAGACGTTGGTCCAATAGCCGTCTTCCGGTTCGCGCTTCACGTCGATCGTGATCCCAGCCTTGCGCGCGCTTTGCTGGAATAGGATCGCCGCATCCACGGCGCCCGGAAAGGCTGCGTCGGATGTGCGCAACTGAACCGGACGGTCGAGGCCCGATTTCTTGAAGTGGAAGGCGGCCTTGTCGGGATCGTACGGCCGCTGCTCGATATCGGTTGGCGCGAGAGCGTAGTTGGAATTGACCGGATAGTCGTTGCCGATCGCTCCGTAACCGCCCAACACCTTGTCGAGGATCGACTGGCGATCGACAGCATACTTCAGCGCGAGGCGAAGGTCGCTATTGTCGAAGGGTGCGGTGTCGCAATGCATCAGAAAACTATAAAAGCCCTTGCCGGCACTGCGGACGATATCGACAGTCGGTGCCCGCTTCAGCATCGCGACGGTCTTCGGGTCGACATTGTTGACGAAATGGACCTGGCCGGAGGCAAGCGCAGCGATGCGGGCAGTGTTGTCGTTGATGACGAGTATTTCCACGCTGTCGACAAAGCCGCGATCGGTGCGCCAATCTGCAGGATTCTTCTCAAAGGAAGCACGAACGCCGGGTTCAAAGTTCTTCAGAATATAAGGACCGGTGCCGATGGCGGCTGCAGGCTTGCCGACGCCACCCTTCGCCTGGATGATCAGGTGGTAGTCGGTCAGGAGAAGGGGCAGATCCGCATTGCCTTCCGAAAGCGTCAGGACAAGGTCGCCCGCCTTTTCTTCGATACCGCTGATCGAGGCCATCAGGCCGAGAGCACCGGACTGCGAATTCTTGTCCGCATGGCGCTTCAGTGTCGCGACGATGTCGGCGACGGTCATCTTGCTGCCGTCGTGAAATTGCACGTCGTTCCTGATCTTGAAGGTCCAGACGGATGCATCCGCCGATGGCGTCCAGGACGTCGCCAGTGACGGCAAGGGCGCACCCGTCTTGGGATCTGATTCGACGAGCGTGTCGCCCCAGAGGCGGCCAATGACGAACAGCACGGAGGCGCTGTATGTTGCCGGGTCGAGCGCGTCGCTGGTGGCGCCGCCCTTGAGGCCGAGCTTCAGATGGCCGCCACGCTTCGCTTCCTGAGCGCGGGCGTCACGCGGCATCAGCAGGCTTGAGGCAAGGCTCGGCAAAGCGCCCAGTGCAGCGGCGCCGCCGAGGAAGTGGCGGCGCCCGATTTTCAGCTGCGAAGATTGATCCTTTTGATGCGTCATGACAGTTCCCTCGTTTCAATTTTGTAAGAGGGAACGTAGAGGTCGGGCGGGCTCACGCAATTTCGCGACTTGACGCATCTTTACGCGAGTTTACGCTAGCCGGCATCAAGACGGAGCTGCCGATGCCTCACCTGGTCGAGAACCTGAAAATTGCCTGCGCCACGCAGCGTTCCATTTCGCATCTGTGCCGTGCAATCGATATCAATCGGCAACAATTCAACCGATACATCAACGGCCAGACGAGGCCGTCTGCTCATAATCTCGCGCGTATAGCCAAGTACTTCGATCTCGATTCGGCCGACTTTGGTCTTGCTCCGAGGCTCTTTCGCGAGCGGCTTCGCAAACCCAACCTAGACCTCAACCAAAGTTCCGAACTCTTGAAGGCGTTCCCCGGCGATCTGACCGCGCTCCGGCGTCATATCGGCTATTTCCAGACCTATCATCGCTCGCCGTCCTGGCCTGGAATGATCGTCTGTTCGTGCAGCCGCCTTATCGAGCAGGGCGGGCTGGTGCATGTCAAATCTATGGAGCGTCTGCGGGACCCTGGAAACGGCATCCAGCAGTTTTCGAAATATGTGGGTTTGGCGGCCTTCTATCGAAACCGGATCTTTATTACGGAGCGCGTCGTCGGCGCGAACCCAATACTGTCGCAGACGATCCTCCTGCCATTCGACGAGTACCAGCGCGTCTACTTGCGCGGAACAACAATGGGAGTTTCCTGGCGAAAGGAAAATCTTCCCTATGCCTCACGGATGATCTGGCGGCATGTCGGCGCCGAGCCCGACCTGCGTGAACTTTTGTCGCGCTGCGGACCTTTGCCGCTGTCGTCGCGCCAGTTGCCGCCCACGGTGCGCTCTTTCCTCGCCGATCCATCCGCCGAAGTGTATGCGGTGCCAGCAGAGTATTGATGACATCGATTTGGCGACAAAGCCGTTAGATGCAAATGAGCGCCCGAAGATTTCGGGCCATCAATTTCCGGCGCTCGCCATTCTCCGCGTCGTCAGCACCCGCTCTAGCCAGCCGATCTCCATCTCGGGCACGGACTTCAGAAGCAGATCGGTATAGTCGTCGAAGGGCGGCGAAAGCGCTTCTGATTTCGGGCCGAACCGAACGAGCTTGCCGCGATGCATTACCGCGACGCTATCGGCGATGGCGCGCACGATGGCGATGTCATGGGTGATGAAGACGTAAGAGAGATGCGCCTCTTCCTGCAGCTTCAGGAGTAGTTTCAGAATGCCTTCGGCAACCAGCGGATCGAGCGCGGATGTCGGCTCGTCGCAGAGGATGAGTTCCGGCTTGGCCGCAAGCGCGCGGGCGATGGCGACGCGTTGCTTCTGGCCACCGGAAAGCTCGGCCGGATACCGGTCGATGAAGCCGTTGCCCATCTCGATCTGATCCAGCAACTCCTTTACGCGCGCCGTCTTTGCCGCGCCACGCAGGCCGTCATAGAAGGTCAGCGGCCGGCCGACGATATCGCGCACGGTCTGGCGCGGGTTCATGGCGGTATCGGCCATCTGGTAGATCAGCTGGATGCGCCGCAATTCCTGCCGCGAGCGGTCTTTCAAGGCTGACGTCAGCGGCTTACCGTCGAAGGAAATCCGCCCGTCGCTCGGCGGCAGAAGGCCGGTGATGACGCGGGCGAGCGTCGATTTCCCGGAGCCGGATTCGCCGACCACCGCCAGCGTCTGGCCCTTGGGGACATGTAGAGAAACATCGTGCAATACCTTGAAACCATTCGAATATTGCGCACTGATATTTTCCACCTTCAGAAGCGTACTCGATTGATCGGCGGCTTCAGCTCGTACCTCTTGGCGGACATTGACGAGGGCGCGGGTATAATCCTGACGCGGTTCTTCGATGATCTGCTGGACGCTGCCATATTCCACCGTTTTGCCGTGCCTCAGCACCATGATGTCGTCGGAAATCTGGGCGACGACGGCAAGGTCGTGGGTGATGTAGAGGGCCGCCGTATTGGTCTCCTCGATGGCGTGCTTGATCGCCGCCAGCACATCGATCTGCGTCGTCACATCGAGCGCGGTCGTCGGTTCGTCAAAGACGATCAGTTCCGGATTGGAGCAGAGCGCCATAGCGGTCATGGCGCGCTGCAGTTGGCCGCCCGAGACTTGATGCGGGTATCGCTCGCCGAATGTTTCGGGATTGGGCAGGCCAAGAACGCGGAAGAGATAGAGCGCCCGCTTCTTTGCCTCCTCCTTCGTCATCAGATGGTGCTTGACGGTGGCTTCGATTACCTGGTCGCCCAGCCGATGCGCCGGATTGAAGGCGGCGGCTGCCGATTGCGCGACATAGCAGACCCGTGCGCCGCGGACCCTGCGTATGCCGGATTTTCCGAGCGGCAGAATGTCGGTGCCGCCAAGCAGCACCTGGCCGCCGGTGATTTCGGCGCCGCCACGACCATAGGCAAGGGCGGAAAGGCCGATTGTGGACTTGCCTGCGCCAGACTCGCCGATCAGCCCGAGCACCTTGCCCTTCTGCAGATCAAAGGAGACGCCGTCGACGATGGTGACGCGCTTCGGCGGTTCGCCGGGCGGATAGCTGGTCGCCTCGATCTTGAGGTCGCGAACGGAAAGAAGCTCAGGCATCGCCACGCCCTCCCTTGAGGCTGGAGGTGCGCCTTAAAAGCCAGTCGACCACCAGATTGACACAGATTGCAAGCGCCGCGATGGCCGAGCCTGGCACGAGAGCGGCGGAGATGCCGAAGATGATACCGTCCTTATTGTCCTTCACCATGCCGCCCCAATCGGCCGACGGCGGCTGGATACCGAGGCCGAGGAAGGAAAGTGTGGAGAGGAACAGGATCGAGAAGGCAAAGCGCAGCCCGAACTCCGCCAAAAGCGGCGACAGCGTATTCGGCAGGATCTCGCGGAAGATGATCCAGATCTTGCCTTCGCCGCGAAGCTTGGCGGCTTCGACGAATTCCATCACCGCGACATCGAGCGCTACGGCGCGGCCGAGGCGATAGACGCGGGTGGAATCGAGAATGGCCATGACGAGGATCAGCACGATCAGGTTCTGCGGCAAGACGGCGAGCACGACGAGCGCGAAGATCAGCGTCGGGATCGACATCATCAGGTCGTTGAAGCGCGAAAAGACCGTGTCGATCCATCCGCGCGAGACAGCGGCGGTGAAGCTCAGGATTATGCCGAGCGAGAAGGAAATGATCGTGGCCGCCAGCGCGACGAACAGCGTCGTGCGGGTGCCGTAGATCAGACGCGACAGGATATCGCGGCCGAGATTGTCGAGGCCGAAGAAATATTGCGCGTCGGCCGGCTGCCAGACATTGCCGACGACTTCCGTTTCGCCGTAAGGGGCGATCCAGGGCGCGAAGATCGCGCCGATGAAGGCAATCAGGATACCGATGATGCCGACCCAGGCGGTGATGGGGATGTCTCTCAATCTCATCGCGGATGCCTCAGGCGCGGGTTGGCGACGATGGCGAGGATGTCAGCCGTCATGTTGAGGAAAATGTAGACGGCGGCGAAGATCAGGCCGCAGGCCTGGACGACAGGCATGTCGCGCACCGTCACGGCGTCAACCATGTATTGGCCCATGCCGGGATAGACGAAGACGACTTCGACGACGACGACGCCGACGATCAGATAGGCAAGGTTAAGCGCGATGACGTTGATGATCGGCGCCAGCGCATTGGGGGCGGCATGCTTGACGATGGCGCGGAAGGCGGAGAGCCCCTTCAGCTCGGCGGTCTCCATATAGGCCGACGACATGACGGAAAGGATGGCTGCCCGCGTCATGCGCATCATATGCGCCAGCACGACGAGTACCAGCGTCGCTGTCGGCAGGGCGATCGCCTTCAGCCGGTCGATGAAGCCCATGCCGTCGAAGACCGTCGCCGGAAAGGTCGCAATGCCGAATTTGACGGAAAAGAACATGATAAGGAGATAGCCGATAAAGAATTCCGGCAACGAGATCGCGGCCAGTGAAATCACATTGATAATCTTGTCGGGCAGGCGGTTGCGGAAATGGACCGCCAACATGCCCAAGCAGACCGCCAGCGGCACCGAGATCAAGGCGGCAAAGCCAGCCAGAAACAGGGAGTTTCCAAGCCGCTTGCCGATCTGTTCGCCGACGGAATTCTTGCTGGCCCAGGAGGTGCCGAAGTCGCCTTGCACGGCGTTGCCGAGCCACTGCACATAGCGGGTGACCACAGGCCGGTTGAGGCCCAGCTCCTCGCGGATATTGGCGACGGCCTGCGGCGTCGCCGACTGGCCGAGATAGGTAGTGGCGAAATCACCGGGCAGGGCTTCGAGGCCTCCGAAGATCAGGACGGAGACCGCAAACAGCAGGATGATGCTGAGCACGCAACGCTCGAAAATGAGGGACAGCAGCGGAAAACGCTGCTTGAACCTCAGCCCGGGCAGAACGGTGCCGGGGGGCGGATTGGACATGGCCGATGCCTCGCATTTAGAGCGGTTCCATGTTTCATGGGAATCGCTGAGCCGCTCTCTCTTGTTGTTTTACGCAATTCCGGACGGAAAACAGCTGCGCATTTTCCTGAAATTGCCTGAAACGTCGGGAGGACCGCGAATGGCGTTCGCGGCCCCGGCTGCATTAGGGATGAGGACGTTCTCGCCCGGATTCGGGCATCAGGCGTCTAGCCAGACACGCGTCGCGACGTAGCCGTTCGACATGTCGTTGCCGATATCGTGGACGTAGCCCTTCACCTGCTTGGTGGAGGCATTCACGAAATCGTTGAACATCGGCAGGATAACGCCGCCTTCGTCGCGCACCATCATCGCCATGGCGCGATAGAGCTCCTTGCGCTTGGCTTCGTCCAGTTCGGAGCGGGCCTGAAGCAGAAGCTTGTCGAAGTCGGGTCGCTTGAAGCGCGTGTCGTTCCAGTCCGCCGTCGAAAGATAGGCGGTGGAATACATCTGGTCCTGTGTCGGCCGTCCGCCCCAATAGGAGGTGGAGAAGGGCTGGACGTTCCAGACATTCGTCCAGTAGCCGTCGCCCGGCTCGCGCTTGACCTCGATGTTGATGCCGGCCTTCTTGCAGCTTTCCTGATAAAGAACGGCCGCATCGACCGCGCCGGGGAAGGCCACTTCCGACGTGCGAAGCAGTACGGAACCACTGTGACCGGACTTCTTGTAGTGGAAGGCGGCCTTGTCGGGATCGTATTTGCGCTGCTCTATCCCTTCGGGGAAGAGCGCATAGGTGCTGTTGATCGGGAAGTCGTTACCGACCTTGCCGTAGCCGCCGAGGATCTTCTTGACCATGGTCTCGCGATCCATGGCGTATTTCAGCGCCAGACGCAGGTCGTTGTTGTCAAAGGGCGCCTTGTCACAATGCATGATGAAGACATAATGGCCGCGGCCGGCGGTGGCCAGGATCTCGACGTTCGGAGCGCGCTTCAAAAGATCCACGGTCTTCGGGTCGACGCGGTTGATGTAATGGACCTGGCCGGATGAGAGCGCCGCAATACGCGCCGTCGCATCGTTCATGCAGATGATTTCGATGCTGTCGACGAAACCGCGGTCGGTACGCCAGTCGTCCTTGTTGCGCTCGAACGTGGCGCGCACGCCAGGCTCGAAGCTGACCTGCTTGTAGGGGCCGGTGCCGATCGAGGCGAGGGGATCGTCATAGCCGCCATTCGGCTGGATGACGAGGTGATAGTCGGTCAGCAGCAACGGCAAGTCGGCGTTGCCTTCGGTCAGCGTCAGGACGAGATTGTCGCCATCGGCCTTGATCTCCTTGATCGATTTCACGACGCCAAGAGCGCCGGATTCCGATTTCGCGTCCGTATGGCGCTTGAGCGTGGCGACCACGTCGTCGATCGTCAGTTCCTTGCCGTTGTGGAATTTGACGCCCTTGCGGATCTTGAAGGTCCAGGTGGCGGCATCTTTCGACGGCTCCCAGGATTCTGCGAGCGACGGAACGGCGGCACCCGTCAGCGGATGGGATTCCACCAGCATGTCACCCCAGCAGCGGCCGATGCAGAACATCACCTGAGACAGGAATTTCGCCGGATCCTTGGAATCGGTCGCAGCGCCGCCTTCAAGGCCAAGCTTCAGATGACCGCCGCGTTTCGGTTCGGCCGCCATGGCACTTTCGGTAAAGAGTTTGTCGGCGAGCGTTAAAGTCACGCCGGCTGCCATTGCGCGTCCCATGAATTCGCGGCGGCTGAGGCCGCCCGCCGTGACGCGGCTTGCCAGATATTTCGTATAGTCGTTCATTCCCCTGTTCCTTCTTCTTGCCGTGTTGACAAAATTCCCGGGCAAGCCACTTCACATCACGGTTTCCTCTTCCGCCCGAAGCCTGTTGCCCGCGATCATGCGGGAAAATCCTGCGGTTGCCGCCGCCTCTACTTTCCTTTCCAGATTGGGGCTCGCTTCTCCGCAAAAGCCCTTGCGCCTTCCAATTGATCCTCGCTCGAATAGAGGGTGTCGACGGTCGCAAACTGCCGTTTGGTAATCTTGTTCATGGCGGTTTGAAACGTCATTGCCTCCGCTTCGCGAACGATTTCCTTGATCGCCGCATAAACGAGCGATGGGCCGCTTGCGAGCAGGCGGGCGAGTTCCCATGCCCTGTCCATCAGCTTGTCGGCCAGGACGATCTCGTTGACGAAGCCCCAGCGATGTGCTTCCTCGACATTGAGCCAGCGGCCGGTCAGCAGCATGTCCATCGCGATGTGGTAGGGAATGCGCTTCGGCAGCTTGATCGATGCGGCGTCGGCGACAGTGCCCGAGCGGATCTCCGGCAGAGCGAAGGTCGCATGGGCGGCGGCGATGATGAGATCGGCGGAAAGCGCTATTTCCAACCCGCCGCCGCAACAGATGCCGTTGACGGCGCAGATGACTGGCTTGTTGAGGTTACGCAATTCCTGCAGTCCGCCGAAGCCGCCAACGCCATAATCGCCGTCGACCGCGTCGCCATCGGCCGCAGCCTTCAAATCCCAGCCGGCGGAAAAGAATTTCTCGCCCGCACCGGTGACGATGGCGACGCGCAGATCCGGATTGTCGCGGAAGTCGCGGAAGATCAGTCCCATGGTACGGCTGGTCGCCAGATCGATGGCATTCGCCTTCGGTCTGTCAATGATGACCTCGAGGACGCCATTGTCGCATCGGGTACGAATGGGGTCTTGCAACTTCTGCTACCTCCTTCGCCGGATGAGAGCATCCGCAGCAATGACACCGCGGGATTCTGGTAGGACCATCAATGGATTAATGTCCAGTTCTTCAAGCAGTGCGGCGTTCTTTACGACATATTCTGCCGCTGATAGGACGGCGTCGGCAATGATTTCGAGGCTGCTTCCGGAAGTGCCGCGATAGCCTTCGATCAATTTGCGGACCTTCAGCCGCGAAATCCGCTCCAAGACCTCGGCTTTCGTCACTGGAAGCGGCAAAACGACGGAATCTTCAAGCAATTCCACGAGGATTCCGCCAGCGCCGACCGTCAAGGTCAGACCGACGACCGGATCACGGACTGCGCCGACGATCAGTTCCGCGAGAGGACGATCGACCATCTTTTCGACGAGGAATCCGCGAGCAACGGAGGCCATGCCTTCGGCCGCATCTCTGACGGCGTTCCAATCCCATAGGTTGAGTTTCACCGCGCCGACATCGGATTTGTGTTCGACGCCCAGTGCCTTGAGCGCGACCGGGAATCCGAGCTGTTCCGCACAATCCGCTGCCTCGCTTGCCGTGGCGGCGGTCTTTCCTGGCGGAACTGCAAGTCCGGCTGCCGCAAGCTCGGCCTTAGCTGCCGCCTCGCTCAGGGTCTCCATTTCGCCCGAGTTAGCCGCCGCGCTGAGAAGCGGCAAGGGTTGCGGTCTGTTCCAGGCATTGGCGATACCGCTGGCAATGTCGACTGCCGCCAGCGCCTCGCTGATGCCGCTAAGCGGCACGATGCCGGCTTCGATCAGTTGCTCGGCGATTGCCTCCGGCATGTTTTCCGGAAGCGTCGCCAGAATGCCGGCGCGTGCACCGGTCTGCTTTGCGGCGGCGGCAACAGCTGAAACGGTGATCATCCAGTCCGCGCCGTCGCAGCGGTCTTCGCGCGGAAAGTCGAGGACGATGAGGTTGAGGGCATAGCCGCCGGCGAACATGGCGCTGAAAGCCTCCGTCTGCCGGGCCAGATCGCCCCAGACGAAGGTGTGGTAGTCAAGCGGATTGGAAAGCGTCACCATCTGGCCGAGGCTTGCACGCAGGGCCGGCAGTTGTTCGGCTTTCAGGGCGCGGAATTCGACATTACGGCCGACGGCCGCATCGGCCATCAGCGAAGCCTCGCCGCCCGAACAGCTCATCGAGGAGATCGCGTTGCTTTCGAGCGGACCGGCGACATGCAGGAGTTTCAGCGTTTCGATAAGTTCCGGCAGCGTCGCGACGCGGCCGATGCCGAGGCGATCGAGAACGGCGTCGGCCACCGCATCGCTGCCGGCAAGCGAGGCCGTGTGCGAAACGGTGGCGCGTTGGGCCTGTTCGGATTTGCCGACCTTCAGCGCAATGACAGGCCTCTTCAGCTCTCGGGCGCGTGCCGCAAGCGCCTCCAGCGCCCTTATGTCGCCGAAGCCTTCGATGTGCAGGCCGACCGCCGTGACGCGCGGGTCCTCAAGAACAGCCCTGGCAAGATCTGATAAGCCCGTCTGTGCCTGGTTGCCAGCCGTCATCAGATAGCTGATGGGAAGGCCGCGCCTCTGCATACTGAGATTGATAGCGATGTTGGAGGATTGGGTGAGGATGGCAACGCCGCTCTCGGTTCTGACGATGCCATGTTGATCCGGCCAGAGCAGGGCGCCGTCGAGCCCGTTGATCATGCCGTAACAGTTCGGCCCGACGATCGGCATGGTGCCGGCGGCTTCGACGAGAGCTTGCTGCAAGTCCGCGCCATCAGCTAGCTCCGCGACGGCTTCGCTGAAGCCCGAGGCATAGCAGACGGCGCCGCCTGATCCTTTGGCTGCGAGATCACTGATGATATCGACGGTGAGCGTGCGGTTGACGCCGACAAAAGCGGCGTCCGGCGCACCAGGCAGGTCGGCGACCGACCGAAAGCAGCGGCGGCCGAGCACACTTTCCTGTGTCGGATGCACCGGCCAGATCTCGCCGGTAAACCCCATGCGGTCGCATTGCTCGATGACGCGCCGTGCTTCCCGGCCGCCGAACACGGCGATCGTCCTGGGTCGGATGAGGCGGTCGAGCGAGCGCTGCGTCATGGGCTCATGCTCCGAACGGCCGGAGCAGGTCGCGGCTGATGATGTGCCGCTGGATTTCCGAAGTACCGTCCCAGATGCGCTCGACGCGGGCGTCGCGCCAGAAGCGCGCCAGCGGCAGGTCGTCCATCAGGCCCATGCCGCCGAAGATCTGGATCGCCTCATCGGTGACGCGGGCGAGCATTTCCGAGGCGTAGAGCTTGGCCGAGGCGATCTCGCGATTGGCCGGGATGCCGGCATCGAGTTTCCAGGCGGCCGACAGCGTGAGCAGGTCGGCGGCGTCGATCTCGGTGATCATGTCGGCAAGCTTGAACGACACGCCCTGGTTGGCGCCGATCGGCTTGCCGAATTGCTTGCGCTCGGCGGCATAGGGCAGGGCGAGATCGAAGACACGGCGCGCCCGGCCGACACAGGTGGCGGCCACCGTCAGGCGCGTTCCATAGAGCCATTGATTGGCAAGATCGAAGCCGCGATGCACTTCGCCCAGCACCTGCGATTTCGGCAGGCGGCAATCGGTGAAGTTCAGGATGGAATTGTGATAGCCGCGATGGGAAACCGAGTCATAACCCCTAAGGATCTCGAAGCCCGGCGTGCCGCGATCGACCAGGAAGGCGGTGATCTTCTTCTTGACGCCACGATGCGTGTCTTCTTCGCCGGTTGCGGCAAAGACGATGACGAAATCGGCGACATCGGCGTGCGAAATGAAATGCTTCGTGCCGTTGAGCACGAAATCATTGCCATCCTGCCGCGCTGCGCATTTCATGCCGCGCATGTCGGAGCCGGCATCCGGTTCGGTGATGGCGAGCGCATCGATTTTCTCGCCGCGCACTGCCGGCAGGAGATAGCGATCGCGCTGCTCGCCCTCGCAGGCCATCAGGATGCCTGAGGGACGGCCGAAGAAGACGGTGAGACCCATCGAGCCGCGACCGAGCTCGCGCTCGACCAGAGTGAAGGTTAGGTGATCGAGGCCGGCACCGCCGATTTCCTCGGGAAAATTGCAGGCATAGAAGCCGAGCTCGATGCATTTGCGGCGGATCTCGTCTCCGATTTCAGGCGGCACGAGACCGGTGCGCTCGACCTCGTTCTCATGCGGATAGATCTCCGTCTCCACGAAGTCCCTGACCGTCTTGACGATCATCTCCTGTTCTTCGCTGAGTCCGAAATTCACGATCGCCTCCTCCTAGCGTTTTTGTCCCACATGCCGGCCGGCTCCTTCCGGCACGGTCAAGGCTGCGTGCGCAGCAGAAATAGGCCTCAGCTTCGCCAGCACCTCCTCCGGCGCGGCAACGGCCTTGCCGGCCTTGGCATCCACATGCAGCAGCATCTGTTCCGCGGTGGCGATCACATCGCCGCTGGCGCTATCGTGTAGCGCATGGAAGACATGCAGCCGTTTTTCGTCGGATCCGATGATCTGGCAGGTCGAATGGATGGCCTGGCCGAGCTTGGCTTCGCCGAGATGGCGGATATGGGTCTCGACCGTATAGTAGCTGTGGCCGCGTTCGACATAGGCGAGATCGATGCCGATCAGGCGCAGCAACGCATCCGACGTGTCGCCGAAGACCTGCAGATAGCGGTGTTCGGTCATATGGCCGTTATAATCGACCCAGGCCGGGCTGACCTTGGTGTCGATCAGACGCAGCGGTCTTGTAACGTCCAACGTCTCTTTCTTGTCCCCGCCGGCGGCCCAAAGCTGCTGCTCGAAATCCTTCAGCAGCTTGCCGGCGCCCCAGCCTTTGCCGCCATGGCTTCCCTTCAGGCTCTGAAGGATGCCGACGAGGTTTTCGTCGCGGATGCGCTCGAGTTCGCGGATCGACAGGCCATCAGCCTGGTCGTCGGACTGCTGGCCGATCTTTTCGACAAGCGCATCGTCGAGATCGACGACGTCCATCAGCTTCGTCCAGTTCCATTGCAGGGCCGGACCGAATTGCGCGAGGAAGTGGCGCATGCCCGCTTCGCCGCCGGCAATGCGATAGGTCTGGAACAGGCCCATCTGCGCCCAGCGCAGGCCGAAAGAGTAGCGGATGACATCGTCAAGCGTCTCGACGGTGCAAATATCGTCCTTGATCAGCCACAGCGCCTCGCGCCAGAGCGCCTCCAGCAGGCGGTCGCCGACGAAAGCCTCGATCTCCTTGGTGATGTGCACGCCCTTCATGCCGATGGGCGGCAGCCGTTCCATGGCGGCCTTGATCGTGGCGGCGCTGGTCTTTTCGCCGCCGACGATCTCGACGAGCGGCAGCAGATAGACCGGATTATAGGGGTGGGCGACGAAGAGGCGCTCGGGATGGCGCATGTCGCGCTGCAGGTCTGTCGGCAGCAGCCCCGAAGTCGAAGAGCCGATCAGGGCATCGGGCCTTGCGGTCGCATCGATCTCAGTTAGCACCTTGCGCTTGAGATCCAGCCGCTCGGGCACGCTTTCCTGGATCCAGTCGGCGCCAGCGACGGCTGCTTCCAGCGTGTCCCGGAACGTGAGCTTGCCGCGCGGCGGAAGCGGCGCGCCGGTCAGCATCGCATAGGCTTTTTCGGCATTGGCAAGCACTTCGCCGACAATGCGCTTCGCTTCCGGATGCGGGTCGAAGACATCGACGTCGATGCCTGCGAGCAGGAAACGGGCGATCCATCCGCCGCCGATGACGCCGCCGCCGATGCAGGCCGCCTTGTTGATCCTGGTCATCGTGGCCTCAGCGCTTCGTCAGTTTCAGCTTCTTGCGGACATCTTCGGGACCGACGATGCGCGCGCCCATGCCTTCGACCACCTGCACCGCCTTTTCGACGAGCTGTGCGTTGGTCGCAAGCATGCCCTTGCCGGCGTAGAGATTGTCCTCCAGCCCGACGCGGACATTGCCGCCGGCAAGGATCGCCGCTGCCGGATAGGCCATGGCGTTGCGACCGATGGAAAAGGCCGAGAAGGTCCAGCTTTTGGGAACGTTATTGACCATCGCCATGAAGGTGTTGAGGTCATCGGGCGCCCCCCAGGGGATGCCCATACAGAGCTGGATGAGGA
Organism: Rhizobium sp. KNZ2-6A; assembly: GCF_056755475.1. Lineage (NCBI taxonomy): Bacteria > Pseudomonadati > Pseudomonadota > Alphaproteobacteria > Hyphomicrobiales > Rhizobiaceae > Rhizobium > Rhizobium sp. KNZ2-6A. The sequence goes on along the minus strand of NZ_JBNDIC010000008.1, from coordinate 120,252 downwards.
CCGGATCCTCGATCAAGCCCTCCTCGGCAAGCTGCTTGGCGAACCAGAGATGACCGGTATCGAAGGCCTCGATCTCCGGGCGGACGCCGAGATCGGTCATCTTCTTTGCCATGGCCCTTAGCATCGAGGGCGTGTTGGTCATGACGTAGTCGCCAAGATTGAAGTTCATCGTGCCGCAGTCGAGCGTGCAGATCTCAGGCAAGCATTCGGCCACATGGCTGACCCGCTCGGTGGCGCCTGCCATATCGGTGCCCTTGGCGTTCAGCGGCAGAGGGCTTTCGACATCGCCGAAAATCAGGTCGCCGCCCATGCCGGCGGTCAGGTTCAGCACGACATCGACATCGGCCGAACGGATGCGGTCGGTGACTTCCCTGTAGAGTTCGTTGCGGCGGCTGGCAGCGCCCGTTTCCGGATCGCGGACATGGCAGTGAACCACTGCCGCCCCAGCCTTGGCGGCGTCGATCGCGGACTCCGCGATCTGCTTGGGAGTGATCGGAACATGGCTGGATTTCGAAACCGTGTCGCCAGCGCCGGTCACGGCACAGGTGATGAAAACGTCGCGATTCATCGCAAGAGGCATTTTTGTTCTCCCTCGTATTGAGGACATTACGAGCCATGAGACGCCTTCATGCTTTGCATTATCGGAACTATTCGATACAGTTTCGGAACGATTGAAGGAATGCGCAATGCTGATATCGGCCAACGAGACGCTCGACATCGACCTCCTGATCCTTCCGGAGACGAACCTGATTTTGATCGCTTCTGTGATCGAACCGTTGCGCGGCGCCAACCGCATTTCGGGAGCGGAGCTTTATCGCTGGCGTCTCTTCACGCCCGATGGTTTGCCGGCTGAGACGACCAGCCTTATTCCTGTGCCTGCATGTTCCAGCTTCCGGCCAAACTCTACTAAGGCGCCGCTTTTTGTGCTCGCCAGCTACAACTGGCGGCGCAGCGCGACGCAGGCGTTGAAAATGCAATTGTCGCAAACCGCGCGTCACCGGTCGATGGTCGCCGGCATCGAATCCGGCACCTGGCTGCTGGCCGAAGCGAGCCTGCTGGACAATGTCTCGGCTGCCGTCCACTGGGAGGACTATGACGATTTTGCGCTGGCCTATCCGCAGGTGCGCGCCGTCAGGGATCGCTACGTGATCGACGGCAAGCGGATCACCACCGCCGGCTCCCTGCCGACGGTCGATCTGATGCTGGAGATCATCCGGCGGCGTCAGGGCTATTCGCTGGCGCTCGAGGTCAGCCGCCTGTTCATCTACGAGCCGGCAAGCACGCAGAGCGCGGCGGAGCTTTCGCCATCGACGGCCGGCCTGCGCATGCGCGATCCGCGGGTGGCTCAAGCCATTCGCCTGATGGAAGACCATATCGAACAGCCGCTGGTGCTGACGCGTCTCGCCCGTCGGGTCGGCGTCAGCGCACGTCATTTGCAGGCGCTCTTCCAGGAGAGTATCGGCGCGCCGCCGCATGTGCATTACCTGGCGCTGAGGCTGAATGCCGCCCGGCGCAAGGTCATCGAGACGAAAGCCTCCTTTGCCGAGATTGCCGATGCCACCGGCTTCAATTCGGCATCGGCCTTTTCCCGCAGCTATCGCGCCAGCTTTTCGGAAAGCCCATCCGGTACGCGCCGCAGGCTGCGCCGGCGCGTTATGACTGCAGCAGAGCCGACATAGGCTGGAAGGCTTCTCGCACCATTTCCGCCAACTCGCGAATCGCTTCGCTCGAATGATAGGGGTTGCGGCGAAGCACGACGCGCGAGGAATCGACCGGCGGAAACCCGTCATCGCTCGTCAGTTCCCGGCAGCCATGCGGAATGTTGCTGCGCGACAGCGTCGTCACGGCAAGGCCGGCGGATACGGCGTTCTTCAAGCCGGAGCTTGTATCCGCGATGAAGGCGATGCGATAGCGCAGTCCGGTTTGCTCCAGCGATCGCAGGGCGAAATCTCGGCACCATGTCGAGTCGCGATAAACGGCGATGGGCAGGGGTGCCGCCTCATGCACACGATGGACCAACGATGTCACCCAGACCGTCGGGTCGATACAGAGAACTTCGCCCTTGCTCTGGTTGTTCCAGTCGAAAACGACGGCCAGGTCCAGCTCATCTTTTTCCAGCGCGGCAAGGTTATGTGCGGTGTAATCGCATGAAACGGTGACTTCGACGGCGGGGTGCCTAATAGCAAAGGCGGCCAGTGCCGCTGGCAGGACGTTTTGACTGTACTCCTCCGGAATTCCGATCCGGACCGGCCCATCGAGCGGCTTGGTGCGGATAGTCGCCGCCGCTTCGTTCAGGAGTTCGATCACGCGCTGCGCATAGGGAAGCAATTGGGTGCCCGCGCGGGTCAGAACGGCCCCTCGTGCGCTTCTTTCGAACAGCGTTTCGCCGATCGTGTCCTCGAGCCGCTTGATCTGGGCGCTGACGGCCGATTGCGTACGGCCGATCCTTTGCGCCGCCGCCGAAAAATTGGATGTCTCGGTAATGACGAGAAACGTCCGCAGCAGGTCGCTTTCGATGGGCTCGCGCATGACAGGTCACAAATATTTCTGATAGCTACTATCTCTACTATTCGTTTGCTCGATGTCAAATATCGGCGCACACAGGGAGCGTTCCTTCTGCTCATTCTTTGAGTCCATACATGACATTCCAGTTTCCGACCCGCTCCGCTTTTGCCAGCGATTATGAGAGGGGCGTCATACTTGTGGCTACGGCAATGCTTGCGTGGAGCTGCAGCGGCATCTACGCGCGCCTTCTGACCACGGACATCTGGACGGCGATTGCCTGGCGATCGCTGTTCGGCGGCCTGTTCCTGCTGATACCCAGCTTTTTCCTCGAAGGTGGGTTTTCAAGACGGCAATGGGCATCGATCTTTCATCCCGCCGGGCTGGCGATGCTGGTCTGCCAGACGATCAGCCAAGCCTGCTTCATCGGTGCGCTCTATATGACCACGGTCGCGAATGTAACGATGATCTATGCGACGGCACCGTTCATCGCCGCGTTTCTCAGCTGGATCATGCTGAAGGAGCGCGTCGCAAAGCGCACTTTGATCGCCGGCGGCATCTGCCTCATGGGTGTCGCCGTCATCGTCGCGTCGTCGATCGGCGGCGGCACGGGTATCGGTGACCTGCTGGCACTCGGCATGACGGTCACCTTCGCGCTGATCATCGTCATCCCGCGCATGGACCCCAGCATTCCGATCCTGCCGTCGAGTGTCGTCAGCGGGCTCCTGACCTTCGTCGTCTTCGTGCCCTTTGCCTCGACAGGCGCGGTGGATGTACAAAATTGGCTTCTGCTCGCCGCTTTCGGCGCGACGAATTTCGCGCTTGCCTTCGTCCTTTTCCTTTTCGGTTCGAGAAAGATGCCTGCGGCCGACGCCGCGCTCATCAGCTCGATGGAGATCGTCTTGACGCCATTCTGGGTCTGGCTGCTCTTTTCCGAGATGCCGCCGGTCGCTACCTTCATTGGCGGGGCGATCATCTTCGCGACGATCGTCTGGCACACGGCCATCGATCTCCGGCATGGTCGCCGCGCTCGTGCGCCGGTCTAGCGGTTCATACTCCTGAAACAAAATGTAACAACTAATAACACCCCGTTACGCCGCGAATCATTATATTCCGCTCGTGTTTGAACGAGAGGTCTCTTGATGCTGGCTAACCAGGCGCCGTCCCCTTCACAAACCGATGTGCTGATCTGTCTCGACAATCAGCAGGTCGCGTCCCGCATCGGTACGGTTCTGTCGCAACAAGGGCTGACGGTGCTGACTATCCCGACGACCGGGCTTCAGGAGTGGTTCGAACCGAACGGGTGCCAGCTTGTGGTCACGCATACGGCGATGATCGGCCAGGTGCGCAGTCGCCTCAACCTGCCCGTCGTCAATATCGAAGCCTTCATATTCGATCGCCCCGAGCATACGACCGAGGGTGCCGCCCGGCAGTTTGATGGCGATGCCTTCGTCAAAAGGGTTTTCCTGGTCATGAACGGCGCTCAAAGGCGCATCGCCAGCTGATTCGTGCCGGCCGGCACCTCGGCCACTCTTTACAGTCGTTGCTGGCCGGCCTTGTCGAAGAAGTGAAGGTTCGAGGTCTTCAGGGAGATCTGCACCTTCTGGCCGGGGGCCAGTTCGGCACGCTCCCGCATGACCCAGGTCAACTCCTTGCCTTCGAGATCGAGCGCGACGTGTGTTTCCGAGCCCGTCGGTTCCACGACCGTCACGGTTGCCGTCACGCCGTTTTCCGCCGCAAAGGAAATATCTTCCGGCCGGATGCCCAGAACGACCTCTCGGCCCTCCGACTGAGCCGGAACACTGGAGAGTTCGATACGTGTGCCGGTCGCCAGCACCAGCACCGGGGAGGCGCCGCCGGTGATCTTGCCTTCGAGGAAATTCATGGCCGGCGAGCCAAGGAAGCCGGCGACGAAGACATTTTTCGGCCTGTCGTAAAGTTCCAGCGGCGAGCCGATCTGCTCGACCTTTCCGCCCTGCAGAACGACGATCTTGTCGGCCATGGTCATGGCTTCGATCTGATCGTGCGTCACGTAGACGATCGTCGTCTTTAAGCGTTGATGCAAAGCCTTGATTTCCGCGCGCATCTTCACGCGCAGCTTAGCGTCGAGGTTGGAGAGCGGTTCATCGAACAGGAAGACTTTTGGATCGCGCACGATGGCGCGGCCCATGGCGACGCGCTGTCGCTGGCCGCCGGAAAGCTGGGCGGGCTTGCGCTCCAGCAGCGGCTGCAGCCCTAGGATCTTGGCAGCGTCGCCGACTTTCTGAACGATCTCGGCACGCTTCGCGCCGGCAAGCTGCAGCGCAAAGCCCATGTTTTGCGCCACCGTCATCTGCGGATAGAGCGCGTAATTCTGGAACACCATGGCGATATCGCGATCTTTCGGCGGCAAATCGTTGACGACCCGGCCGCCGATCGAGATCTCGCCGCCGGTAATATCTTCCAGCCCAGCGATCATACGCAGCAGCGTTGACTTGCCGCAGCCCGACGGACCGACGAGAATAACGAATTCGCCGTCCGAGATTTCGACATCGACGCCATGGATGATGTTTACTGCGCCGTAGGACTTCCTGACATTCTTGATGGTCAAGCCGGACATGACATTCTTCCCCTGAGGATCGATCAGTGCTTCTTGCGGATACGGAGCGCCTGGTATGGCTTGCCCGGCAACTCCACGCCGAAGGCGGCATCCGCCTTGCCGCCACGCACGATCGCGCCGTGGCGCGTTGGATGCGGGATCGGCGCTTCCACCTTTTTCGCCGGCGTGATCGTCATCTCCCAGGTGTCAATGATGTCGACGTCATAATCCGTGCCGTCCTTCGGCAGGCCGGTGGACCAGATGACGGGCTGATGCTCGCCGAGATAGATGTAGCTGACATCACCGTCGCGTGCGCCGGAAACGCGGGTCCAGGGCCACTCGCCGTAGGAGGACATCGGCTCTAGGCCGTTGACGACATCTTGCTCCAGAAGGTCACGCAAGAAGCCGATGCGCTTCCAGGCCTCGCCGCGCAATTCGCCGCCCTTGGCCCACCAGATCAGGTCTTCAGGGTGCGAATAGGTTTCGCCGTGGCCGGCATAGCCGCCGCGCGTCACCGTGATCCAGAAACGATGCACCAGCTCCTCAGCAGTCAGATTGCCCCAGGACTGGATGATGTTGCCTTCATATTCCGGCTCGTCGTTGACAACAGGCTTGCCATAGGCCTCGCGCCATTCCTGTGTGCGCTTCACATCCCAGTTCTGGATGCAGGTATGGGTGACCCACGGCTTGCGATGATCGAAGTTCATCGTCGGGTCGCCGTTATGGATGGACTTCAGATGGCCGTAGGGGTCGTTCTCCTCGAGAATGTGGAAATAGCGGTCCCACTGCTGCAGCGGCTTGGTGTCGAGAAGGAAGTCATACTCGTTGGCAAGAGCCCACCAGACGTTGCGATAGGCGGCCAGGCGTGCCGCGAGATAGGCGACATAGCGGAAATCCTGTTCGGCCGACATGTTGGCATAACCCCAGCGATCATAGGGATGGAACATGATGATATCGGCTTCGATGCCGAGATCGCAAAGGGCCGCGACTTGGCTCTCGAAATGGCGGAAGAGAACGGGGTTCGGCCGATCGAAATCCTCCTTGCCGTCAGCGCCTTTTTCGAAGCAGGCGTAGAGAGGCTCGTTGACGTTATAAGGATAGTCCTTGGGGAAGACTCCCATGCGGATCTTGTTGAAGCGCGACTTCTTCAGTGTTTCAAGCGTCTGGGCCTGCATCTCCAGCGGCTGGTGCGTCCAGGCATAGCAGGTCGTGCCGAAGGAGAGGAACGGCTTGCCGTCGGCATAGGCGAAGTGGAACTTGTTGCGGACATGCACGGGGCCATGGTTGCCCTCGGACGGCTTGGTCGTGACGAACGAACCGGTCTGGCCATCCAGCTCTGATGTCTTCGAGCGCGTGCGGAACGACCAATCGCCTTCGTTGTCGGGCATGAAGCGAACGCGATAGACGCCGTCGCCATCGTAAAAGCCGGGCACGCTGATCTCGCGGCTGTTCTGGCTGAAAACGGCATCGAATGCCACATCGAGATAGGGATTGCCGCTCGAAGGACCGTTGAAGGCCGCTTCGAAGACCCCCCATTTTTCGACGGACGCGTTGGACATGATGTTCTCCTCGAATGGCGTATGGATGATTCGACCGCTCAGCCCTTGACCGCGCCGGAGGTAAGCCCGGAGACGAAGTAGCGCTGGAAGATCAGATAAACGATGGTAGCCGGCAGCACGGTCATGACGATCGCGGCATTCAACTGCCCGTAATCATTGGAAAACTGGCCCTGGAACGACATGAGCCCAAGCGGCAGCGTCCACATATGCTGGTCCTGCAGCAGCACGAGCGCCATCGCGAACTCGTTCCACGTCGAGACGAAATCCAGGATCAGCAGGGCCGCGAGCACCGGTAGGCAGACCGGCAGGAATATCCGCCGGAAGATGGTGAAGTGGCTCGCACCGTCGATCAGGGCTGCTTCCGACAGCTCTTTCGGAATGCCTTTGAAGAAGCCGTGCAGAATGAAGACCTGATAGGGCACGCCGAAAGCGATATAGGGAAGGATCACGCCGGGATAGGTGTCGATCAGTCCGAGCGAATTGACCAGCGTGAAGAGCGGCGCCAGCATCACCTGAAACGGGATCATCGTGCCGAAAACGACGAGGAGCAGCAGCAACTTGCTGAACCGCAGCCGGATCTTGGCGAGTGCATAGGCCGCCATCGCCGAAAGGATGAGCCCGAGCGGCACCTTGACGACGGTGATGATGGTGCTGTTCAGGAAGGCATTGGCGAAATTGCCGCGGCCCCAGGCGCTCGAATAATTCTCGAAGGCCGGATCGAGCGGCGGCATGAAGGCGCCGGTCGACGTCACATCGGCCTGCGTCTTCAAGGAGGTGAAGACGATGAAGATGAAAGGTGCAAGCCAGATCGCCGCGACCAGGAACAGAGCGACCCACAAGCCGATCAGAACTGGATCGCGCTTGTGCTTTGCCGGGGCGATCGTCTCGAAGTCGTCCGACATGGATGTGGCCGATGCCGCCGTCATTGTTCGGCCTCCTCATGCTTCTGCGTCCAGCGCAGGTAGGGAATGACGACGACGATGGTGATGAGCAGCAGAATGACGGAGATCGCAGCGCCGCGGCCGAAATCGAAGATCTGCATGGCCTGTGTGAAGGCCCAGAGCGCCAGCATCTGCGTGGATTGCGCCGGCCCGCCGCCCGTCAGGCCGTAGACGATGTCGAAGGCCTTCAGCGACGAGATGACGGAGAGCACCAGCACGATGGTCAGCGTCGTGCGCAGCGCCGGCAGGGTTACGTAGCGGAAGATGTTCCAGCGCCCGGCGCCGTCGATGCGGGCGGCCTCCACCAGCGTCTGCGAGACATTCTGCAGGCCCGCGAGAAACAGCACCATGGAGAAGCCGACGGACTGCCAGAGATAGGCGACGAAGACCGAATAGAGCGCGACGTCCTTGTCACCGAGCCAATCCTGAATCCAGTCCTGCAGGCCCATGGAGGTCAGGATTTCGGTGAACAAACCGAAAAAGGGGTCGTACATCCACTTCCACATCGTCGCGACCGCGATCGGGGCGATGATGACAGGCAGATAGAAGATGGCGCGGAAAGTATTGCGGGCAAAGAGCTTCTGATTGAGGCTCAGCGCCAGCAGCAGCCCGACCATGGGCGGAAAGATCACGCACATGATCGTCCAGATCACTGTGTTGCGGAAAGCAACCCAGAAGACGGGATCCTGCGTGAAGATATATTGATAGTTTGCCAGGCCGACAAAAGGGCGCTGCGGATCGAGGCCATTCCATTTCTGAAAGCTCAGCACCACCACGTTCAGCATCGGGTAAAGCGCGAAAATCGCGTAGATCAGCATGGCCGGCGCAAGCAAGATCGCTGCCTGGACGTGGGGATCATGGGTTCGATTGCGGAATGACATTCTGATTGCTCCCGGCGGCAGCTGACGCGTGGGCATAAGGTGAGGGAAGCCGTCGGCCGCGATCGGCAATCGGAGCGGCGGCCTCCCTCAAGGGATCAGGTGCGGCCGGAGATGAAGGTCTGCAGCTGCTTGGCGGCGTCGGCCGGCTGGATATTGCCGGCAGCCACGTCATTGATCACCCGGAAGTATTCGGTGGTGACGTCAAGCGGGAAGGCCTGATCGCCATTCATGTAGACCTTGCTGAAGGTCTTGAAGATCTCAAGCCACTTCGCTTCCAGCGGCTTCTGGTCGGTATACTGGACATTTTTGTTGACCGAGATCGAGCTGATCTGGCCGACCAGATCCTGCTGCACCTTCGTCGACAGGAAATAGTCGAGGAATTTCGCGGCGAGATCCGGATTCTTGCTCTTGGTGCTGACGTAGTTGTATTCGGCAAAGCCGTAGAGGCGGTTGGTGTTCGTCGGGAACGGCACGATGCCATAGTCGTCGAGGTTGACCTTGCTGCCGCTCAATTGGCTGACCAGCCAGTCGCCTTCGAGCATCATCGCGGCGCGGCCGGCGACGAACAGCGTATAGGATTGCTGGTTGCTGATGCCCATGAAGGGCTTCAGCGTGTAATCCTTCGTCCACTTGGCAAATTCGGTGAAGGCATCGGTCGCGCAGGGCTCCTTGGTCCAGTCGGTCTTCATGGCCATCAGCGCGTCATGCTTGTCGGCGCCGCACTTGGTTTCGAGCAGCACGTCCATCAGGCGCATGACGTGCCAGTTGACGGAGCCGCCGAAGGTGAAGGCCGGAATCTTTGCGGCCTTGAGCTTGTCGGCTGCGGCCAGCAGCTCCTCATAGGTCTTCGGCTCCTGCGTGATGCCGGCCTTCACATATTCGCCGCCGAGACCAAGCCCGGCCCAGCTGAAATAGATATCCGGGCCTTTGCTGGAGCCTGCTGCGACGCGAAGGGCGGTCTTGTGTTCATCGACACCGCGCTGGACGATTTCGATATGCGTGCCGGGATTGGCGGTCTCGAAGTCTTTCGCCACCTTCTTCAGCGCGCCGTTTGCCGCGCCATTGTCGAAGTTCAGCGTCCACAGTGTCAGATCTTCCGCGGCGGCATTGGTCGCCCAAAGGGCCGCAGTTGCAATCGCCGCAGCACCGAACCAACGCGCATATTTGAAATTGATAGCCATCTCCCGTCCTCCTCTGAACAAGCTGAGGGCGGTTTTGACAAATCGTTATCAACATGTCAACTGGTATGATGAGGTCATCATCATTCTAACATGAAGTGGGCTTTGAAGCAGGATATGATTACTACCGCCGAGGCAGCGCCCGGATCGATATGCCCCAAGGTCCGCTCGCCAAGCCGCGATGACCTGCCTTTTCCGGCAATCATATCCTTCGTTGCTTCCGCTCCCGCTTCGCCAGCCTTAAGGCCGGCGGCCAGACATGCGGCAAGCGGCAAGCCTTGATCTCGCACGGCGCGGCAGGCTGCTGCGGCCGGCACCCAGGCATCGACCATCGTCTTTTCGCCGACCTCTGCCTTGCCGCGATCCTGGATGCCTTTGGCAAAGGCCGAAAATATCTCGACCATGTCGTCGTCGTTCAGCGTGGCCTTCCCCTTGGCGACCGCACCCGCACGCATAAGCGCCGTCGCATAGAGCGGCCCGGAGGAGGCGCCGACGGCATTGAGGAAGGATTTTGCCGCCGTATTGAAGACCAGCGTCGGATCGGCCGCCGTCGAATCCAGCTCCGAAACCGCCTTCGCGGCGGCGGCAAAGCCGAGCTCCATGGCGATACCATGATCGGCATCGCCGATGACGCCGTCCAGTTCGCAGAGGCGATCTTTTTCGCGTGCCATTGCCTCGGCGATCCGAACGAAAAGCGCCTTCAGATCTTCCGTTGTCACCGTCGTCATGACAGGGCCTCGCCGGAGCGGAACATGGCGCAATCGCAGGGATGGTCGATCAGCCGCTGCAGTTCGTCGTCCAGATGCATGAGCGTGATCGAGGCGCCGGCCATTTCCAGCGACGTGCAGTAGTTGCCGACCAGCGACACATGAATAACGAGGCCGGCATCGTCGAGCATCATCTTGAGCTTGCGCATCATGATGTAGAGCTCCATAAGCGGCGTCGAGCCCAGCGAATTGACGAGCACGGCGACCCGATCACCACGAGCAGGCTTCATCTCGTCGAGGATCTTGCCGACGAGCTCGCTCGTCACCTCATCCGCAGATCGCATCGGCCCACGGGCGACGCCCGGCTCGCCATGGATGCCCATACCGATCTCCATCTCGTCGGCGCCGATCTCGAAATTCGGTTTGCGCGTCTGCGGCAGGGAGCAAGGCGATAGCGCGACGCCCATCGTATAGGTGCGTTCATTCGCCCAGCGTGCCACCCGTTCGACATCGTCAAACCCATACATCAGATCGCAGGCGGCCCCTGCGGCCTTGAAGATGAAGACGTTGCCGGCAACGCCGCGACGGCGCTCCTTCTGATCGACCGGTGCGGAGGCGATGTCGTCCGTCGTCAGCACGGTACGCACCTCGATATCGTCCATGGCAAGCATCTCCGCCGCCATGTCGAAATTCATGACGTCGCCGGCATAGTTGCCGTACATGAAGAGCACACCGGCGCCGCCATCGACCGCCTTGGCGCATTCGATGATCGGATCGGGCGGCGGTGAGGCAAAGACATTGCCGATGGCGGCGGCATCAGCCAGCCCCTTGCCGACGAAGCCGAGAAATGTCGGCTCGTGTCCGGATCCGCCGCCGATGACCAGGCCGACCTTGCCGGTTCGCGGCCCATGGTTTGCCACGATCGAGCGCGGCGATCCTTCAACGGCGTGGAGATGACGCGGATGGGCAGCCAATATCCCGGCCAGCATCTCATCCACGGCGGCCGCGCCTTCGTTGATCAGCTTCTTCGTCTTCACGCAGTCCTCCCAAATCATTGCGATTGTTGGGACTAACATGCGCGTCTGCGATTGAAGGTCAATCCATCAACACCGCCGAAACAGCGCTATAGGCATCAAGCGTGAGCCTGTTATTTCCGGTCTGCTCCGCCAGGCGGAATTTCCCCAGCTCGATCTGTTGTAAAGTCGGTGTGATGTTGACCAAATGGAGCTGCCGCGATCCGTCGGCCTTCGCCGTGATGAAGGCAAGGACCGCTGCCGGATCGGACGAAAGGCACTCGCGCCATTGCTGGCCGGCGAGGCGAGACAGGGCCGAGACCACATTGAAGAGCGGCCGCGTGGTTCCTGCGGCCGACGGCTCGTTCTCTCCGGCAAGCAGCCCGAACGACCCTGTCAGTGCCGAAAGCGTTAGGCATTCCAATCCGGCATCGAGGACGCAAGCGGCATAGCCAAACGCAAAGGCCGCGCCGAAACGAGCATTGTGGCGGGGATCGGTATTGGCCATGGCGATGCGGCTGCCACGGGGATTATCCATCGTCCGGCTGCCATAGGGGTTCTGCCGCATCGGTATGGTGGAAGGGCCGATGCGGTAAGGCTTGTCGCCGTAGATGGCGCGCACCGAGCGTGTGATGAACGGCAGTGCTTCCAGCGTCTGCATGACGCTGAGGTCGTCGGCCGCGTGCACGATGGGATTGGTGCAATGACTGATGAAATCGAGGGTATCGGCGGGAACCCGTTTGCGATTGAGTTCGGTGAAATAGCTCAGCATGCCGCCGCCAAGGTGCACATCGGGGAAGACGGCACTCCCGGCGGCATAGACCTCATCGAGCGGCGGGCACTCGGGCCATTCGCTGCCCGGCGGCGTCGATTGCCGGTCGACGGAAGGGGAGATGATGATTGCATCCGGCCTGAAACCGACCGCCCACATCCAGTCTGCTATTTGCTGCGCTTCAATAAGCGGCGCCTGGCGGCAGGGCAATGCGATTTCCAGCGTCGATTTGCCGGCATGAAGCGCGGCGACAGCGGCGAAGCGTTTGAAGGCGTCAGCGCCGTGGCCGGCATTCGGATCGACGTGGAACAGCAGCTCCTGCGGCCCAATCTCAGCCAGCCGGTCGCGCGCAGCCAGCGTCGCATCCGCTTCCCCGGGGGTAACGACGAGGCCGATGGACGGCATGGTGCCGGATTTTGTCCCCGGGCTTAGGGTGATCGCTGCATCCGAAGCATGGGAAAAAGAGGGTGGCGAACGCCGCATGTCCCCTATGGTCAGAACGATGCGCTGCCGCATCGGCTCGCCGGCCGGAATGCGATAAGGCCAGGGCAGGGCGAGCGGGCGCACATAGGTCTTGTAGGAGGCATCTGACCAGTTGCGCTGATCTTCCATCTCGAAGGTGTCGCCTTCCATGCGGCACTCGGCCGTCACGTTCGACGTCACGCTATGCGTAATCGCCCGCATATCCTTGAAGGGCTGCCAGGGTTCGATGAGGTCGGGGAAATGCGTGCTCTTTCGGCTGCCATCGACATGCTCGACCGATACGGGCATACCGGCAACGCCGACGATCGGATGCAGGATGCAAAAGCCGCAGCGGTTGGTCTCAAAGCCGGTCGTCGAGAGCGCTGTCGCTTCGAAGGTCAGGGCTTCATTGGCCTCAGCCGTTATCCGGACGTCGATTGCAAGTTCGGTATTCTCAGGGCCTGTACAGCGCGCAACATAGCTGACGGAAAACCCATCCTGGCGCTGATCGACCCGCAGATCGTCGATATCAGGGGTATAGGTCCCCCAATCACGATCGCGAACCAGATAGGAAACCGCTCGCAAGACTTCGGCGCCGTCATAGCGGATGGCCCGGAGATTGCCGTCCTTGAAGTCGACGTCGAGCCTGCCCGATGTCAGCCGCACCGGCGGCGTTTCGCTCTCGCGCGTGCCGTAGAGCTGGAACGGATCGACCTCGACCGTCATCGCAGCATCGCCCCGATATCGATAGGGCGCCCGCTGGCAGCACTCTGATAGGCGGCCTCGACAAGCGCGAAAGTTTTGAGATTGTCAGCGCCTGACGTGGAGGTCTCGCCGCCATCGGCAAGACGGTCGGTCCAATGCTGCTGGATCGCGAGAACGCTTTCCTGAATATTGTGCCAGGGACGCGAAGCCCAGGACAGAAGCTGCGGCGATGCATCCGAAACGCTCACGCCATTAGGGGCGTTGACCTCGAGGCGATAGCCCTGCGAGAGGCGAATGGTGCCCTTGGTGCCGTCGAGCTCGATCAGCGTCTCCGGGAAGGGCTCGGCTGCAAGCTTGGAGGCATAGCTGACATCGACGATCGATGTCGCGCCATTCTCGTGGTCGAGCAGGATAGTTGCGACATCCTCGCCCTTGATCTTCGGATTGACCCGTTTGGTGCGAGCCGTCAGCGAGGCCACGTCGCCGAGGATGAAGCGGGCAATGTCGAGCGTATGAATGCCGAGATCTTCGATGATGAACCGTTCGCCCTCGGCCAGATAGGGCTGGCCCGAGAAAACGTCGTAGCCGGAGCGGAACGAGAGGCGACCCCAGAAGGGCTCGCCGATCGCGCCCGACTGCAGGGCAGTCTTGACGGCCTGAATGGGTGTCTGCCAGCGGAAGTTTTCATGCACCATCAGCGGTACGCCAGCCTGCGCACAGACTGCGACCATTGCCTTGGCATCGCTCAGCGTCTTTGCGAACGGCTTCTGGCAAATGGCCGGGATCTTGTGGGAGGCAGCCATCTCCACCAGGGTGCGATGACTTGCGACTGTCGTTGCGATGTCGACGAAATCGAAGCCGCCATCGGCAAACATCGCGGCGGCATCCACATAGCGGCGCTCGATGCCGAACTGGTCGCCGACGATCCTCAGCCGCTCCGGGTCGCGGTCGCAGATCGCAACGATGCTGGCGCCTTTGACGTCTCGCCACGCATGCATCTGATTGATCGCGAAGAAGCCGCAACCGATCAAAGCGCCCTTGAGTTCTGCCATTTCAGCCTGCCTTTGCCATTTGCATGAGCGTTACGCGCTGCTGGAGGCGCCGCTGCGCCTGATCCACGACCACAGCGATGATGATGACCAGCCCCTTGATGACCATCTGCCAGAAGGATGATACGCCCATCATCACGAGGCCATCCGAAAGAATGCCGATGACGAAGGCGCCGATGATCGTGCCGCCGATGGTGCCGCGGCCGCCGGACATGGAGGTGCCGCCGAGCACGGCTGCCGCGATCGCATTCAGCTCGAAGCTTTCGCCGGTTGCCGGATGGGCCGCCATCAGCTCCGACGAGATGACGATGCCGACAATGGCGGCGCAGAGCCCTGAGAACATATAGACGAAGATCTTGACCACATCGACGCGGATGCCGGACATGCGCGCGGCGCGCTCGTTGCCGCCGACGGCGAAAATGTGCCGGCCGATCGGCGTCGAGCGGGCGACATAGGCGGCGACGAGCGCCAGCACGATCAGGATCCAGATGGAAACGGGAAGGCCGAGCAGGCGGCCGGCGCCGAAGACGTCGAAGCCCGTCGTATCGTACTCCGGCCGACCCACCAGGTTCGGGAAGGTCTGTCCGTCCGAAGACAGCAGCGCGAGGCCACGGGCGATATAGAGTGTTCCGAGCGTGGCGATGAAAGGCGCCACGTTGAGCTTGGTGATGAGCAGGCCATTGATGAGCCCGATCAGCAGCCCGACGGCCAGCGTGATGAGAATGATCTCATAGATGTTGAAATAGACGGTGTATCCGATCCGCAGTTCGACGCCGTTCAGGATGAGGGCGCCCGCCACCATGCCGCAGAGGCCGACGATCGAACCGACCGAAAGGTCGATCCCGCCGGTGACGATGACAAAGGTCATGCCCATGGCCAGGAAGGCATTGAGCGCGACATGCTTCGACATCAGGATGATGTTGGCGGTCGAGGTGAAGTTCGGTGCGAAGATCGCAAAGAAGATGATGACGGCAAAGAGGGCAATGAAGGTCCTGAGCTTCATCAGCGTCAGGAGAACGGAACCGTTCGAGCGATTGGCCGCAAGGCCGGAGGACGTATCTGCCGTCATGACGCGAGTTTCCCTGTATGTCCATGTCCCTTGGCGGAGGCTGCGATGATGGCCTCTTCCGTCGCTTCGCTTCGGTCGAGAACGGTCACGAGCTTGCCGTTGCTGAGCACAGCGATGCGGTCCGAAAGAGCCATGACCTCTTCAAGGTCCGAAGTTGAAAACAAGATTGCGAGGCCCTTGCCGGCGAGCCGGCGCATGGTGCGGAAGACGTCGGCCTTGGCGCCGACATCGATGCCGCGGCTCGGCTCGTCCATCAAAAGCACCTTCGGATCGGTCATCAGAGCCTTGCCGATGACGACCTTCTGCTGATTACCGCCGGACATGGAGGTGACCTCGAAATCCGGATTGGGCGCCTTGATTGAAAGGTCGCGAATCATGTCGCGGATGGCGTTCTTTTCAACACCCGGATCGATATGGAAAAGCAGCCGGGCGAAACGCCCAAGGCTCGCAAGCGTCAAATTGCTGGCGATGGACAGGACCTGCACCAGTCCTTCGCGCTGCCGGTCCTCGGGGATCAATGCAAGGCCGTGCCGGATGCGCCGGGTCGTGTCGCGTGCGCGAACCTCGACGCCATCGATATAGATGCGTCCGGTCGAATGCATATGCCGGCCCATCACGCATTCGAAGAATTCGCTGCGTCCGGCACCCATCAGGCCATAGATGCCGAGGATTTCGCCGGCACGCACCGACAGCGAGACATGATCGACGGCGAGGCCGCCCGTGCGCCTCGGCAGGCTGATCTCCTCGGCGCGGAAGGCTTCCTTGCCGATCGCATGGCCTCCGTCCCTGGCGAAATCCTTGGCGTCGGATCCGATCATCGAGCGGACGATCCATTTCGTGTCGATATCGCGAACCATGGCATGGCCGGTGATCTGCCCGTCGCGCAGGACGGTGATGTGGTCACCGATCCGCATCAGCTCTTCCAGCCGGTGCGATATATAGACGATCGCAACGCCCTGAGCCTTCAGCTCTGCGATGACCTTGAACAGAATATCGACTTCCGCCGCGGACAGCGCCGATGTCGGCTCGTCCATGATCAGGATGCGGGCATCGAGCGAGATGGCTTTGGCGATCTCGACAAGCTGCTGCTGCCCGATCGGCAAGTCCTCCACCATGGTTTCGGCGTCTATGCCGGCATCGAGCCGGTCCAGAAACTCGTTGGCCTTTACCACCTGCGCCTTGTGATCGATACCGAAGACGCCACGGGTGATTTCGCGCGTGGCAAAGATGTTCTCGGCCACCGTCATGTTGGCGAAAAGATTGAGCTCCTGGAAGATCATGCCGATTCCGCGAGCCTGCGCGTCGGCGGGGCTGCTGAAGGAGACTTCCTCACCCTCGAGCAGGATGCGGCCCGAGCTCGGCCGTTCGACACCGGCTATGATCTTCATCAGGGTAGATTTGCCGGCGCCGTTTTCGCCGACGAGCACATTGACCGCGCCGCAATGCAGCTCGAGATTGGCATGCTTGACGGCGACGATGCCGGAATAGACCTTGGAAACGTCCTCCAGGCGCAGGATGATATCGTTGCTTGGCGTTTCGCTCATGGTCATTGCCCCAATGTCAGGGCCGAAGGAGTGATCAGGGGAAGCTGGCCGGATGCGGGCAGCGGAAATGCGCCGGTCACCGTGATTGTCTTCCCGGTCAGCCCGTTCCGGGGCAGGGCCGCCAGAAAGGACGAGTTTGCCTTCTCATTGAAGGCCTTGCCGAACTGAGCCCATTCGATCTGGTTCCTGAATTCGTTGAAATCCAGGAAATCCAGCGCGTCGCGCAGTGCCGTACCGCGGATCGCCGGGCCGATCTGCACCTTCGCGTCCGCCTTGCCGTCGCCATCCACATCGACATCGAGGGTTCCGGCGCGCGAGGCGGTATCGGCTGCGACGATC
The DNA here is from genome assembly GCF_056755475.1 of Rhizobium sp. KNZ2-6A. NCBI lineage: Bacteria > Pseudomonadati > Pseudomonadota > Alphaproteobacteria > Hyphomicrobiales > Rhizobiaceae > Rhizobium > Rhizobium sp. KNZ2-6A. The sequence goes on along the minus strand of NZ_JBNDIC010000008.1, from coordinate 102,953 downwards.
TTGCCGCTCAGCTTGACGGCATAGGTCCAGGGCGATGAAGCCTGTTTTCGCGGATTTCCATATTTCGCGCCGGCCTCGTCCGGGCTGGATGTGACAGCCTGCAATACCATCTTGATGTCCCCCGCGCGTTTCTCGATGCCGGGCAGGACCCGAGATTGCCAGATCGCCTCGACCTTCGACGCGGGATCGAAGGCGCCCTTCGCCGCCGCTGCCGCTTTCTCCTCGGGCGTCGGTGTCTTGATAATCTTACAGCCGGGCAATGCCGCGACCAACACAAAGGCAACGAGCGCGCCTCTGATCCTCAACATGCAGTGCACCTCGATCTCGCAGAAAAAAAGCATCCGGAGAACGCGGTTTTCCTGCGCCCTCCAACGTATCTGGCCCGCTGTCAGTTTTTTAGCGCGAAGGTCTCAAGCTTGCCGGCGTTGTCGGCATTGATGAGGACGCAATCCATCAATTGCTTCTCATCCTTCGGCGCCGTCTTGGTCTTGATGTAGGCGTCGGCCTGTTCGACCGCCTTCTGGGCCTGAGCATAGGCCGGCTGCATGACCGTCGCCTTGATGCCGCCGGCCTTGATCGAGTCGCGCACGTCGTTGGAGCCGTCGAAGCCGACGACGATCACGTCCTTGCGGCCGGCGGCCTGCAGGGCGGCAATCGCCCCCATCGCCATGGTGTCGTTGCCCGAAATGACGCCCTTGATGTCGGGATTTGCCTGAAGGATGGTTTCCATCTTGGCATAGGCCTCGGTCTGGCTCCAGTTCGCCGACTGCTTGGCGACGAGCTTCAGGTCCGGATAATCGTCGATGACGTCGTGATAGCCCTGCGAGCGGATGCCGGCATTGGTATCGGCTTCGCGGCCGACGAGTTCGGCATAATTGCCCTTCTCGCCCATCAGCTTGACGAATTCCTGCGCGCCGAGCTGTGCGCCCTGATAGTTGTTGGAAACAATCTGGGCGACGGCGATGCCGGTGACGTTGATTTCGCGGTCGATGAGGAAGGAGGGGATGCCGGCATCCTTGGCCTTCTTCAAGGCGGCGACCGTCGCATCCGCGCCGGCATTGTCGAGGATGATGGCTTTGGCGCCACGTCCGATGGCCGTGTCGATGACTTCCGACTGCTTGTTCGCATCGTCGTCATGCGTCATGACGAGCGTCTCGTAACCTAGCTCCTTCGCCTTAGCTTCGGCGCCGACGGCCTCTGCCTTGAAGAATGGATTGTCGAAGGCCGGCGTGATGATGGCGATCAGGTCAGCCGCGAAGGCCGGCATTGCCGTTCCCAGAGCAAGCGCACCGGTAAAGGCTACAAGTGTCAGTCTGCGTCTTAGTTTCATGGTCTCCTCCCAGTTATGAAACATGCCCTGTTCCCGGCAGGGCAGAAAGGGGAGGGCGAACCCTCCCCGGGACGTCGATCAGGTGATGCGACGGATGCTTTCCGCGATCTCCTGCGGCTCGAACACTTTCTTCCAGTCGTCGCGCATCAGGGCAGGGATGCCGAATTCGATCGCCTTGTTGCAGGCATCGGAGAACACGCCATCAACTTCCTTGAAGATGACGGCGCCGAGCACATTCATGTGGCCGAGCAGGAAGTCACGGGCAGCTTCCGCCGGAACGCCGCGGGCGACGCACTCGTCCATGGCCTGACGCATGACGACGAGCAGCGAGGCGCAAACGGTTTCTGAAAGGCCCGGCTCCAGCATCGCCATCTGCTCGACGGTGACGCGGTGCGAGCGCATGACGGGCGCCCAGATGACCTTGGCGATTTCCTCGCCGAGAGCATAAGCGCTTTCCGGACCCTGCATCAGCGCCGAAACGATGTGCTGCTTGGCAAAGAGACCGCCGAAATGGTCCTTCTTCGCCTGCATGTCGGTCTCGTCGTTGAAGATCGGCGGATGGCAGGGATGGGTAACGAAGTAGGTAAGATCTTCACGGTGCGGCAAATGACCGGCGAAGGGGGCGGCGGCGTCGAGCGCGACGACCATCGTGCCGAGCTTCAGCTTGTCGACGATGCCGGCGGCAACCTTGCCGATCGCCGTATCAGGCACGGCAAGGATAACAACGTCCGCGCCATCGAGTGCGGCATCGGCCGGTACGCAATCGACGGAAAGATCATTCTTCAGGCGTGCATTGCCGGCATCGCTGACCTCGACATGGCGCACATCGAAACGCGAACCTTTCAGGTTCTTGGCGAGCCGGTAACCCATTTTGCCTCCGGCGCCGAAAAGAGCAATTGCAGTCATGTTAGTCCCTCGTTCACTTTCGGACTGTGGTATCGTAAGTGGTATGATGAGTCAATGAGTATGCCAATGTATGCCCGAAAATATGCGACTAGGACCCTCTGCCGTCGCGGATCTGCGCGAAGTAGTCGTCGGTGCCGACCTGCCCGCCCTTCAGCGCGATCTGCAGGCCATTGGTGGGGGCGTAGCTGCCATGGGCTGTGCAAAGCGGCGAGCCCGGCGTCTGGGGCAATGGCAGGAGGGTTGTCAGTGCCTCGACGCGCAGTTCCTTCAGGGCGTGGCTCGACGTGTCGCCGCCGGCAATGACAGCGCGGCGGAGATTTTCCTGTTCGATCAGCCGCCGCAGGATCGTGCCGAGAGCCTGTCCGAGGCGATGCCGCGCGCCGGGAATACGGTCGATGTCGCCGCCGCGGTCGGCGGATGGGCCGAGCGCTGTATGAAGAATGACGCTGCGGCCGGCCTTGAGGCTGACAATTCCGGAAGTGACCGCCTTTTCCAGAGCGTGTTCGGCGTCCTCGCCGACGAGCGCCAAGGGATCGAGATCGATGTCGTCAAAACCGTCAGCCGTGGCCCGGCGGATTTGTCGTTCCGTCGTCGGCGATACGCTGCCAGAAACGACCGCCAGGCGATCGACCTTGCCGGGAGCTGCGAATTCCGGTTTCTCTCCGATCAGGCCTTCGTTGTGCCAGGCATTGAGAAGGGCATATTCGACACCGGATGAGCCCGCCACGAAGGCGTTGCCCTTGCCTGCAAGCCGCCATAGCTGGTGTCCCGCAGCGGCCTGTGTTTCCTGGCTGTCGACATCGAGAAGCAGGATACCCTCATCCACTCCTGCCAGCGCATCGATCCGCTTATCGGCATCGGCTGCCCGGAGCGTGACGAGATCCGCGAGGCTGACAGGAAGGGACGTCTGCTTGCTCAAATGAACGGCCAGATCGGCCTCATCCATCGGCGTGACCGGATGCCGGCTCATGACCGGATGCCGGTCGATCCGGAAAACCTGGCCCTGATAGGCCGCGAAAAGGTGGCCGAAGGCGGTGTAGCGTTTCAGCTGCGGCGCCCCAACGACAACAGGCACGACGGATTGCTGAAAGAGCCGCTTGCCGATCTCGATCGCCTTGCCGATGTTGCCGATCTTTGGGCTGGAATCGAAGGTCGAGCAGATCTTGTAGTGGCATATGGCGGCATCGAGACTCCTGAGCCATGTGAAGGCAGGCGTTAGATGCTCGTCCATCCATTGCGGTGTTTCGCTGCGGCTGGTACCGGCAATGCCAATGGCGCGGCAATCCTTGAACCGCTCCAGCATGGCCTCGCTGGGAACGCCGAGGAAGAGGGCCGTCGGCACCCCATTCGAGGCGAGGGCCTCCATGACGTCGGTGGAGCCGGTGAAGTCGTCGCCATAATAGCTGAGAAGAAGTTTGGACATCGCTATCAGGCGTCCTTGCCGTCACTGAATTTTGCGATCGAGGCGGCAAGCTCCGGATGATCCTTCGCATAGTCGGCAAGTGGTATGTCCGAAACCGCCGCCTGCCATGCCTGCTGGATGGCGCGAACGCCGGCAGCCGGTCCAAAGGGATGGCTAACGATGCCCCCGCCGCAGAGATAGAGAAGATCCGTGGTCCGGCCGGTGCGTTGGTAGGTTTCGGGCGCTTGCCCCCCCCATTGGCCGGAACCGGCAACGGGAAGCGGACAGTCTGTGGGATCGAAGAGCGGCGTGCTTACGGCCTTGAAGGATTCGACGAAGCTGTCGTCCGGCTCCCAGTATTTGACCCTGATGCCGTTGATCTGGAACTGATCGACACCCAGCAGGCGCCAGAACTGCTGGTAAACCCTAAAATCCATGCCGGCGCCGGGATGGCGGGTCAGGATGTCCCAGCCGTTGCGATGTGCATGCAGCACCAGCCCGGAGCGTTTGCGCAGGAAACTCATGCCGCCGAAGCCGATGGAGTTGATGTTGACGACAGCGCAATTGCCGCCGGCCTTCAACACCAGATCGTGGTTGCGCATCATCTCGTCGGGATCGGCATGCGAAATGCCGAAGGCATACATGACCTTTTTGCCGGTTTTCTGCTCGTGATCGAGGATCAGCGGCATGATGGCCTCGACGCGCTCTTTGAGCGGCGAATAGGCCGGGCTCATCAGCTTTTCGTCGTCCTTGATGAAATCGACGCCGGAACCGATCAATTCGCCGACGAGGGCAGCCGTTTCCTGCGGCCGCAGACCGAGCGCCGGCTTGACGATGGTGCCGATGATCGGACGGCCGCTGACGCCGGTCAGGCGCATGCTGCCGGCAACACCGAATTGCGGGCCGGGATGCGCGTCGCCAAAGGCCTTCGGCAGCTTCATGTCGACGATGCGGATGCCGGTCATGCCCTTGATCGAGAAGACGCCGCCGATGGCGATCGTCATCAGCGCCGCAAGATCGGTGCCGATCGCGTCCAGCGGGAAGGCGATATCGACATCGGCGCGGTGGATCGGGCCATGCCCATCGGCCACTTCCGGCCAAGTCGGACGCTCCGCATCAGAAAGCGGGCTAATCGCGGTGACGCGAGCGGCGACGCGTGCCTTGAGTTCTTCCGTTTCGCCGGGCACGGCAACGAAGGTGCCGGTCGATTGATCGCTGGCGATCTTGCGGGCCATCGCCTCGATGCTGCCGGGCGTTTCGATACGGTAGGTGACGGTGATGGTCATAAGCGACTGAATGCTCCTCTCGCCGACGATTTTCGCGTGGCGTAAACTGGTGATCTGGTATAATGAGTATCCCAACTTCTGCAACGATTTTTTTGCCCGGTAGTCGATAACACGTTTCGTATGGGCTTCCGCCGCGGCGGCCAAAAATGCATAAGGGAGAAAAGGCTTTGGGAAAGCGGGGTTCCATGGGCCAGCCTGTCGAACAAATTGTACGTCGAAAGCTGTCGGATGAGGTATTCGACCGGCTGGAACGGTTGATCACATCGGGCGAACTCAAGCCAGGCGACGAGATGCCATCCGAACGCGTCCTCATGGAGCGTTTCGGCGTCGGCCGTCCGGCGATTCGCGAAGCCATGCAGGCGCTCGCCAATATGGGGCTGGTGAATATTTCGCATGGCGAGCGCGCCAAGGTTCTTCAGCTCACGGCGAAATCGATCTTCCGGCAGGTCGACCTGACCGCCAAGATCATGCTCTCCCAATCATCCGACTCACTCGAACATTTGAAGAGCGCGCGCATCTTCTTCGAGCGCGGCATGGCGCGCGAGGCGGCGCAGCGCGCCACCGAAAAGGATATCGCCGATCTCAACGGCATCATCGAGCGTCAGCGCGTGTCCTTGGGCGATGCGGAGGAGTTCATTTCGGCCGACATGCAGTTCCACACGCGCATCGCCCAGATTTCAGGCAATCCGATTTTCGCCGCCGTCAGCGAGGCCATGCTGGCATGGCTGAAGGCCTATCACACCGATATGCTGATCTGGACCGGCAAGGAAAAGTTCACGCTGGTCGAGCATGAGGAAATCCTCGCGCGTCTGGCGAAGAACGATGCCGATGGAGCAGAACAGGCGATGCTCAAGCATCTGGAGAGATCCCGCGCGCTCTATACGAAGTGATCTTGATGCGAAGTGACCTGGATGCGGAGCGACGTGGGCCGCAATGGCTGACGGGCGAGGTGGCTCTGTCCTAATTCCTCCCCATTCCTTGTGGAATCTGGCCATATGTCAAACGAGGTGTGCGTAATGGGCAATTTCATTCAGCGGAATATGGCGCTCTTCCTGGCTCCTGTTCTGACAGCGGCCGTCATAACCCTTTATAATCTGGCTTGCCTTATGGTGAGACATCATCATGCTATCTCACATGACGTCCATCGCGCGGCCGGCGCCGCGGTCCTTCTCGTCGCATTTTATGCCATCATCCGCTACATGCAGTCGTTGCCGGACGATGAAGGCTAGAAATCCGATAAACCTGGAAATCAAGGCCAGCAATTTCAGATAGAGTTCAGCCTGCGCGGCTATATCCTCACCCTGTCATAACGCGGAATTGACGGCGTCCTACAAGGCAGCCGCCGGCTTCGTGTCGGAAAACGGTTCCACAGCAAGTTCATCGCACCCTTCCGGTGCCAAGCCCCCTTGAAGAACTGAGGATATCAAAACGTGGCTGATGTTTGTACGCAAGGCGTAGACACGGGCTTTGTTGCCCTGGGCTATGCCAAGATCGCGATACTGGGTGTCGTGCAGGGATTGACCGAGCTTCTGCCGGTCTCATCCACCGCCCATATGCGCCTGGTGCCGGCCTTGCTCGGCTGGCAGGATCCGGGTTCGGCCTTTTCGGCTGCGATGCAGCTTGCGGCCCTTGCCGCCATCGTCTCCTATTTCTGGAGCGACGTTCGCTACGTCACCTTCGGATCGCTCGATGCCATCAGGCAAAGGGATTGGCGCTCGCCCGCGATGCGGCTTGCGATCGCCATCGTGATTGCAACGGTGCCGATCGTCATTGCAGGCCTCCTGCTTTCGTCGTCCCTGAATGCCTGCGGCACATCGTTGCGCAGCCTTTGGGTCATCGGCATCGCCTGCGTTGTCATGGGCCTGCTTCTGGCGGTTGCCGAACTCTACAGCCGCCACAGGAAGGGCATCGAGCAGATGACACTGATGGATGCCCTGTTCGTCGGCATCACCCAGGTCGGCGCGCTTGTTCCCGGTGTCTCTCGTTCGGGCTCGACTCTGACCGGCGCATTGTTTCTTGGCCTGAAGCGCGATGAGGCCGCACGGTTCTCGTTCCTGCTCGGCCTGCCGGCCATTGCGCTTGCCGGTCTGAAGGAGCTCTTCGAGCTCTACAAGGCGCATATTCCGATGGAAGCCTGGTCCGTCCTGATCGTCGGCCTGATCGTCGGCAGCATATCGTCCTTCATCGCCATATGGGGACTGATGCGCTTTTTGGAGCGTTTCTCGACCTGGCCTTTCGTCATCTACCGCATCGTGGTTGGCGTCGTCATCCTCTTCGGCGTGCTGATCATGGGATGGGCTTGAGCGGACAAAATCAATCCGGCTGCCAAGACTTCAATGCTGGCGCTGCCCTCCCAGGCAGCGCCTTTTTTATTCTGGGGCTATTATCCGAAGACGAGGCCACCATCGACGATAAGATTTTGCCCGGTAATGGCGCGTGCCCATGGACTTGCAAAAAATAGCACCGCATCGGCAGCCTCTTCGGGCGTAGCGACGCGACGCAGCGGCGTATTCGCGGCGATGATGTCGAAAACAGCTTCCGGCGTTGCGCTGCTCGCATCGGTCGTGCGCAAAAGACCGCCGGAGACCATGTTAACGGTGATCCCGAGCGGGCCGAGTTCGGACGCAGCCGTGCGAGTCAGCGACAGCAGCGCCGCCTTGGCGGCGGTATAATCGTGATAGGGCACCACCGGATTCTGGAAAAGGTTCGTGCCGATCGTGACGATCCGGCCAAAGCCTGCCTGCGCCATTACCGGTCGAACCGACTGTATCAGGTTCAAGGCGCCCTGCAGCGCGGTTTCCATCTGGATCGCCATCTCGGCCCAGCTCAAGGCGTCCAATTTCGAGCGCGCATCGCCGTTGAAGCTGAAATCGGCCAGTGCATTATGGACGACCGTCGTTGGCGCTCCGAAATGCTCGGTCACCTCGGCAACGAGCCGCTTCGTATCTCCGAGATCGCGGACATCGGCCTGGAACGCTTTCGCATGATTGCCAAGTTGTGCTGCGAGCGCCTCTGCCCGTTCGCGGCTTGCTCGATAGTTGATGGCAACCTTCGCGCCTTCGCGAGCAACGGCTGTAGCGATCGCGGCACCGAGACCGCGCCCGGCGCCGGAAACGATGACGATCTGATCCTTGATCGGCAAGCTCATTTTCTCACTCCTTTTCCGTCTGCCCAGAGCGCATGGAAATGCTGCACGGGGCCGTGGCCGCTGCCGACCGAAAGCTCGCCTGCGGCGGCAACCGCGGCGGCGAGATAGGCTTTGGCGGCTGCGATGGCTTCGGGGAGCGGCGAGCCCTTGGCGATCTCGGCTGCGATGGCGCTGGAAAGCGTGCAACCGGTTCCGTGTGTGTTCTTCGTCGGCAGCCGTTCGGCTTCGAACCAGGTCAGGCGACCGACGCTTGCCAGCACGTCCGGACTTTCTCCACCCTCGAGATGACCGCCCTTGACGAGAGCTGCCGCAGGTCCGAGCGCTGCCAGCGCAAGCGCCTGACGGGCCATGTCTTCGCGGCTTCCTGCCTCCGTGTCATGCAGCAGCGCCGCAGCCTCGGGCAGGTTCGGTGTGATGATTGTCGCCAGCGGCAAGAGCCGCATAGTGAGCACGTCGACGGCGTCGGCGGCAAGCAGGGCGGCGCCACCCTTGGCGATCATGACGGGATCGAGCACGACGAGCACATCGCGATGTCGTGCCAGAATGTCCGCGACGGCATCCGCAATTGCGGCGTTGGCAATCATGCCGATCTTGACGGCATCGACACGGATATCGGCGAAGATCGCCCGGACCTGGTCCGCCACGAAAGAGGGCGGCACCGGATGAACGCCGGTGACGCCTTGTGTGTTCTGCGCCGTCAAGGCGGTCAGGACGGCCATTCCATAAACGCCGCGTGCGGAAAAGGTCTTCAGGTCAGCCTGGATGCCGGCGCCGCCGGATGGGTCGGAGCCGGCGATGGACAGGACGTTGCGAATCACGGGGCGGATCATGGGCGGGCCTCCTTGATGGCGTTCGCGATGACGGCTGTCGCGGCTTGTGGGTTCGGTTGGCCGCAGATGGCCGAGACGACCGCAAGGCCGTCCGCGCCGGACGAGAAAACCTCTCTCGCATGCTCTGCCTTGAGGCCGCCGATCGCGACTGAAGGAACCGGGCAGAGCCCGACGATGCGGGTGAGACCATGGAAGCCGATCGGTTGCTTGTGGTCGGGCTTGGTTGCCGTGGCAAAGACCGGGCCTATCCCAGCATAGTCGACGATCCCAGCATCCATGGCGGAGGCGAGGGCTTCCGTTTCCACCGAGAGGCCGAGGATCATGTTCGGCCCGATCAAGCGGCGCGCTTCGGCGGCATTCATGTCCTCTTGTCCGATATGCAGACCATCGGCACCGATGGCGATGGCAGCCTCGACATTGTCGTTGACGATCAGCCGGGCATTGGTTCCCTGCAGGATCTGTTTGAGAGCCCGGCCCGTCTCGATCATGACTGCGGTCGAGGCATGTTTGTCGCGCAGCTGTACGATCGTGGCGCCGCCGGTAATGGCCGCCCGGGTCGTTTCGATCATGCCAAGGTCGGCACATAGCGTGGGGTCGAGAACGAGGTAGAGCGAGAGATCGAAGTCTTTCATGCTGCCGATATCCTTGCGTCGCGATCCAATATTTCCGGAGTGAGGGCTGCGAGTGCATCGAGGAAGCGCCAGGAGAAGGAGCCTGGGCCTTCGGCTGGCACTCCCGCCTGCGCACCGGCAACGGCAAAGACCGCGAGCGCCGCTACGGTTGCATCGAATGGCTCATCCGGCGTTGCCGCCGCAAAGGCGCCGACGAGGCAGGTGAGCGAGCAGCCGAGGGCCGTTACCTGCGGCATGAATGGCGAACCGCCGGCAATGCGCTTGGCCTTCTGCCCATCCGTCACGAGATCCGTAACGCCGGTGACGGCGACCACGCATCCGTGCTTTTCAGCCAGTTGCCGGGCGGATTCTTCCGCCTGCTCTACGGCGTCGCGGCTATCGACGCCCTGGCCACGGCTGGCGCCGCCGGCAAGCGCGATGATCTCGGATGCATTGCCGCGAATGATCGTCGGCCGCAGCTCCAGCAATTGCCCGATCGCCTTGCGGCGAAACCCGGTCGCATAATGGGCGACCGGATCGAGGACCCAAGGCTTTCCGGCGTCGTTGGCCGACCGAGCCGCCTTCAGCATGCCCGCAAGCCAGCCGGACGAGAGCGTGCCGATATTGATCGTCAGTGCGCCGGAGATCGCGGCAAACTCGCCTGCTTCCTCTTCGGCATGCACCATCGCCGGCGATGCCCCGGCTGCGAGCATCACATTGGCCGCAATATTCATGGCGACGAAATTGGTGATGCATTGCACCAGCGGCGGATTGGCCCGCATGGCATGAAGCAGATTGCCTAGTGTGGTTTGGTCTTGCATATCGCCCTTTTCGGGCGGGCGAGGCGCAAAGGGACGACGTGCTGAACTTCGCGAGGTCCCGAGCGACTCCCTCCGCCAGCATGATCTGGTTCAGGTTCGAAGGGTCCTTCTCAGCCCGCCGGAAAGCGGGCGCCCCTGTCTCTCATCCTCCTACTTTTCGCAGACAAAGACGCCGGTGTCATCAGCAAATCACAAAGGCTTCAGCGACGAATGGGAATTGGAACCGCCTTATTTCCGGGCGAGACATGCATTGAATGCATGGGTGCAGTGATCTCTTAGCTCTGCAAAAGGCTGAGGGTTTCGACTACATATCTCTCATCGAAGCGACGGGAGCGCCAAGCACGGCCGCTCAGCTTCGAAAGCCCAAGGAAAGGGGATCATCATGAACGTAGCACGCTCTTTTAATAACTGGCGCAAGTATCGTCAGACGGTCGCCGAACTGGGCCGTATGTCCACGCGCGAACTGCATGACCTGGGTATCGATCGCGGCGAAATCCGCAATGTTGCCCGAGCAGCCATCGCTCGCTAACGGCCGCAACGGCTCCTTATAAAGCTGCATTATGCCAGCGCCTGTTCTCCAGAGCAGGCGCTTTTGTTTTGTCTGGAAGCTATCGTTCCATGCTTTGATCTGAACCGTAAGCGGATCAACTCAGCCAGCCGCTTTTCGCATAGCGCATAACTGCCCTGCAAATAAATGCCTATGCAGTGAGCAAAACTTGGCTATTATCCTTCTCATCGAAGCGATGCATCTCCTCCCGCATCCCTTCGTTTTTGCAGACGTCCTTCTCCTCCTCCCAGGGACGACTGCGGGAACAGCGGCATTCCTCCTCCCGTCCGCTGTTCGGTTCTTGTAAAAAGCCTGCCGCACCTCCTCCCGCGGCAGGCTTTTTCGTTTCAGACCACATTCAACCGATTTTCGCTTCATCCTCGCTGCCACGCAGCGCGTGTCGAAACGCGATCACTGCCGTTTGTGCCATCTCCGATCCGGGCTTGGTTGAAAACCGACGACCTCCTCTCGCAAAAATGAACGGCCGGCACTATGTGCCACACCTGTAGCGCGCTACATCGAAGACCAACCCCCAACGTGATTCCCCGAGACAGGAGGATGCCCATGACCGGTTCTGCCGAATACACGCCGCCGAAAATCTGGACTTGGAACAAGGCCAATGGCGGCCAGTTCGCCAATATCAACCGTCCGATCGCCGGGCCGACCCATGAAAAGGAATTGTCTGTGGGGCGTCATCCCCTGCAGCTTTATTCGCTCGGTACGCCGAATGGCGTGAAGGTTACCATCATGCTCGAAGAGCTGCTGGCGCTCGGCCACAGCGGCGCGGAATATGATGCCTGGCTGATCAAGATCGGCGAGGGCGACCAGTTCGGCAGCGGTTTCGTCGACGTCAATCCGAATTCGAAGATCCCGGCCTTGCTGGATCGCAGCGGCCCGCAGCCGGTCCGCGTTTTCGAATCGGCTTCTATCCTGATGTATCTCGCCGAAAAGTTCGGTGCCTTCCTGCCGACCGAGCAGCCGGCTCGCGCCGAATGCCTGTCGTGGCTGTTCTGGCAGATGGGCAGCGCGCCCTATCTCGGCGGCGGCTTCGGCCATTTCTTTGCCTATGCCCCGACAAAGATCGAATATGCGATCGATCGCTTCGCCATGGAAGTGAAGCGCCAGCTCGACGTGCTCGACCGTCGTCTTGCCGAAAGCGAATATATCGCCGGCAGCGACTACACCATCGCCGATATTGCGATCTGGCCGTGGTATGGCGGTCTTGCCAAGGGCTGGCAGTACGGCGCTGGCGAATTCCTGCAAGTGCAGGATTACAAGAACGTTCAGCGCTGGGCCGAGCAGGTCTATTCGCGTCCTGCGGTCAAGCGCGGCCGAATGGTCAATCGCATGACGGGCGATCCGTCCGAGCAGCTGCGCGAGCGCCATGAGGCCAGCGACTTCGAGACCAAGACGCAGGACAAGCTCGAACCTGCAAGCTGACAGGCAGTTTTGCTCGTTATTTCTTCGAACCCGCGGTCTCCGGCTCGCGGGTTTTTAATTGGTTTGCAAGCGATGTTCGTGAGGCGGCCAAGTCAGCCTCGCTCCATCTTGTCGGGTCTAATGTCCTGCTGCCGGAGGCGTACCGCCCGGCAGAGAACGCAAGGCGCTCCCGCAATGCGTTTCACCCATGACGCAAGAGGAATGCTTCTCCATGCAGCAAGTTGCTGATGATAATGCCCTGGATAACAATGCCATCGCGGGCCTGTCGTCGCAGCAATCGAATGGGGAGAGAGAGGCGCTTTTAAAGTGCCTGGTTTCGGGCGGTGACGAGCGGCTGGATTGCGATGCCGCCAGCGGCCTCAATATGTATGGCTATGGCCCGGCGCCTCGTCCGGGCGACCTTGCCTTCGGCTCCTCCACGGCGTCGACGATTTCCGCCGGTGCCTTTGCCGAAGTCAAGACCTACCACGCCGGTCTGGTCCGCGAAATGGAAACCGGCTCGGTCGCAGCCATCTATGAGCGTGAAATTGGACGAGTGCGTCAGGATCTATTGCGTCAGCTTGGCCTCAACCAGGTCGCCGGACAACCGCACATTGATGCGATCCTGGCAACCTCGGGCACGGACATCCATCTCTTTGCTGCCTCGCTTCTGGCGCGTGAGGATGATCGCGCCTTGATGACCATCACGCTGATGGGCAACGAGACCGGCAGCGGCGTCATGACCGCTTCGGCCGGCCGGCATTTCATGGGGCGTGTCAGCAGCGACCGCGCGGTTGCCAAAGGCGAGGAGCTGCGGCCCGGCGACGCAACACGCAACGCGACTATCGCCGTCCGGAACAAGGACGGTTCCCTTCGTGCGGATATCGAGGTCGAGGAAGAATTGCGGGGCCTGATCGAACTCGGCCGTGCTGCGGGTTTGAGATGCCTGCTCGTCGTGACCGATGTCTCCAAGACCAGTTTGCTTGCTCCGAGCCTGGAAACCGTGCTGCGCCTTAAGGCGCGTTTCGGCGACGCGCTCGACATCATGATCGATGGCTGCCAGTTCCGCCTGTCGGCGGCAACGATCGGCGCTTACCTCGCGCATGGCTTCATGGTGGCGCTCACGGGCTCGAAATTCCTTGCCGGACCGATTTTCTGCGGCGCGCTTCTATGCCCCCCGCAAATGTCGGAACGCTTCAGGCATCGCCACCTGCCGGCGGCTCTGTCCGATTATTGCGGCAAGGCCGAATGGCCAAAGGGTTGGGCAGCGCGCGAAACGCTATCCGAGCGCGCCAATTTCGGCCTGCTGCTACGCTGGAAGGCGGCTTTGTTCGAATTGCAATCCTTCGTCGCTCTTCCGGAAGAGCAGGTCATTACCGTTCTCTCCGCCTTCGCCGAAGCCGTAACCGCCAGGCTTGCCAACGACCCCGCCTTTGCGTTGCTGGACAGCCGCCCCCTTGATCGGCGCTGCCTGTGGGATGTGCCGTCGGTTCGCCACTGGGATGAAATCCCTTCGATCTTTTCGTTCTATCTGCGCAACGCTGGCGATGCAGATGTCTTAAACGCTGCCAAGACCGCGGCGGTCTACAAGGAGCTGGCCATTGAGGAAGATGGGTTCGCCGCCGTGCGCCTTGGCCAGCCCGTTCGCTGCGCCGATTTCGGCGAGATGCCGGCCAGCGCCCTTCGCATTTGCCTGAGCGCGCCCTTGGTCGTGGGGGCTGCCAAGAGCACCGAAGCGCTTGCAGGCGTTATCGATCAGGCCATGCTGGTGCTCGACCGGACGGCGGAGATCGCGGCACGGCATTCCTCCATGCCCACCGCAAGGCTTGCAAGCGCGTAGAGCATTTCCGCTTTTCTTCGAATCGCAAAAATGCCCTATCTTCTTGTTTTTCTACGCATTCCGGACGGAAAACCGCTGCGCACTTTTCCTGGAAATGCTCTAGAGGTCGGCGAAATCGCCTCTGACGATCCCGTGGCGCTGCAGCTTGTCGTAGAAAGTCTTTCTCGGAATGCCGAGTGCCTCTATCGTCTTCCTGACGTCGCCATTGTTTTGCTGCAGGGTTTCGCGGATGAGGTCTGCCTCGTAGCGCTCGACGCGGGCAGGCAGTGATAGTCCTGCCTCCACCGTCGGCGCGTCACCGGATTTCGGCAGGACGCTTGCCTCCAGCCCAAGCACGAAGCGTTCGGCAAAATGCGAGAGTTCGCGAACATTGCCCGGCCAGTCGTGCTGCTGCAGATGGCGGCGCACCGTGGTCGTAACGGCCGGCACATCGCGCTTGAAGCGGCTGGCGGCGCGTTCGGCGAAATAGCCGAAGAGCAGGGGGATATCGTCGCGCCGCTCCCGCAGCGGCGGGATGGAAAGCGTAACGACATTGAGACGATAATAGAGGTCTTCGCGAAAATCGCCGCGCTGACCCGGGTCGCTGAGATCGACCTTTGCGGCCGCCACAACGCGCAGATCGACGGGGCGGACCTCGTTCGTTCCGAGCGGTGTCACCTCGCGCATTTCCAGCACGCGCAGCATCTGCACCTGGATCGCCGGCGGCATGCTTTCGATCTCGTCGAGAAACAGCGTGCCCGCGCTGGAATGCTCGATGCGGCCGATGCGCTTTTTCTGCGCCCCGGTGAAGGCGCCAGGCTCATGGCCGAAGAGCTCGCTTTCGATCACGGTTTCGGGCAGGGCGCCGCAATTCAGCGCAACGAAATTGCCCTTGGCGCGGCGGCTCCAGCGATGCAGCAGGCTTGCCACGACTTCCTTGCCGCTACCGGTTTCACCCGTCACCAGCACATCGACATCCGTATCGGCGATCTGCCGAAGCGTGTGGCGCAGGCGCTCGATCGCCGGGGTCTGGCCGATCAGCGGAAGATCGCCCTGGGCCTGCTCCGCTGCCTGCCGCAGCGTGCGGTTTTCCAGCACGAGCCGCCGTTTCTCCGCCGCGCGCCGCACGCTCTGCACCAGTCGATCCGTCGCGAAAGGCTTGGCGATGAAATCATAGGCACCATCCTGGATCGCCTGTACCGCCATCGGTATATCGCCATGGCCCGTCATCAGGATAACGGGCAGATCGGCGTCGAACGCTTTGATGCGGGCAAAGAGCTGCTGGCCGTCCATCTGCGGCATGCGGATATCGGAGACGACGACACCGGCAAAGCCGGAATCCAGCGCGTTCAGCGCTTCGGTCGCGGTGGGGAAGGCGGAGACGGTAAAGCCGGCAAGTTCAAGGGTCTGCTTCGTCGCTCTCAACAGATCCTTGTCATCATCGATGAGGAAGACGGGGGAATGGTCCTTCATGCTGTGGCCTTGCGCAAATGGATGGTGAAGCGGGTGCCGCTGCCGTTGCTCTCGACATCGATCCGGCCGCCATAGTCGACAACGATATCCTTTGAAATGACGAGGCCGAGGCCGAGGCCCTTTTCCTTGGATGTATTGAAGGGCGTAAACAGCTGTTCGAGGATTGCGGCGGGGATGCCCGGCCCGTTATCCGAGACCACGATCTCGACATCGTCGGACGTCTCGCGCACCGAAACATCGACCTTGGCCTGCTCGCGGCCTTCCAGAGCTTCCAGCGCATTCTGGAAAAGATTGATCAGCACCTGTTCCAGCCGGATGCGCGTGCCGACGACGAGGAGGCCTGTCGGCGGCAGATCGATCTTCAGCGCATCGAGACGGCCGGCGAACCGGCTCCTGAGCAGGACGACGGCACCTTCGATCGCACTTCTGATGTCCACCGGCTCGGGCGCGGTTCTTCCCTTGCGGCCAAAGGCCTTGAGTTCTTCGGTGATCGTGCCGATGCGCTCCGTCAGCGCCGCGATCGCGGACAGATTGTCCTTGACCGGCTCGGTCTGCTGCCTGTCCAGGAAGATATGGGCATTCTCGGCATAGGCTCGGATCGTCGCGACGGGCTGATTGATCTCGTGGGCGACGCCAGCTGCGACTTGCCCCAAGATGGCAAGGCGGTTGGCCTGCACGAGATCCTGCTGCACGCCCTGCAGCTTGGCTTCCGTCGCCCGGTGGTCGGCGATCTCCGCCTCCAGCCGGTCGCGGGCACGGCTGAGATCCTCGGTGCGTTCCAAAACGCGGCGCTCCAGCTCTTCGCGGGCGATCCTGCTGACGGCGATCTGCATGACGGAGACATCGCGCCGCCGCAATAGGAAGGCGGCAAAGGCGAGTATCGGCAGCAGGACGGTCAAGGTTAAGAAACGCGTCTCGCGCATGGAGGAGGCAATCGCCTGATCGGTCGGGATGAGATAACCGAGCTGCCAGGGGGTCGAAGGGATTGCGGTCGTCAGCCGCAAATATTCGGCGGCGCTGCTGCCGGGCAGGACGGCGCGAACGATGGTCGCATCCGGGCCTATAGCTTGCGGACGGCTGATCGGCAGAGGCGAGAGCGGCGCGGCGCCGAATTGCAGGCTCTTGCGAATGGCTGCCGCTTCTTCCCGGTTAAGTGACGTCGTCGTCATGAAGCGCCATGAAGGCAGGCTGGTGATAAGGATCACGCCACGTTCGTCAGTCACATAAGCAGGGCGGCCGCTCTCGCTCCAGTCGGCCTCCAGCTGATCAAACTCCATTTTCACCACGACAACGCCCAATGCCGAGCCGGCATCGCCGACGCGGCGCGAAATATAGAGACCGGGGCGGTTGCTGATCGTACCAAGCGCGTAGTGCTCTGCGGTTCCCGCCTCCATGGCTTTGCTGAAGTAGTCGCGGAAAGAATAGTCGTTGCCAACGAAGCTCAAGGGCTCCCGCCAATTGCTGGAGGCCATCGTGACCCCGTCCTTGCCGATGACATAGAGGACCGAAGCGCTGGTGCCGGAAACGAGGTTCTCCAATTTGCGGTCCAAGGCAACGATATCGTCGATCCGCCGTCCCGCGAGAGCCTCACGGACCTGCTGATCATCCGCCAGCAAGAGCGGCAAGGCGCGCGGACGCTCGAGAACCGCTCGCAAGAGTGCGACCTTGAGATTGGCATCCGTATGCGCCTGCCTCTGCAACGTCTCGATCGCGGAGACACGGCCGTAGAAGCTTGCGCCATAAAGAGCGACCCCAATGATGGCGGCGGATAGGAACGCAAAAGCGAGCCAAACCCGGCGGGAGCGCCGGCTCAGCTGCTCTGGCGTCAAAAGTCGATCCGTGGCGGCGCGCTGTAGCATCGCCGTATTGTGCATATTTCCGCGCTGATCGCAATTCAATCTGTGCGGATTGCCGCACATGTTGCAAGGCACGTTCCCGCGCCGGAATTTTAAAATACATGAAATCAAATGGTTAATGCCTTTCCCCTCAATTGGCACGCCCGTTGCAAAGCCAGACGGAACAGTCGGAGGCTGTTGAATTCTAGTCGTCGCCCGGAGGGCCGAGAGATCGGTTGGGCTTAACGGAGGACATCATGATTGCTCCCATCGCTGCCGCCGAAACGCGCGGCAAACTTCCCTTTTACCGGCATCTCTATGTGCAGGTCCTGACCGCCATTGCCGCCGGCATCCTGCTCGGCCATTACTACCCTCAGTTTGGCGCATCGCTGCAGCCGCTCGGCGATGCCTTCATCAAGCTGGTGCGCATGGTCATCGCGCCGGTCATCTTCCTGACGGTCACGACGGGCATTGCCGGCATGTCGGATCTGAAAAAATTCGGCCGCGTCGTCGGCAAGGCGTTCATCTACTTCCTGACCTTCTCGACCCTGGCGCTGATCGTCGGCCTCATTGTCTCGAATGTCGTGCAGCCGGGCGCCGGCATGCATATCAATCCGGCGACGCTCGATACGAAGGCCGTCAACAATTATGCGGCTCAGGCCCATGATGCGACGATCGTCGGCTTCCTGATGAACATCATTCCGGACACGATCGTCGGCGCCTTCGCCAAGGGCGATATCCTTCAGGTCCTGTTCTTCTCCGTGGTCTTCGGCATCGCGCTCGGCGCCGCCGGCGAGCGCGGCCGCCCGGTCGTCGACTTCCTGCAGGCGCTGACCACCCCGATCTTCCGCATGGTTGCGCTGCTGATGAAGTTCGCACCGATCGGCGCCTTCGGCGCCATGGCCTTCACCATCGGCAAGTACGGCATCGGCACGATCGCCAATCTGGCCTTCCTGATCGGCACGTTCTACGCCACGTCACTGTTCTTCATTCTGGTCGTGCTCGGCGCCGTCGCCCGCTACAACGGCTTCTCGATCCTGGCGTTGATCCGCTATATCAAGGAAGAGTTGCTGCTGGTGCTCGGTACTTCCTCGTCGGAAGCCGCATTGCCAGGCCTGATGAACAAGATGGAACGTGCGGGCTGCAAGCGCTCGGTTGTCGGCCTCGTCATCCCGACGGGTTATTCCTTCAACCTTGACGGCACCAACATTTATATGACGCTGGCAGCCTTGTTCATCGCCCAGGCAACCGACACGCCGCTGTCGCTTGGGGACCAGATCCTGCTTCTGCTGGTGGCCATGCTGAGCTCCAAGGGCGCCGCCGGCATCACCGGTGCGGGCTTCATCACGCTTGCCGCTACCCTTGCCGTCGTGCCCTCGGTGCCGATCGCCGGCATGGCGCTGATCCTCGGCATCGACCGCTTCATGTCGGAGTGCCGCGCCCTGACGAACTTCGTCGGCAATGCGGTTGCCACGATCGTCGTCGCCCGCTGGGAAAACGAACTCGACCAGACCAAGTTTGCCGCCGCCATGGCGGGGCAATTGAGTGAGGAAATCGAGGCGCCTGGCTTGCAGGCGGCCGAGTAGGCTTCGCTTCATCCTCCCAAGTGCGAAACGGCCTCCATGTGGGGCCGTTTCAATTTCGGCAGCCGGGGCGGTCACGGTTTCGTGTATCGACCGCGACGACCCATGCAACTCTCCTCATCAACAGCAGGCTTCATAAAACTGTCACTGCAACGGCTCACAGCATCATACTGACAGTTGGGTATTTCGGCAGAGCCGCAGGATAGGAGGGCAGCGTGTCGCAGAGGAATTTTGTGAACGCACGCCAGCCGGCTTTTGGGTGGGTTTGCCTCTATCGACCTTGTCGTGGGTAACCGCGCATGGCGTCTTCAATATCAGCGCAGCATAAGGCCTTGAGGCGTTCGGAGAGTTTCCTGTCAGAGCTTGCTTCCCATGCGGATGCGCTGCTTCATGGCCGCGTCCACGAACAATATGCTGCGATCTGCTACAGGAAAGAAGCCGAACGCGACGATGCAGTGATGCTCGTCGTCACCAGCCGGGAAAGCGGGCGCTGGGTGGTCCCGAAGGGTTGGCCTATCAAGGGCAAGAAACCGCATGAGGTCGCAGCCATAGAGGCTTATGAGGAGGCTGGCGTGCGCGGAAAAGTGAAGAAGAAGCCTTTCGGCTACTTCACCTATCTGAAGCAGCTTGCCGACGGCAATCGCTTTCCCTGCATCGTAGGGCTGCATTTGCTTGAGGTCGATCAGGTGCTTCAGGATTTCCCGGAGCGAGGCCAGCGCCGCGTCGAATGGGTCTCCTTCATCGAAGCGGCCAATCGCGTGCGCGAACCGGAACTCAAGGGCCTCCTGCTCGCGGCCGAACGGAAGATACGCAAGGCAAGGGGCAAGAAGTAACTTTGCCGGAGTGGGTGATGTTGGCTCCTAGCTATCGCATCCCGTGGCAGCGAACGATCGCGAAATAGGCCTTCAGCGCACCCGGCTATTTTGTAACCGTGACGTGCGGCGATATCACTCAATATTAAAATATGACATGAGCCGAGAGCCAGGCGCCGGGCAGCTATGCGCTTCCATGCTTGCCCTTGCCGCATTGATGCCTATATTGACCCAGCGTTCGGCCGCGTCTGTTTAGGTCGATATGCCTCATGGCTGCAATAGCTGCCTTCACCCGGCAACGAACTGCCGGCGGACTTTGGAAGGAGAAATTTCATGTCCATTACTCCGAATAATATCGATAGTTCAAAGGCTTCTACCGTTCCCCATGGGGAAATCGCAGCTGCCGTGCGGCAGGCGCGTGAAGCCATCGGTTATACGGTTGACGATCTGTCTGAAACCTGTGGCCTCACCACTGAGGAAATCATTGAAATCGAGGCCGGTGCAGAGGCGGATTCGGCGAAACTTCGTCGCATTGCCACCGCATTGCAGGTTCCGCCATCCACTTTTTTCATCTTCTGAACAGGCGGCGCACTTCGGTGCGCCCCTTCAATTTCTCCTGCGGAAAATCGGCATCTTGTTCGTTTACAATATGGCCGCACACGATATCGCGCAGGGCGATGCTCATTTCTCGTGTTCCTTCCCACCTTCGTTGTGCGATCCGGGTTGGCGTGAATGCTCTCCCGTCAAATTCGCCGATCCGCGGAGCGCATATGTTTTCAACTGAGGTCCGATGAAGGCGGTTGGTGGGTGCTCGGTTGAGAGGCATCAGCACATGTCCGCAACCATGTAGCTCTGAGACGTGCAGCTTGGTTCAAATGGAAATCCTTCCATGGAACCTTTAGGCAAAATTTCCGTGGTTATACATGATAAAGCAAGCCCGGAACGGTTCCATGGCTGGTATTCACAGTTTTTGTTGCAGCGATACTGGTCAAACTCGCTTCGTAGCGCTAGTTTGGTCATGTTAAACTGCTGATTTCAAATAGTAATACTTTTGTCGATGCAACGTATTGCGGCTGCGGAGGCTCGTAGTGGGCTGGGTTGAGGACGCTAATTGGGGCATGTTGGCATGGGGCGGAATACCAAGGATTTTGGCATTGATTCTGATATCGGCGAACAGTTTGTTCGTTCGAATCCCTCGAAAACTCCTGGTCCTCCGGGGCGCCCGGAAGATAATTTGACGATGTCGCGGGGTCGGCCAGCCGCGAGCAAAAGCGATCTCGAACGCACAGCCGCCGAGGATGATGCGCCAAAGCCAGGTGATACTGCTCGCGACATGAAGTTACTGACCAAGCTGGTCATGAAGCAAAGATGCGCAGGTATCGAACGAGCTGCCGTTCAGGATCGGCAGGATTTCTCCGGCGAGAATTCCGACAACCTCCGAAACCTTACGTTCGAGCCGGTCAAAATCAGCCTCGATGATGATGGTACAGTTCAGATCGTCGATTCCGTCATGCGCGCCGTGGAGTGCCTGACGACACAATGGCCGGTGCGCTATGGAGAGGCATTCGAAGACGCGCTCCAGACTTGCATTGACGGCGTCACGGGCAGGGCGTCGCCGCAGCAGGTTCGATCGGCATTTATCGCGGCCGCCAAGGCGGCTGGCATCCCCGTGACGCTCTGAAGGAAGAGCAGACCGCCGTCTTTCAGCGTAGTTGTCTGTCCGTTCGTCAGCCTTGGCGGTGCTGCCAAAAAGCCGGCCGAGCGGAATTGACCTTGAGGATACGAGGAGGTCCGGCCGATGCATGTTGCAGGCGACCGAACCTCCCGACCATCGCAATTTGGCGGTTGCGATAGTTGCAAAGATGTCGCCTGCCGCCGTCGTATCGTCCATACGAGAAACGACGCGAGAAGTCTGATTGCGCCTGACTTTGGAAAGCCGGCATTAGAGTAAGCAACAACCTAACACCCGGATGTTTGTTTGTTTCGCAACGTCATAACGCCCGGCCGATGTCGCGCGACGCGGTTCGATGCTCGCGCCAGGATTGCTCGGCGACGATCTTTGCTGAATCCTCAATGAAGATTACGAACGGCGCGGACGTTGGGGAGGCTCGACGTACCTTCAAGGGTCCGCCCCGTCGAGCCTCCCACTGCAGCGGATCGGTGTCTGCAGTAGCAACCAAAACCTGCAGATTAGTCCGGCGCCTGTCTATATCGAAAGCGACAGCGCGCATCGGATTGCGTCACCCTTAAGTTCCCGCAAACAATCGGCTTTCTCTGATCGAGAAGGATGTCGCGAGCCATCACATGCTTATTCCGGAACGCTGAAACGACGCGATGTGAAATCGATTCCTCATCGTTGAGGTCAACGGGATCAAAGTAGATTCTCCGCGACTCTCACAAGTAAAAATGAAGTCATAATTCAATACATATTGCGACAATATTGTACAGATAAAGCATGTATTCCAGAAATATATATTAGTTACGGCGTATTTACAGCTATAAACGCGCCTATATTATGGCGTCGACGTGAACTTTCACAAGTTACATGTTGAATCTTGTGAATCCCTTCGAGGAGAATTTTCGAATGCGCAAGTTTTTGGGATCTACCGCTTTCCTTTTGACGATGATTGCGGCAAGTGCAGGTTATGCGGCCGACCTCTCAGTCTCAACCCCACCGCAAGCTCCGGTGGAAACAGCACCGGTGTTTTCGTGGACCGGCTTTTATGTCGGTGTGAACGCAGGCGGCGCCTTCGGTGGCAACGACACGGTAGGGTTTCATTCCTTCGGGAGCTATCTAGGTAAATTTGGGAAACTTGAAGGCTCCGGCTTCCTTGGGGGCGGCCAGATCGGCTACAACTACCAGTTCGATCCCAATTGGGTGATCGGCCTCGAAGCCGATTTCCAGGGTGCTGATATCAGCGACTCTTTCAGAAGTGATGTGGCGAGCGCCTCTTCGAAGATTGATTGGTACGGCACACTCCGTCCGCGCATTGGTTATGCTTACGATAACACCTTGTTTTATGGCACCGGCGGCCTCGCCTATGGCCATGTCAACTACAAGGGCTCTCTCGCCGGCTTCGGCAGCTTCGACGACGACAAGACCAAGGCCGGCTGGACAGTGGGCGCCGGTGTCGAACACGCCTTTACCGATCATGTGACTGCTAAACTCGAATATCAGTATGTCGATTTCGGCAGCAGCAACGTGGGTGGAGACGTGCTTAATTCCAAAGCCAGCCTCGACTTCCATGCCATTCGGGTGGGTCTGAACTACAAGTTCTGACGAAAGCGTTTTCCTTTAAAAACAACGTGTTAATCTAATGGAGAGGATAATCACATGGCTTTGATTGGCATCAACCTTGTGGACAACGGCACGACCACGATCAACAGCAGTAATGCTGGTACGTCGGGGGATACAATCCAGCTCAACCTCGTTTCCAACGGTACAGTCATCGTTGACGGTGTGGATGTAAATATCAGCAATCTCGTCGGCACAGGCGCGCTTTCGAGCACCACGATCGAAGCCATCAACGGCGCCAATGTGACGCTCAATGCCGGCCTTGCGAATATCGGCGCCGGTTCGACCTATACCTATGCGATCGGCGCCGGCTCCAGCATCAACGTCCAAGCCAGCCTGATCAACGTCGGTTTGCTGAATGGCGTTACCGTGGACTTTGCCAATGCGAATGGCACCGGTCTGTTCTCATACGATCCCGGTGGCATCAATTTGGGCTTGTCGGCGCCGCCGAATGTCACGAACGTTCAGTCAGGCGACAGGATCGAGGTCGTCGGTTCGAATTCTGTCCAGCAGTCGGGAAATACCGTCACGTTCTATGGTGCGTTGGGCATCTTGAGCCCGCTCGGCTCCTACACGATACCGGCAGGCGTTACCTATACTTATGACCCAAGCACCGACACACTGACCTTCACGAGCTGCTTCCTGCGCGGCACGCTAATCCGTACGCCGGAAGATGAGATTCCGGTCGAGGATCTGCGCGTCGGCGATCTCGTCGTCACCCATAACGGCGTGGCGGAAATCAAATGGGTCGGCCGCCGCCGGATTGATCCCAAGGCGATCGACAAGCCCCGCGACACGCTCCCGATCCGCATCCAGGCGGGCGCCATTTCGGAAAATATTCCCGCTCGCGATTTATACGTCTCTCCCGATCACTGCATGTTCTTGGAGGAAGCGCTGATCCCGGCCAAGTTCCTCGTCAACGGCACGACGATCACGCAGGAGACGACGCTGGTTCCGTTCGAATATTTCCATATCGAACTGGAGCAGCATGCGATCGTCCTGGCCGAGGGAGCACAGACCGAGACCTATCTCGATCTTGGCGGGCGTCTCTCCTTCCTCGAGCCTGGCGTGTTGCGGTTCGGCCCTCTTGCCGGTGTGGCGACGCGGACCTGGAATGACTGGTGCTATCCCCCGGTCTATGCGGGCAAGGTGCTCGAACAGGCTCGCGCCTCTCTCGAAAAGCGGGCCGAGGAAATGGGCTATATCGTCAGAGAAGCTCAGGCATCCTGACATACAAGCCGAGCAGCGAGCTCCAGACGGCGACGGTCGCCCGGAGCTGAAGCAAGCGATACGCGCAAGCCGGCATTCTCGTCATTCGTATCAACGATACGTCCACGAGTTTGCCCGCTTGCCATATCGCTCATTTGTTTGTTTCCAGTGCCTGGGAGTGATGGATGCGCCATGACGATGCTGTTTCGCCTTATTCGCTCGATGCGGGGCGCATCGACGAACGATCTTTGATCGAGAGATTTGCCGGCAAGACGGTTTTCTATGACGGCGTTTTCAAGGGCGACTACAGTCTGGCGATCGTCAATCGTCATCTCGCTCAGGCGCTCATAGATTTAGGCATCAATCTGACCTGCCATACGGACGAGGACGACTGGCAAGGTGACGCAAACCTTTCGGCTGCCACGGACATCATGCGCCGC
Organism: Rhizobium sp. KNZ2-6A; assembly: GCF_056755475.1. Lineage (NCBI taxonomy): Bacteria > Pseudomonadati > Pseudomonadota > Alphaproteobacteria > Hyphomicrobiales > Rhizobiaceae > Rhizobium > Rhizobium sp. KNZ2-6A. The sequence continues at coordinate 78,187 of NZ_JBNDIC010000008.1, read as the reverse complement.
ATGCGTAATGACTATCCGTTCAAAGAGATGTACGACATCCATTTGCGAAACACCTGGCCGCCGGCGACCCATGATATGGTCGGGCGCCAGAACACTTACGTTGGGTTCGCTTGGGAGGAGCTTGAATTCCCTCAATATCTGGTGGATCGCTTCAATCGTGATCTCGATGTCGTGACCGTAATATCGACCTTCGTCCGCGACAGTTTCCAGCGCTCTGGAATAACCATTCCCGTGGAGGTAACCGGAAATGGCTGCGATCACTTGACAGCCTCGGTCACCTCCAACGATACGCCCTTGCCGGCAACCGGACGTCGGCGCATCCTGCATGTGTCTTCCTGCTTTCCACGCAAAGGTGTCGATGTCCTGATCGAGGCATTTCTGCGCACGTTCCGCGCGGATGAGCCGGTCGAACTGGTGATCAAGACGTTTCCGAACCCAAACAACGTATTGGCATCGATCCTTGCGGAAAAGCGCGACAGACTGGCCGACGCACCGCCGATCACCATCATCGAGCAACATTATGATGCCAGCCAGCTGCGTGCGCTTTATCGGTCCGCCGCGATGCTGGTGGCACCGAGCAGGGGGGAGGGCTTCGGCCTGCCTTTGGCCGAAGCCATGCTGCTCGACGTTCCGGTGGTGACCACGAACTATAGCGGCCAACTTGACTTCTGCCGCCCGGATACGGCCTGGTTGGTCAATTGTCACATGTCGGCGTCCCAGGCTCATGTGGCAGGCTCCCACAGCTTATGGGCAGAACCATCGGTGGAACATCTGGGCTCGCAGATGCGCGCCGTGCTCGATCGTCCCGATGAAGCACGCAGCAGAAACGAGAAAGCAAAAGCGCTTCTGAAGACGCATTTCAGCTGGAAGTCGGTCGCCATCCGCACGCTGGCTGCCCTTGCCAAACCCGCCCCCACGGCTGCCGAAGCGCGGCGTGACTGGACGATGGATCTGATCTCTTCCTGGCAGCAGCAATGCGGCATCGCCACCTATTCGCAGCATCTCTACGCCACACCGGCCTTTGCGGGCAGGCTTGATCATGTCTTCGCACGGCGGATCCTAGACGATGCCTTGCCGGAAGCGCCTTCGGACAGCATCGAGGGCATTCCGCGCAGCATGTCACGGCTCTGGGGTTATGACCTCGCTTCGCTCAAGCGTCTGGCGGGACGATTGGAGCAGGGACGTGGCGATGTTCTCTGGATGCAGCATCATCCGGGGCATTTTTCGACAGCGGATATGGAGCTGTTGATCCCGCCGATCTCCGCCACGGGTCATCGGCTGCGCGTGCTGACCATGCACAGCGTGAAGGAGGCCTTGCGAGGCGGCACGCTCGACTGGACCCGAGCATTCGATATGGTCTTCGTGCATTCGGCGGAAGATGCGGCAGCGCTTTCGGCTTCAGGGCATTTGAATCCGATCGTCTTGCCGCATGGTGTTCTTTCCGAGCCGGAAGATGCGCCGGGGCCTGACCTGTCGCACTTTACCATCGGCTCCTTCGGGTTCCTGATGCCGCACAAGAACATCGATCGTCTCGTATTGGCCTTTGCGGAGGCATTAAACTACGAGCCTCGACTGCGCCTAAAGCTATTCAACTGCATGGTTGCAAACGACGAATCCCGGGCAACGCGTGCCATGATCGAAAACCTGATCGAGTATCTTGGAATATCCGAGAAGGTCACGGCGCGTTTCGACTTCATCCCGGAGAGAGAGTTGCGTCGGGAACTGATGACCTGCGACCTGCTTTCATTCCTCTACGGTCATTCGACCGAAACAGCCACGGGGGCCGCGCGCATCGCAATGAGCGCCAATCGCCCCCTGCTGTGTTCCCGCTCACCCGTCCTGCGGGACCTCTGGCCGATCAGTCATGTCGTCAAAAGCACCGAGATAGAGTGCATAGCAGAGGCATTGCTGAGCCTTGCGCAAAATCCCGCGTTGCTGTCGATGCTGGATCGCGATCGCAGCCAGGCAGCGCATTGGTATTCCTATCCGCGCACTGCCGCGCGGCATGTCACAGCCATCGAAAAGATGTTGGGGGGCAATATTGACCATCGCCGAGTTGCATAGACAACCCTTGAGTATTCTACCGAAAGACGTGTTCTCCTTGCCTGCGGAATCCTTTGTCGACGCCTGGGCAAAGGCATTGGACCTGACGGAATCGGACCTCACATCGGATGACCGTCTCTCACTTGCAAATGCCATTCGCGGCGGCACCAACCGGCTGCGCGTTGTCGACGCGTTGAAGGCTCGTCGTCCCGTACCGTCAGCGCTCGGCGGTCCTTCAGGCGTGCAGGCGCTTCGACGGGAGCCGGATCAGTTCGCCATGGTGGAGAACTTCGTGCGTTTTGCCCGCGACGACGATGCGGCCTTCCTGCGTTATGCCTTCTCGCGCATCTGTGGACGGGATCCGACGTCGGCCGAGCGGTTGGGATTGGAGTTCGATCTCCGGCGCGGCGTCGTCACGCGTGCCGCCGTTGTGAAGCGGATCGTCGCCGTTGCGCGTAGGGAAGGCCAGACGGCCTACTGGGATACGCTGCTGCCCGAAAGCGACAGCGAGGCTCGGAATATCGGCGATTCCGCCAATGCGAACATCACTCCATCCGGATTGCTGGTCAATTCAGAAGGGCAGGCGACGGTGGTCTTCGTGCGCGAGGTCGAAAATGTCGGCTGGATGATAGGCCCCGACCTCTTGCAGCAGCCATCGCAGATCAATGATGGCAACTGGAGCGTCCAGCCGGGCTGGTTACTGACAGGCCCCAAGCGTAGTTTCAAGGAAGGCGACTGGCTGCTGGATCTTGAGCTCATCCAGCCGAAGGCGGCCAAGCTCGATATCGAGATGGTCGCCAATTCCGGTCTCGATTTTCTGCAGGCCATGACGCTGGTGGGCTCGTTCTCGGGAAGCATATGCGTGACTGTCAAAAGGGAGCATCGTTTCATCGAATTGCGTATCCGCATTCATGAGCGTCCACCCGAAGACTGCTGGCTGCGTCCGCGAAACATCTCGATGCGGCATGTATCATGAGAAAGGAGCTGCGATTTGCATCGACGCTGCTGCGCGTTGGACAGCCCAGAACCGGCACGGCGGATGCCCGCGCACCGGTCAATGTCCTGGCCGAGGCCGACGCCGCGCGTGACCGGCGCGATTGGGCGACTGCAGCCTTTTACTATCAGCAGGCGGTGGAGCAATATCCCGCACGGATTTCATTGTTGGTGCAGCTTGGCCACGCCCATAAGGAGAACGGCGATTTCGAGGCGGCGCTGGAGGCCTACCAGCATTTCCTGAAGGAGGAGCCGGACGATATCGATATCCATCTGCAGCTCGGCCACCTCTACAATCGAATGCATGAGCCGGATGCCGCGCTGCAATGGTACGAAGGCGCCCATGAGCTTGCGCCTGACGACGCCGAAATAACCGGCCATCTCGAAGCGGCGCGTCTGCGGCTTTCGCGTGCGGATATCGAACGCAAGCGTCAGAGTGCGATGGAATTGGTTCAGTCGAGACGCTGGCGGCAGGCGCAGCCGAAATTGCGCGACCTGGTGGTCTCAGATGGCGAAATTGACCTGATTGCCGTCTACGCAAACGTCACCAAGGAAGCCGGCGATTTCGACGAGGCATTGAAGCTTTATGATGTCTATCGCGAATATGCACACAATCTCGATGCGGCCGCCGTCATCGATGTCGAAATCCAGACGGCGCATCTCTACAAGGCCATGCGGGACATAGAGACCGCTCTTCGATATTACATTCGCGCACGCGACGCCGAGTTCAGCCTCTATGGCCATATTACCGCGGACTCGATTGCCGGGCGCGAGATCCGCGCCTGCATGGCGGAAATCTATACCTGCTTCTGGCACTCCGATTGATAACGGAACGCCACAGCCGGCCGATGCCGTGCTGGAGCATTTCCAGGAAAAGGGCGTAGCGGTTTTCCGTTCGGAATGCGTTGGGAATAAGAAGATAGAGCGCTTTCGCGATTCGAAGAAAAGCGGAATTGCCCAAAGCTTGGATCAACCGCTTTCGTGATCCCTGATAGCAGTCAGCATGAGCCAGCCCAGAAGGTAAGCAAGGCTCAAAGACAGGAAGACCACAACGATGTTCTTGAGGGCGTAGGGCATCTCCGCTTCGTCGGGCAGGTGCGGCGGTACAACGATCTCAAGATAAAGTTGCTGCCGGCGGGCATCGGCCCTGGCTGCTTCCAGCGAACCAAGGGCGGCAACGAGTGCCTTGTTGGCAAATTCCCGCATCAGGACGAGGCTTTCGTAATCGGCGATCCTGGGTGCTACGGATTTGTCCGATCCGACCATCTTGGCCCGCTCATTTTCGATCTGCTGCTCCAGCGCTGCGATCTGGCTGGTCAGGAAGGGGATGGAGTTGCTGTCGGGCGCGGTCTTGCGCGTCTCGGCAAGGCGAGCGCGCGTATTGACCAGCTCGGCGGTCAGATTGGTGATGAGGTCGATCATCGACATGGAGCTGGCATTAGGGTCGATCATCAGTTCCTTGTTTCTGAAATTCGTAATGTTTTTCTGCGCATCGATGACCCGTTGCTGCGCTTCCTGCACCTCATTATCGGCGAAGCGAACCGCGTCGCCGCGGGCTCTTTCGTTCAAGCGGTCGAGCAGTTTGCCGCCGAGGGAAAGCAACGCGGTATTCAGATCGGCGGCATCCTGCGCGTGAAAGGCTGTCGTGCGCAACATGGTGATGCCCGTCGTATCGTTGTGAATGACTGAGACTCGATCCGAGTAATAATTGTAGAGTTCCTCCTCGCTGCTGTTCTCCCAAGGCCGCGGAAAGCGCGTCAGTCGGTCCGCCTGCCGGCTGCCGAAAATGGCCCGCACGGGAACTTGCTCGGTGAGCTCCTTCAATGCCTGACGCGAGCGGATATATTCCTGCACGGAGAAAGTGTCATCCTGCGAGCGGGTGATGCCGCTATTCTGCAGCAGCGAACCGAAGGCATTCGATGACGGCGGTGCCGCCATGCGAACGACGAAGGAGGCCTCTGACACATAGATCGGCGCGGCGATGAAGGCGTAATAGGCGCTGACGACCAGGGTGGGACCGACGACTGCGAGGATGTAGACGCCCAGGCGTGTTGAGCGCCTCGGGCGCTTTCCCGTCTTCGCCGGCCGGACGATCGATCTCGAAATCATTTGGCGGAAAGGCAGCCGAGGCTGCCTTGCATCGACTTTCTTGCTTTGTGTTTCGGAATTTATCAGAGCCATGGCTGCGTTCCCACTGATGACTGCGTGCCGTTGTCTGTCGGCGCCTGTGCGCCGGGGGCGGTAATTGTCCAGGCCCGACGCAATGAAGATTGAGCAAGCGGCTTTCGCCGGTATCGTTGTTCCACCATCCAATGAAGATGGGATGGTGAACAGGAGGCCCTCGCATGCATCACGTATCGACGAACACCCGCGATCGTTCGCAGTTCATAATCGGATTGAAGATCCAGGCGCGCGTGCTCGGCGCACTCATCATGCGCGAAATGCTCATTCGCTACGGGCGCGAGAATATTGGTTTTCTCTGGCTCGCATTGGAGCCGATGATTCTGACCGCCGGTGTCATGGTCATGTGGACCTTGATGCGTCACGAAGCGCATGGACTGACGGTCGCCGCCTTCGTCCTGAGCGGCTACATGCCCTTGACGCTCTGGCGCCACATAAGCGGCCATGCCGTCTCGTGTTTGCGCCAGAATCTGCCCTTGATGTATCATCGCCAGATCCGCCTGGCGGACGCCTTGATCGCGCGGGGGCTTCTGGAAACAGGCGGGACGACGGCGGCGCTTGTCATCGTTTACACAGTCGCTCGTCTCGCGAATATCATACCGCCTTACCAGGATCTCGGCCTGCTTTTGGCGGGTTGGCTGTTCATGGCCTGGTTTTCCTTCGGTGTGGGGCTGATTTTCGCGGCCGGCTCCGAGCGCTTCGAATTCGTGGAAAAATTTGTTTCGCCGTTCCAGTACCTCACACTGCCGATTGGTGGGATGTTCTTCATGGTGGCCTGGCTGCCGAGCGGCCCGCAGAAATTGGCTCTCTACGTTCCCACCGTCCACTGCTTCGAGCTCTTTCGTGCCGGCTTCTTCGGCGATACGGTGCAGACTTTCTACGATATCGGCTACATCACGAAATGCTGCCTGTTCACCACGGCCATCGGGCTTTTCCTGGTGAATATGGCGCGCAATCACATCAAGTTCGAATGACGCGGCTGACGCACGATCCGCCGTTGCACTACTATTGACCCACTGATTCAATAAGGTCTCCATGTAAAGTCGCGATACGCGGGCATTCGAATCCGCAAGATCAATTGCTGCTGTTGTCAGAGCGCGACCTCCTGCTGCCGCTGCTTTTTGGTCTTGGATGAGGCCAGCACCAATCCGAGGCGCTGAAGGCGTTCGCTGACGCTTTCTGCGCGATCTTCATGAACTGCTAGAATGTTCGCCACCGTGCCGATCTGAAAATTCAGATCGAGCTCTTCTGAAGTCGTGATCCGTGTGAGCTGATTTTGCGAGCTGGTCCAGATGCCGTAACCGAGTTCGGCAAGCTGGCGATGAATCGCACCAGGCGTCGCTTTCGAGAGAACGGCGAGCATGTCACGATTGATCTCCATCAGCAGCGAGGGCCTATGCGCCGAGAGGGTTTCCCTTGCACCCTTCAGAAACAGACCTTCCGCCCCCTCGATATCGACCTTCATGACATCGGGCCTCAGACCGCCGATAACACGATCCAGCGTCTCGACCTTCGTCATGCGGCCAACTTTGGTTTCGGCCGCATTCGTGATCAGCCGTGTTGCGCCGGCATTAACCGTTTCCTCGGCGTCGCTCAGCTGTAATTCTCCCGGCGCGTCGGCAAGGGCAAGCTGGCGGACACTCACTCGACCTTCGAAGCCATTCGCCAGGATCGACCGATTGAAGAGATCCCAAAGCTTGGGCAGGGGTTCGAAGGCAAGCACCGTTCCCCTGAAAGCGGGATGAGCCGCAACCGAAAGCGAGTAATATCCGACATTGCCGCCGACATCGATGAATTGTCCGGTTTCTGGCAGAATGGCTTTGACGAGCTCGATGTCGAATTTCTCGTATTCGTCATTCATGATGCCGAAGGAAATGTGGTATTGGCGCAAATCGAGATACAATTTGAAATTGTATCTTGTTTCGAACAGAACGAAAATCGACTTCGGCACGAAATTGTTGAACAGCAATTCGCTATGGCGTTGGTGGAACTCGTTGGAACCGAGAAAACGTCGGCGATGCTCGTCGAGTGGAATGTCCGTCAGTTGCAGGAGATTCTGCCCTATGGAATTGCGCTCGTCGTCGTTTATCGCGCGGCCGAGAATGAATTTGTAGCAGTTCTCGATATCATAAAAACTTGTCACGTCGCTGCTCCCCCGTCTTTCTGACGATTTGAATCTATCCTGCTGCCGCTTTTCACCTGCATTGTCATGTGCCATTCAAGGTCCGATCATTGTAGAATTGCCGATGGTGATATCGTCTCCATACGTCGCGGCGCTCGTTGGGCCGCATAGCGCCGAGCGGAAAGGTCGGCCTCGATCAGCGCCTCCAAATCATCGAAATGCGTATCCCATCCGCCTGGCCGGCCTGGTCTGGTTCGATGCCGAGGCGAGGCGGCGATCATATCGAGCGCGGCTTTCCAGCTCAGTCCGTCAAGCGGATCGAGGAAAATGGCCGGATGCCCGCCCGCAGCCTCGCGATGCGCGCTGATGTTGGAGGCGACGACCGGCGTGCCGAGCGCAATGGCCTCGGCGATCGGCATGCCATAACCCTCGGTGAACGAGGGTGCGAGGAGGGCGGCAGCGCCGGCAACCAGCCGCGCCAAAGCAGCATCCTCCAGTCCCGGCACTTCAATGACGAGCCCGGGCAAGGCAGGGCACCGTTCGAGCATTGCCAGGATATGGCTGTTTTCCCATCCCCTCTTGCCGACGATCACCAGACGCGGTGCCATCGGACCGTCGCGTTCGGCTAGATATTGCCATAGACGCAGCAGCAGAATGTGATTCTTGCGCGGTTCTATGGTGCCGATCGTCACGAAATACGGAATTTTCGTGCGAGCTATGTCATTGGGGGGAGACAAGAAGCATTGCTCCACGCCTGGGGGCAGCACGGCGATGGAGGGCAGCTCTCTGTTGCATTCCTGAGCGAAGGTGCGTAGCGCCCGTGCCGTCACCTGGGAATTGCACAGGACGAGGGAGGCGTGTTTTAGCACCGTCGCCATCCTTCGACGATGACGTTCCGGCTCTTCCGGCCGGACGAACTCGGGATGCGAGAGCGGAATGAGATCATGGACGTAAAAGACGCCGTTCCGCCCGGTTTCCTCGAGCCATGAAAAAGCAGATGTCCGCTCCAGCCGGCTATGGGATACGTGTACGAAGGATGCGTTGCCAGGCAGTGTCCGCCCATGCGCAAAATGATTGGCGACGATATGCGCGATCTTGCGCAGTTTTCCGGTGGGAGCTCCGCCCGCCTTCGCTTCAGCGGCCTCCCAGCGGATCTTGCCATCGATGGCAGCGAAAATGCGCTCGAGAAGGACGGCCTGGGAGCTCGATACTTCGCTCGCCGCCCAGCGGCTGGCAAGCGTGGAGACCAGCTTGTCCGCTCGCTCGGTCGCAATGGATACCGCACCGTGGCGGCCCGTTTCGACAAACCAGGACGCTTGCGAGGATCCCAAGGCATTCGTCAAGGCAGCACGCTTGCGTCGCTCGTTCAGCCAATGCGCATAATGAAGCTCGTAGCGATCTATGCCTGTGGGCGTCGGGCAATGCGCCCGCTCCATCAGTCGCGAAATATCCATCACGATCGGCTTCATCACGATTTTCTCGCTTCAAGCATGTGGATGACCTGCGCAAGCCAGCGCCGTCTCGATGGGTTGGGAGCCGCCCCGAGGCGGGCGCGATAGAGCTCGGCAACCACATCTTCCGCTTCGCAGGGGAGATCGGCGATATTCGACCAGTATCGCGGGTAGAGGATCAGCGCGCCGGCAACGAGCGAGTCGAGGCTCAACAGCCGTTTGCGCCGGAGCGATACGACGGTGTCATGGGTGAGACCCCAGCCGGCGTAGAAAGGCAGGCCATGGCACCATACCGGCTTTTCACGCAGCAATGCCTCGAACCCGATCTGCGATGTCGCGACATGAACTTCGTCGACCGCCTGCAGGAGATCGTCGAGCGCGACATTGCCGACAACAAGATCGGCAGCGCTCATCGATGGAGATGAAGGCGGGTGACGGCCTTCAGCCTTGGCCAGGAGATCCGGATGCTGCTTGTAGATGATAAACGCCTTTGGCCTTGCGCGCCGAACGGCCTTTAGCAGCTCGATGTCGGATGCATGGCTTGCCATGCCGAAGCGCAGGGAGGCGTCGTTCGGGACCTGCCCGGCCACCAGAACGATCGCCCGGCCTTTAGCCTCCGCGCGATAGTCCGGCGCGGCCTGCGGCGGCAGATTGTATTTGGTGATGCCCATGGAGACGATCGCCTGCCGAAGGCGCTTTGCCCGATCGAGAAGCTTCTCGTCGAAATTCGTTCCGTTCAGGATCGTCTCAAGCTGGCTCGGGGCAGAGGCGTTGAAGTAGATGCCTTGCCTGTCGAAGCAGAGCGAGGATGGAGGAACGAGCGAGCTGCCGAGGCCGGAAGAGCGGATGAAGCCGTCCTCAACCCGAATGATCGGCAACCTCTTGCCGCCTTTCCAAAGAAGGCCTTCCTCCGGCGGATCGGCATTCCCCCACAGGACGATCGTGTCGGCATTCTGGATCTGCATGGCCGTCGGATCGGTGGCGAACCGCACCTCGGATCTGGGACCGCTCAAATAGCGGCGCATCACCGAGCGTTTGTGGAGCGAGAAGTTGATGCAAAGATAACGCCCCGAAAGGGAGCGGGCGTGATGGCGCCATTGGAGCAACCGCTCGACTGCCTGCTCGGCCGTGATCGGATGGCGCGAGACCGGATCGACATAACGGGAATATTGAAGGAATGCCACATCGGCGAATTCGTCTATGCTGACGCGCCGTTTTCGCCGGGTGCGCGCCGCCATCGCCGCAGCACCTTCGGCCCGATCGTCGGTTAGTCCCCAGCCGGCATAGGAAGGCATGCCAAAGGTCACGACGGGTATTTCGCGCCACAATGCCTCGAGGCCAAGATGGCTCGACACGGTCCAGACCTCATCGACCAGATCCAGTATCGAATGCAGGGAGACGGCCTTGTCGACGAACTGCACTCCGCTTGTGTGTATAAAGGGCTGGAGGAAACCTTTGGCACGGCCCGCGACGACATCGGGATGGCACTTAATGACGATATCAGCATTTCCGTCAGCACGGGCTGCGGCCCACATCCTTGCGAAGGCTCTAGCATCGGCGCCGGCGCTTTCGATGGATCGATCTCCAACGACCTGGTCAACGAGCAGGAGACGCCTGCGGCGGTTTCGACGCAGGAGAACAACGCCCTCAGGCAAATGATTGTCTCGGCAAAGCCGCTCGCGGACGATCCGCTGCCGCAGATCACTCGCACGCCGAATGTCGCTATGGCATGAGCCGCCCTGGAGCAGAGCCTCGAGCCGTGACGGCTTATGGGCGGAGAAATGAATGCCGAGATCGTCGGTCACGATGGAAACCGGCGACGCCGCGCTGGTGCCAGACGATTGCAGGAAACCTTCGGCGACGGTCCAGAATGGCAGACGGTGAATGCGCGCATAAAGGCGCGCGATCCGGGCAAGCGACCCATCTCCCCAACCCACGACACCATCCGCGGCAGCACCCGCCATCAGTTCGATCGGCTTGAGGGAAGCGGAGATCGCCGGGCCGATCAAAGGGAAACGCCGTTGGGTCGCCAAGAAGGCGAGCAGCTGTGCATTCGCCGGGGGCAGCCAGAACGGCCGTTCGTCTGTTTCTGCTGCCGACCCCCGCATGTCCTGGGAGAAAATCGTCGAATCCAAATACATAGATCCCCCAATGCAGGCTAGAAGCGGTCATGGCCGCTTGAGTGAAGCGACCTGCAATGCCGGATAGCGACCGATTGCCTGAGCGGGATCGGTTCGGGAGGCGTGGGGAGCAGCGATTGCAGGATGGTAAATCCATATCTCATGGCTGCGCTTCGCAGCTGCGAACGCTCACGACTATTCGGTCCGGCACGATTGCTGACACGGTTCGAGATGCCTCCGAGCTTTCCCATTCCGAATTCCTTGAACCAGCAATGAGGGAGAAATGGCGAATTGAATGGCAGTTATCACCGCCGCAATTTCGCCCCGCCATACGGATCACGTCGCCAAAGTATTAATTGCGACAGAAGGCAAATTATTCTTGCTGTGATATGTAAAATATCAAAGGATCCGGGAATTATATTTGACTTTCAAAGGATATATGTGAATCTCTTGCGAAATTAAATGCCACCCCGGACGTCATTCGCCTTGGCGAGGCGACGATCGGGAGCGGCGGAAATCGGAAGCCTGCCGCCATGGGCGGGAAGCTTCGGCAAGATGACTATTGAATGGTTCAGGCCATTCTTCGAGAGATTGATGGTCCCATATGAGCCGTATCGAGAATAACAAGGATTTCGTCGATTTCGTCACATTGGTAACGGCGCGCTCGTCCGGCATCGTCACGGGCCGGCCGGTCCCGCGGTCGCTTTCCATTGCGAGATGGCTCAGATCCCAGCTGCTGCTCTTGCTGATCGTCGTTATTCCCGGCCTGCTCGGCGGCATCTACTATGCCTTTATATCTGCCGATCAGTATGTTTCCGAGACCCAGTTCGTCGTTCGCAGCCCGAACAGGAATGCGGCGGGCCTGCTCAGCGGCTTCCTCCAGAGCACCGGCTTCGTTCGTGCGCAGGACGACAGCTATATCGTCACCGAATTCATCAAGTCCCGCGCAGCCGTTGACGCGCTCGTCGAAAAGGATGGCCTGAAGGACATTTTCTCGCGACCGGAGGCGGATGTTCTCAACCGCTATCCTCTGCCCTGGCGCGAGGCCAATAGCGAAGAGTTGTTTGAGCATTATCTCCAGTTCATCAACGTTCACACCGACAGCGGCAGCGGCGTGACGACACTGAATGTAAAGGCATTTCAGGCCGATGACGCCTATCGTCTGGCGAACGCCCTGGTTCAGCACGCCGAAGAGCTCATCAATCGCCTGAATGATCGCGCCCGGCAGGATGCGATCCGCTATGCGCAGGTCGAGGTGGGTGACAGCCAGGTGAGGCTGTCCGACATGCAGAAGAGACTGACGGATTTTCGCAACCGCGAGGCGCTTGTCGATCCGAGCAAGCAGTCGTCCGCGGCCCTCGACATGATTGCCCGGCTCTCAGACGATCTGGCCAACAGCAAGACGCGCCTTGCCGCGCTCGACGAGCAGGCCCCTCGGAGCCCACAGAATGAAGCACTGAGAGCGCGCGTCGCGGCAATAGAGCGGCAAATCAGCGACGAACGGGCACGCATCGTCGGCAGCGACGGTTCGATGGCGCCGCGTATCGCCCAATACGAACAGCTGCTGCTGGAGCGGGAAATGGCCGCGAAAATGCTGACCTCGGCCACTGCTTCCCTGGAGAATGCGAAAATCGACGCGCAACGGCAGCAACTCTATCTCGAACGAATCGCCGATCCGAACTTGCCGGACCATGCTCTCTATCCGAAGCGACTTCAGTCATTCCTCCTGCTGCTTGCGGTTTGCTTCGCCATTTTCTGGATCGTGCGCTTCTTCGTCATCCAGGTCTATGAGCATGCGGCTCAGCAATGATTAATCTCCCTTCCAGTCTGGCGCGATTCGCACCATCGGAAGTCGCGGTCCAGAGGACCGAGGCGCCTTGGCACGAAGATGGCATTGTCGGCGTATTCGATCTCGTCAAGGAATATGAAGTGAACGGGCGCATGCGCCGCGTTCTTGACGGCGTGACCTTCAAGATCGGCCGTGGCGAGAAAATCGCCGTTCTCGGTCATAACGGTGCGGGAAAATCGACGCTGGTCCGGATGATTGCCGGGATAGAGGAGCCGACATCAGGCAAGGTCGTGCGCAACATGTCGATGTCATGGCCGATTGCTTTGAGTGGTGGCTTCGGCGGCTCGATGACCGGCTTCGACTGCATGCGTTTCCTCTCACGGATCTACAACAAGCCATTCGACGAAATTCGCGATCTGGTGGAGGATTTCAGCGAGCTTGGTCGCTATTTGCGCATGCCCATCAGGACATACTCGTCCGGCATGCGGGCACGATTGGCTTTCGGCATGTCGCTTGCCATCGATTTCGACTGCTATCTCATCGACGAAGTGCTTGCCGTCGGCGACAAACGCTTCCAGCTGCGCTCCTTCGAAGAACTTTTCGTCAAACGCAAGGATCGTTCGATGATCATCGTCGGACATAACCTCAATGTGATCGGCGATTTGTGCAAATCGGCACTGGTCCTGAAAAATGGTCGAGGCCGCGTTTTCGATGACATAGAAACAGCATTTCGAATCTACTCCACATTGTAGGCTGGATGCTTTTGGTTGTCTTTTTCGCGCATCGGCGACAAACGCCGCCCGCCGATTTTGCAAAATGAGACAGTATCGGAAGCCTATGGATCGACCATTGTCTCATCTTCGCCGACCATCGAAACAATGCCGTCACATCTCGGTTCGCCTGGTCAAAGCGCATGATACATCGGAGCAATCGAAAATAATTCGCCTTTTGATTGTTTTCGAAATCGCAGCGATTCTCGCCACATATTTTGCCGGCGTGTGACAGATATTCCAATCACAACCGCTATGCGGTGATTGCAGCGCATAAATTAGTAACTACTTCTGCAACCAGTGCCGGTATAGCGTAGGGATAGTGGCTATATGGGTAGGGACATTTTTGTCCGATGGCGTCGTGCCGGAGGGCTGAACGTGAGCAAGCGCATGGAGGTGTAGGAATCTGTATAACCGCGTCATTATCTGTACTGTTGTGCTAAAATTCGTCGTGCTAATTTAATTGGCGATAATGCAACTTAAGATGAATGATCCTACGATTTGGGATGGTCAAAGGGGCAAGACCATGAAGTCCTCGTAACGAACGCTAGAAAAAATCTGGCTCGATAAAATCATGTGGTGGCGGTTGCGAATATGCAATCTGAGATTTTGAGTAGGATAGCGGATGGCGATGTTGGAAAGAGTTGCCGAACAATGTGTTGGCACTTTTGAAGTGTATTCTCGTGATGCAATTGTTCGCAATCTCGATGTACTTGAACCAAACTGGAAATGGAGTGTTCCGTCGGAATCCAGTGGCGATTATTCCTTTAAATTCAGCAAGCAGCCCGTTCAATCGACGTCCATCATAAGTGCGGAGCACTCTGCTGGCCTGGAGGCTATTGCGAAACACGACGTGCCGCGTGTCAGCATCGTATTCGTTCTGGCAGGCGAGTTGGAAATCAATCACAAGCGGATGCATAAATCACTGCGCATCCCCGCCAATAATGTCGCCAGCATCAGCGACCGCGCCGGCAAGCGGCTGGAGATAAAGCCGCGGAGCTCCTGGCTGCTGTTTCAAATTCCGGAATCGGTTATCCGGCAGCACTTCGAGGAATTGACGGGCAAGCCCTATGTGCAGGAATTCGCCCTAGCGCCGGTGAGCTTCCGTCAAGGCGGGGCGCAGGGGCTCTACCAGACCCTTCGTCAAGCCGAAAAGGATCTCATGACCGCTCGCCCAGTCGAACGGGTGATGCTCGCAAAGGCTTACAGCGAGCTTCTTCTGGTCAAGTTGTTTGCGAAGCTTCCGCACAATCTTTCCGACGCCTTCCATCGCGGAACATTGGAAAGTGCGCCGCGCCAGCTTCTGAGGGCAGAGGCCTTCATGCGCGACAATCTACACAACGCCATCATGCTGGAAGATCTAGCCCATGCCGCAAGCTGCAGCCCGCGCGCGCTGCAACGCATGTTCAAGACCTATCGCGGCGACACGCCGATGGGAATCCTGTGCAACTACCGGCTGGCCGCGGCCCACGGCGCCATCAAGGGCGGCCAGGCCGAAAGCATCACCGACCTCGCCATGAGCCTGCAATTTTCCAATCCCGGGCGGTTCTCCGTTCTCTATAAGCATGCTTACGGCTCCAGCCCATCATCGATCCTTCGGTTTACCCGGGAGCGCAGTGACGATGTCGGAACGGCTTAGTGTGTTCAGAGCAATGATGTCTCAGCAAAACTGCCTCCATGCCGTTCAGGATTGTCAATGCCGTTGAAGTTCGGATTATTGTGTGTTCTCGCCTGCGTTCTTACGGGCTGTGCATTACCGGAGGCCGGCCCCAAGGCCTCCCGCATATTGGAGGAGGCGGCGGCGCGTACCGTGCCACCGTTTGCGCTGGTCGACGTGATATCGACGGCCATGGTCCGGAGCGCCGCGCGGCCGGAGGCCAGCCTGGCGGCTTATTTCGGCGAGGGCGCGCGTGATCCCGGCCTGAAGATCGCCGTGGGCGACGTCGTCTCGGTCAGCCTATGGGAGGCACCACCTGGAAGTTTGTTCGGGATGGCATCCAGTGCCTCGGGGCAACAGCAGGCGACGGGCAGTTCCGTTACGATCCCGCCGCAAACCATCAATAGCGATGGCACGATCAGCATTCCCTATGTGGGGCGTATCAATGCGGCCGGCCGGACGCCTGCCTCCGTCGAGCGAGCCGTGATCTCCGGCCTTGTCGGCAAGGCGGTGCAGCCGCAAGCGCTGGTGACGGTGCAGCAGAGCGCCTCGAACACCGTCACCGTCACCGGCGAGGTTGCCGGGGGGGCGCGCGTCGCGCTATCGCCCGCCGGCGACCGGGTGCTCGATGCGATTGCCGCGGCGGGAGGATTGCGCGCCAGCGTCAACGACAGCGTCGTCTATCTGACGCGGGGACGCAGGACGATGCACCTGCCTTTTACCGCAATTGTCCAGAACCCGCGCGAGAACATAAGATTGAGGCCCGAAGACGTGGTGACGGTCGTACGCGAGCCGAGCACCTACACGATCCTTGGCGCATCGGGGCAGAATGGCGAGGTGCCCTTCAGCGTACAGCATCTGACCATGGCAAATGCGGTGGCGCGTGCGGGAGGACTTCAGGATTCCCGCGCCGATGCTTCGGGAATATTCCTCTTCCGTTACGAGCCGCCCGACATTGCCCGCCGTATCGTCGCACCGAACAATCCGTTGCTAAGACGCGGTGGAGCGGTTCCGATCGTCTATCGGTTCAATCTGAAAAACGGCTCGACGCTGCTCGCCATGCAGAGCTTCGAGGTCCAGCCGCGCGACATCATCTACATTTCCAACGCCTCCTCGATCGATATTCAGAAATTCATGGGTCTCTTCCAGGGCGTCACGGGAACCGCATTGTCCGCCGCATCGGTCGGCATAGCCGCGTCGGCAAACTGAGAATATCGCTCGAAAGCCGTGACCGCAGCGAGAATGCTGCGGAAATCGAGGACGTTTCATGATGTTGCCCGGTCTGCGGATCGCATTGCGGGCATGCCGGATCAAGGCCGGATCGAGAGGGATAAGATGAGTTCTTCGCCGCTGCTGCACCTTCACGAGTTGATGGCCTTCGATCGGCATCAGGCCGAGGCTGCCATTTTGCAGCGAGTGAGCAGCGCCTATCTCGGGAACCATACGGCGCTCGCCCGCGTGCTCGGCCGCTACAAGCTCTATATCGATACCCGCGACAGGGGCTTCGGGTCCCATGTCCTCCTGGACGGTTTTTGGGAAATCTGGCTGACCTTGTTCTGCGCGCGCAACGTCAGGCATGGCATGACCGCGATCGATGTCGGCGCAAACTTCGGCTATTATTCGCTTCTCCTGGCCGAGCTCGTCGGAACCAAGGGCGAACTGATCGCCGTGGAACCTAACCCGCATGCTGCGGATTTCCTGCGCCGCAGCGTCGAGCTGAACGGACTGATCGGACGAACGCGGATCGAGAGGCTGGCGCTCGGCAGCGTGGCATCGGGCGAGGCATCCCTCTATGTTCCCCATAGCGAGCCGAAAAACGCGCTGATCGTCGCGGAAACTTTCCTGCCACGCCCCCAGGATGGCGCCCTCATCAAGGTTCCGGTGACGACGCTCGACAGGTTGAGCTCATCCTGCACGCGCGTCGATTTCATAAAGATCGATGCCGAAGGAGCCGAAGAAACCATCATCGAGGGGATGGGCGAGATCATCGCCCGTCACAAGCCGATGCTTGTCGTCGAATTCAATCCCGCCCGTTATGCCGATGCACCCGGTTTTCTCGAGCGACTTGCCGCCATCTACGGATCGCTTCGGCGTCTCGACTTCAGTGGCGAAGCCGTCCCCATCACCTGCGCGGACCTGCTCTCGAAATACGGGACCGACGACTCGCTCCTTGTCCTTTCCCGCGACAAGCCGGCCTGAGGACGGGGAGGGATGCAAGATGCTGAAGGAGAGACCGGAGTGAGTCAGACGATCCTTTACGATGGCCTCAATCTTTCGCTGAAGAAGGGCACCGGTGTCGCGACCTACACGAGGAGCCTGATGTCGACGGCGCGTGCGCTCGGCTATCAGACCGGGGTCGTCCACGGAATGCCTGGAAACGTTCCGAAGGATCCCATATTGCGGGAAGTGCTGCTGTTTGACGATTCCAGCGCCCGTGTGCCAGGCCCGCTTTCCGCGACAAAGCGATGGCTGCGCCGACGTATCGCCGCGCCGTTCGGCATCAAGCCGATTCCGATCCCGCTGAGCGGAACGGTCATTCTGAAGTCGCTGCAAGCGCAGCTCGGCGATTCCGGCATGGTTTACGCCTCCAACGATCTGTTCCAGCTCGCGAGGTACCATTTCAAGCGCTACGGCAACAATCTTACCATGAAGTTCGAGGCCCAGCCGGATCTCCTGCATTGCACCTATCCCATGCCGATTGCGGCGAAGAAGGCTTTGAACGTCTATACGATCCACGATCTGGTTCCGTTGCGGCTGCCTTATCTGACCGAGGACGACAAGCGTTATCACTACAAGATGCTGCGCTCCCTCGTGCGGCGGGCCGACCATATCGTGACCGTGTCCGAGACTTCCCGTGCCGATATCATCAAGGTTCTCGGCGCCGACGAGGCGCGGGTCAGCAATACCTATCAGGCGGTTCACGTGCCGGAACAGCTTCGCGAGAAGCCGGCCGATGTGGTCGCCAACGAGATTGCCGGCATCTTCCATCTCGACTGGAAGGAGTATTTCCTCTTTTTCGGTGCCTTCGAGCCGAAAAAGAACATTTCGCGGCTGGTCGAAGCCTATCTTGCGGCAAAGACGAGCAAGCCGCTCATCATCGTCGGCGCTCCGGGATGGAAAGGCGCTGAAACGCAGCAGCTCATCGATGACGATCGGTTCCGCTTCTATCTTCGCGCCGAAGACCGCATCCTGCCGCAACGACAGATCCAACGCTTCGACTTCGTCTCCTATCCCTTGCTGATAAGCCTGATCAGAGGCGCGCGCGCCGTGCTGTTTCCTTCGCTTTACGAAGGCTTCGGCCTGCCGGTGCTCGAATCCATGCAGCTGGGAACGCCGGTCCTCAGCTCCACGGAAGGATCGATCCCGGAAATTGCCGGAAATGCGGCGCTGCTGGTCGATCCGTACAATACCGAGGAAATGCGCAAGGCGATTGCCAGTCTGGATCAGGACGACGCACTATGCGCCTCGTTTGCCAAGGCAGGCCCGATGCAGGCGGCCCGCTTCTCGCCGGATCGGTATCAGCAGAAGGTGAGCGCGCTTTATGACACGCTTTTCAACGGATAATCACGGGAGAGCTTGGATATGACCATCCTCTTCGCTTTCGGCATGCCGGGTGTCATGTCTTCCTGGGGTGTCGCCGCCGTCCATGCACTCGCACGCGAAGCGTTCGGCGACTATGCAATCATCGCAACGGACACGATCGAGGATCTCAAGCAGCACGTCCAGAGCCGATCGGGGATGCATGCCGTGCTCGTCTCGCAATTTCCGGAAGCCAAGCTGTCGGAACTGATCCGCAGGGTCAATGTGCCTTTTCTGCTGTTTCTCGAAGATCCCATCGATGCGGTCTCCTATCTCGCACGCGCCACCGAACAGCGGGATATCGGCCTGGTCAGGGCCGTGTCCGCGAGCCTCGCCTGCCTGGAGCCGCTTGCAAACGCTTCCGCGGCACTGGTCCTGCGCCGCAACGATGTCAGCCAAAAGGGCAGCATCGATCTGCTGCTCCGGAAGATCGACGACCATTTCAGCACCGATCTGACTTTGGAGCAGATTGCAAACGCGCTGCTGCATGTCGGCATGGCGCCGTCCGGCCAGCTGTCGCTCGCCGAAGCGCCGAAACTGGAGGAGGCCGCGGCGGCGGTCATCGCGGGATATCTGACGCCGCGGGAAGAGGTGCCCGAGCTTAGCGAGTCCCTGCGCGAGACGGCAAGGAAGGTCCTTCACCCGTTGGAATTTGGTCAGGCGGAGGCTTTCGGCACCACCATCTTCTGGCCGCAGGAGACATTTTTTTCAGGCGACAGATTGGAGCAGGGCCTGGATGAACTGGTGGATCTGACCGGAGAAGCCCGTTGCCTGATCTATGGCCCCTACCTCCACTTGCCGACCGGCCATTGGAATGCGAAACTCAATTTCGATGTGAACGAGGACTGCTACGGGCAGATCTTCACGATAGAAATCCATGCCGCCGAATTGCTGGGGAGGCTGCGGGTCTGTCCGCAAGGCACGGGTTCATTCGAAGCTGCGGTGCCGATTGATGTCGTCGATCCGCGCGCTCCGATCGAAATTCGCCTGATGATGGACAGCGGCGCCATCGAGGGACGGCTTTCCGCCTGGAGCGTCGAGTGGCGGCGAGCCGCCTGATCCGACCACCGCGCTGGCTTCGCGCGTCATGGAGCCAGGACATGCTTCCGGCGGCGACGGCATCTTGATTGCCGTCTCATTTTGCTGTGCCGAACATTATTTCATTGCTCAATATTTCCAGCTCTAGGAATTTTGTAAACCAACGTTTCCCGCGCTGAAAATTCCGTATTGGCGCCGCAAAACCCTTCTTTTCAGCGAATTGATAGTTTGTATAAGGGTTGAGAAAACGGAATGAAGCCTATGAACGCCAACGCCCCGCCGGATATTCTGATCGTCGATGATGACCACGAGATACGTTCGCTCCTGGGTCGGTATCTCGAGGAACAGGGTTTCCGTGTGTCGACGGCGAGCGACCTTCGCGGATGCAACGACGCGCTGAGCCGCCGCCAGCCCGACCTGATGGTGCTGGATGTCATGCTTCCCGATGGATCCGGCCTCGATCTCTGCCGCGATTTGCGAAACCGTCGTCCACGGGTTCCCGTCATTCTGCTGACCGCCCTGAAGGAAGACATAGATCGTATCCTCGGTCTTGAGATCGGCGCCGATGACTATCTCGGCAAACCGTTCAATCCGCGCGAGCTGGCGGCGCGCATTCGCGCCGTGCTGCGTCGTACGAACGAGGACTCTTCGACAGAGCCTGGGCAAAGGCGCTATCAGTTCGCGGATATGGTGCTTGATCCGCAACTTCGTCGGGTGAGCCGGGATAATGGCGAGGTCATTGCGCTGACAGGTGCCGAATTCGATCTTCTCAAGGCGTTTCTCGAGCGCGCGGGCCGGCTGCTGTCGCGTGACCAGCTGCTCGACCTGACGCAGGGGCGTGATCGCGACCCCGCCGATCGCTCGATCGATGTTTTGATGAGCCGGCTGCGACGCAAGCTGGGAGAAACGACGGAAGATCCCATTTTCAGAACGATCCGCAACGGCGGCTATCAGCTCGTCGTCCCGGTAACGGCTATCAAAGGCGATTCATGAGGTCACTTGGTGCGCGCCTGGCGTTACTCCTGCTGACAGCCATCGTCCTGGTCGTCATTTCCTCCTCTTTCGTGGCCAGCCTCGTTATGCGAGGGCCACGACCGGACATGACGATCGATCGGACGGCCCGGCAGCTTTCCATTCTCGCGACCTTCGCAGAGAAGGATCGAGCCATGGCGGAATCGGCAGGATTGATCATCGCTCCCATGCCGGCCGGCGGCCCGCCTGATGAAGAACTCTCGCGCTTTCTCATGGAGGCGCTGCTTCGCATTTCCGGCATGCGCGACGCAATCATATCGCATCAGTCGACGGGCGAGTTGATCGCGTCGCTGAAGCTCTCCGACGGCAAGTGGCTGGTCATGCCGATGACACCGCACGGCCCGCCTCCGGATGGCTGGAAGATCCTTGTCGGCTGGCTCGGCCTCATCATCATCGGCAGCGTGCTCGTTTCCATCTTCGCGGCTTCGAAGATCATGAAACCGCTGCGTCTGCTGGAACAGGCGGTGGCGGCAGTCAATCCGGACGGCACGCTGCCGCACATACCGGAAAGCGGCCCGGGCGAAATTCGCGCCACCGCACAAGCGCTCAACGGTCTTTCGGCCAGGGTGAAAGCGGCCACGGAAAGCCGGATGCGGCTCGTTGCCGCCGCCGGGCACGATCTGCGAACCCCGATGACCCGGATGCGGCTGCGTGCCGAATTCATCCAGGACCACGAGGAACGGCGCAAATGGTTTGCCGATCTGGAGGAACTCGACAGGATCGCCGACAGCGCCATTGGCCTCGTTCGCGAAGAGATTTCCAAGGACAGCCTGGAGCGGGTACGGCTCGACAGGATTGTCGACGGCATCGTCACGGAACTGAAGGCGATCGATATGAACGTCAAGAGCGGCGATCTTGAGCAGGCGACGATCTGCGCGGGGCCGCTGGCCGTCACCCGCGCCTTGCGTAACCTGCTCATCAATGCCGCAACGCATGGCCAGTCGGCGACGGTAACCGTCACGCATCTTGGCAACCGGGCTGTCGTGAGGATCATCGATACCGGTCCCGGCATTCCCGAGGATCGATTGAATCAGGTATTCGAACCCTTTTTCCGCATCGACATCGCAAGGCAGAGATCCTTCCCCGGCGCCGGCCTCGGCATGGCCATTGCGCGCGAAATCGTCACCCGGTTCGAGGGCGAAATCACCGTTCGAAACCGCCAGCCGCGAGGACTGGAGCAAGTCGTATCGTTCAAGAGTGCCGAGGCGAAGCCCGCGGGCTGATCAAGCGGAACAGACCGAACAATCAGCGGCATGCAAATTCAGCCACGCTCCAAGGTGGTGGCCGGGTAAATACTCGAATTTTGCCTCAAAACAGGATTTACTTACGTAGGATTTTCGAAATTCTATGAACAACAGTATTTGCAGTAAGATCATAGAATTTACTAAATAATATTTTTCCGATAGAAAAGCCGAGACATTAAAATTCGTCAAAATGCCCTGTTTCAGCAACATTCGGAAATGTTCCGGGCGTCGATCTATGTAAAATTATGGATGATCAGCAGCTTGGCTCGAGCAGGCTTTGATCGCCCCGCATACCCGGCTTCGCCATGACGCCCCCAACACGAATGGCGAAGCCGGATTGCTCTCCGGCAATGCCACCGTGATTTTATCCCGAATGATCAGTCGCTTGAGGGTGCCGCCGCAGATAAGGCCGCTCGCGCAGGAGCAGGTGAAGGCGAGGATGATCGAACTCGCCGAATAGGCCGAAGTAAAATTAGATTCGAAATATTTGAACGAGGCACCGAGACTAAGTGCCGTCGCAATGCCCAAAGCGCCGCCGGGCAGACAAACCAGCATGGCGGGACTTTACGAATACCGAATTTTCGGCGCGCTTCGGATTGATGGTCGTTGGCGCTTGGCAATCCGGGTTTTCAGCATGGGATTACTTGGCCGCCGTCAAATGCGGACCGCTATTGCTGTCGGCCACCGCAGGCTTATAGACATCGATCTGCCCGTCCCAGCCACCGCCGAGCGCCTTGTTCAGCGAGATGTAATCGGTGGCGACCGAGGCCTTGCTTTGAATGACGGACTCCTCGGCGCTGTAGAGCGAACGTTCTGCATCGAGCACATCGAGAAAATCCGAAACGCCCGCTTTATTCAGCGTGCGCGAAAGATCCGATGCGTTGCGGTAGGAATTGCTGGACGAAACGAGCTTGGCATATTTCAGCCGCTCCTGGGTCAGGGATACGACCGCGTTCTCGACATCCTCCATGGCCGACAGCACGGCGGACTGGTAGGCGATGAAATATTGATCCCGCTCCGCCTTGGCAACGTCGACGGCGGCCTTGAGCTGGCCGCCCTGGAAGATCGGCACCGTCAGCGACGGGCCGAATGTCCATCCGATGGAGGACTTCTTTGCCAGATCGCCGATATTGGCGGCCGACGACGAAATGTCGCCTGTCAGGGAGATGGACGGATAACGGTTGGCTTCGGCCTGGCCGATCTTGGCCGTATATTGCGCGAGTTGCCGCTCCGCGAGACGGACGTCCGGCCGCGAAGTCAGGATATCGGCGGGAATACCGGTCGAGACATTCATCCTGGGGCTCGGAATCGGGCCGCCGGTCTTAAGTCTTTCCTCGAGCGCGGCCGGTGGTTTGCCCAGCAGCACGCTCAGTCGATGGACCGCTTCCGCATAGGAGATTTCATAGGCCGGAATATCCGACTCGGTGCCGCTGGCGAGAGCGTCGGCCTTGGCCGTGTCGACGCCGGTGGCGCTACCTGCGAGATACTCCATACGCGTCAGGGCTGCGCTCTTGCGCTGTGATACGGCGGTGCGCTTGGCAAGATCGCGCAGCGCCTGGTATTCGCGTGTCTGGATATAATAGGAAGCAACATCGCCGATCAGTGTCAGCATAGTGTCGTGCAGCTGCTCGTCGGCAGCATCGACGCCGTATTTTGCCGCCTCGGCGGCGCGCTTGTTGCCGCCGAAAAGATCGAGTTCCCAGCTGGCGTCGAAACCGCCGGCATAGAGCGTCGAAAAAGTCGCGTCTGTGCCACCACTCGATGCGGCCGATGTGCGTGTTCGCGTCCCAGAACCGGTTCCCTCGACGCTCGGCAGCAATGCGCCTTTCTGCTCGCGGTAAGTGGCGCGCGCTTCGCGGATTTTCGCCTTGGCGGTCGCCACATCGAGGTTGCTGCCGATCGCCTCCTCGATCAGCGCATCAAGTGTCGGATCCTTGAGTTGCTTCCACCATTGCGATAGCTGGGGCGCTTTCGAAGGCTTCGTTCCGGCTTTGCTGCCCCAATGAGACGGCATTGTCAGGTCGGGTGTCCGATAATCCGGGCCGACAACGCAGCCTGTCAGCGTTCCGGCAAGGGCGGCGGCGATGGCTATATGGGGCAAGCTTTTTCGTGAACACGAATATGTCGACACGTTTCTATCCCTGATCAATTGGTCTTTTGTGCCGGCTTTGTCGATCCTCGTGCACGCGAAAGGTCCGGGAGCACCGGGCGGGGCGCTCCCGGATCATTCAGCCCCAGAAGGGGCTACTCCTTCCAACCGACAAGGGCGTCCGGGGGGATCTCGATCGATTGGAGGTGGAGAGGAAATGGTCTGGATTGACTAGGCAGCGGCCTTTCCCTGATCGAAGCTCTATTGCGATCAGCGGAATGCATGAGGGCCGGGAACGAGGGACCGTTCGGCATCCTCAAGCTTTGCAAGCTGATCTGCGGTCAGAATAGTGCGAAGGGTGGCAGCCTTGTCCTTGAGGACGGTTGCCTTGGCGGCACGATCGAGAGCGCCATCGGCGAGACGTTCGCCGAAGAGCTCCGTTGGCTTACCCGCATCGTGACCGGGCTGCGCGGTGTCACTATTTGCCGGCGGCGGGCCGGGGGGCTGGTGCTTTGCAAAGGCCAGAAAATCCGTAAGTGCGTTGGTATAATCCCGCCAGGCATCGAGCTGAGCGCTGCGAATACCGATCAAGGTTTCCATCGCCGACAACTTGCCTGCCAGTTCCAGAGCCGGGTTCGACGGGTGAGGGAAGCCATGCGGCGGCATGGGCATGTCTTCGCCAAAAGCCATCATCGGGCCTTGGGGATGCGGACCGGGAAAGCCCCAACCTTGCATGTGAGCCGGGGGAGGCGGCGCCATCTCGGCGATGAATGGGGTCTGCATGTCGGGCGTAGCGGCCGTCTCGCCGGCGAGTGCCGAAGCGGCGATACCGCCCATGGCCGTTATCAACAAAGTTGCGACTAGATATCGTTGCCTCATAATCAGTGCCTTCATTACGATTGACTGATGCTGAAGCTAGTGGGGCCATATGAACGCAATAGGTCCCGATATTTCTAAACATTTCTCGTCGGGAGAATGTTGCGAACGAAGTTTGCCAGATGAGCCGGCGGCAACAATTCATTACAACTTTTCTTGACGGAACACGCGCAGAGCGAGCATTAAAATTGCGTCGAGGCCCGATCCAGAATCGAAACTGCTGCTGTTCCTAAGATGACGATCCCAGCGCAAGCGAGGCTATCGCCCATGAAAAGAGCCGCACCCTTGGGTACGGCTCCTTCCTGATTTGGTCGGCACGGCGCTCCGGGGCGGCCGAACAGCTTTCCTATTCCTTCCCGCTCGCAACAGCTGACGTCGACTGCCCGGCTTCCTTCAAGGCAGCCGCACATTCCTCGCAGCACACCTCGACCGATTTACCGCCGAGGTTGACCTTGATCGTGTCTGCGCCGAGTTCGCAGTCACAGGCAGCGCATGTTGTTTTCTTCATGTCCTGATCCTTTCCCGATTGCTCCCCTTGCCGGGGCAGGATCATGAAAGCATCGATCGACAGGTAGATGCTGTCGGAATCTTTAGCGAACCGCGTAGCGCCTCGGCTTCAGTTGCGCCGAGCGTTGAAACTCCGCCGGCGTCTGCCCGTAGGTCTGCTTGAAGGCGGCGCTGAAATGGCTGTGGCTGGAGAAGCCGAGATCGAGCCCGAGCATGGTCAGGTCGTCATAAGTGCCGAGAAGATCGAGTGCTCGCGCCAGCCGCAGCCGCAGCTGATAGCGATAGAGCGGCATGGCTTCGACCTGCTGGAAGACCTGCGTCAGATATACCGGCGAGACGCCGACCTCCTTGGCAATCTCGGCAAGCGTCCACCGCCGGGCGAGATCGGAAGTCAGAACGAGTTTCGCGCGGTCGACGAGCTTCTGCCGGCCGAAGCTTGCGCCCGCCTCATGCGAGGTGCGCTCGCCGAGCGAGCGGCGCACCAGCGTCAGCGCCAGCGTTTCACCCTCCAGGCTTTCGGCTATGTTGCGGCTGAGCCCGTGACGAAGCATCGCCACAAGCGCTTGCGCTCGCGGATCGATGCGGCGGCGCTGGCGGCGGAAAACGACGCCGTCGCCAGACTGCATCTGTTCCTTTGGCGTAAGCTCATGCAGCAGGGCGTCGTCGATCATGAGATCGAGACAGGAATCGCCACCCTCGACGGGGTGGCTGATCCTGTAGTCCTGGCCACGATTGAAGAAGACAACCTGATTGGCTTCCGAAACGGCCTCGCTTTGACCGACATGGCGCTTGAAGACGCCGCGATAGGTATAGACGAGACTTGTCTTGTGGGCGCATTCCTCATCGCTCTTGTGTCGACAGTCGCCATTGCAGACGACATCGCGGATGAAGACGGTTTTCGTCTTCAGCAGCACGGTTGTCGAAAATTGTAGCATGCCGAAATCCTCATCCCACCGCTTCAGCCGGTTGCACAGCGTGAACCTAGCACGTTCTGATTCATATTTTTAGTAGCGGCTGTAAACATGGACATCGCTTCCAGCTTGCCCGCGAGAAAGCCCTATGTCCTTCAGCTGGCTGTCGGAAAGCTCAAGCAGCGCATTCCGGTTTTTTCTCTCGGCGATTTTGCGCGCAAAGAGGCGCACCAGATCGATGAAAGCCGAGAGAGGCGTACGCTGGGCTCTGCGGACGGCACGGCTGCATTCGGAGGGAATTGTGATGTTTGCGACTTGCATGACGATACTCCATCGCTTGTTTCGATGGAGACAGTGAACCATTGCAGCGACATCCGCGCTGTCAGATAATTTAGCGATCGACGGGGCGGCCAAGCGAGAGGAACGCCATATAGGGGGTGGCTGCAAACAATCGTGGATGGCGGTCGCAATGGCAGTATTTTTATTGTCGACATATTGCCCACAGCGACGATAGGGTCGAGGCCAACTAGCTTAAGGCCAAGGTTACTGAGGAGAGTGAAAATGTCGTGGCAACATCCCGTACCCCGGATCACCGAAGAGGAAAGGCAGCAACGCCTTTCGCGGCTTCGCCAGTTGCTCGACCAGAACGGACTGGCTGGCATGCTGCTCGGGCCGACAGAAAGCCTGCGCTATTTCACCGGGCTCGTCTGGCATGCGAGCGAGAGGTTTCTGGGGGCACTCGTCACACCGACAGCACTCTATTACATCGTTCCTGGCTTCGAGCGCAGTCGCGTGGAGACGCTGGCGCATCTGCCGGCCGAAATCCTCGAATGGCAGGAAGAGGAGAGCAGTTCGGCACTGATCGCGCGGGTGCTTGGAAATTCGGGCGTTTTGGCGCTCGACGACAATATGCCGCTCTATTTCTACAACGCATTGGCGAGCGAGTTCGGGCCTGAAAGGCTGACCAATGGCGGACCGATCCTCAACGGCCTGCGCCGGATCAAATCTCCTACGGAAATCGCGCTCATCCAATATGCGATGAACTTGACGCTCGATGTACACAAGCAGGCTCATGCCTTGCTCAAGCCGGGAATTCGCGCGTCGGAAGTAGTCGAATTCATCGATCGGCGGCATCGAGAGGCCGGAGCCGGTGGCGGCTCGACCTTCTGCATCGTGTCCTTCGGCGAGGCGACATCGCTTCCGCATGGCGCAGACGGCGATCAGACGCTTGGCGAAGATGATGTCATCCTCGTCGATACCGGCGCACGCATCGACGGTTATCATTCCGACCTGACAAGAACATACAAGCTGAAGTCCGGCGATAGTGCCTTCGAAGACGCCTGGGCGATCGAGCGCGAGGCGCAGCAAGCAGTTTTCGACGCGGCAAAGCTGGGTGCTGCCTGTTCCAGCCTGGATAATGCGGCGCGGGCCGTGCTGGCAAAACATGCACTTGGCCCCGACTACAGGCTGCCTGGCCTGCCACACCGCGCCGGCCATGGTCTCGGGCTGGACATCCACGAGGAGCCTTATATCGTGCGCGGCAATGCGACGGCGCTTGCGCCCGGCATGTGCTTTTCGAACGAGCCGATGATCGTCTTTCCACAGAAATTCGGCATTCGGCTGGAGGATCATATCTATATGACCGCGGACGGCCCGCGCTGGTTTACTCAGCCATCCAAGGGGCCGACCGAACCTTTCGCCTGACTGCGGAGACCCAGCCCGACGCACAGGCGCAGGGCAATGCCCCGATATCGGCTTTCGGCATTAGCCGAAACTCTCACCCCTGGAACGGAATGGTTCGCCCAGGCTGCTTTGCCTGCTCCTTGGTATAGGAAACGCCATGCACCTTGAGGCCCTGCGCGTTGAGCAGGGTTATGATCCCGCCCTTGTTGGATAGGGTGACGGGCGGCTGGATTTCGACCACCTGCGTCGCGCCAGCGGCGATCGAACCGCTGAGCGCCATCGCATTCTTCTGCTTGTCCTTGATCTGCCAGCCGGTGAGATCGACCGGCACATCGGCGGTATTCAGCAAGGTGACGGTTTCCCGCTCGGGCGTCTTCACATCGTTGACATAGGCCGCAATGATGCGCACCAGCCCATCCGGAACATCGAAGGAGGGTATGGCGTCGCGGTCGATCGGCGCGTGCGGCAGGTTTGGATGATCCCGATCCCGCGGCACGATGAGCGATCCGTCCTTATCGTCCGAATGCCATGCCTGCGTCTGGAATTTCATGAAGATCGCGACCCATTGCTGCTCGCGGGGAAACTCCAGTATCAGCCCACCATCCTGCCATGGGCCGTTCTGAGAGGCATAATTGCCGGGCGGATTGCCCTGGTTGAAATGAATGTCATGAATGCCGCGGCCGGGCTTGAAGCCGAAATACTGATCGGCCTTGTTGTTCTCCGGTCCCCAAATCTCCCCAAAGGCATAGATCATCGCTTCTTCGTCCGACATGGCGCGCTGGATATAGGCGTCGATCTTTTCGTTAAGGTCATTGTCCGGGCCTGCGGCCGAGATCGGGAGCGGTTTCAGCTCCCAAGGCTGCATGAGGTTGCCGCGGATGAAATCGAGCGCGACGCCGCCTGGCTGGCTCGGTGTCGGGTGCAAGCCTTCCGGCAGCTCCGCCAACTGTGCGGTGATCGGGTGTTCGAAACGGGAGCGCACGAGGAACTCGACCTCGCTGCCGTCCTGCGAACGCACATTGATGGCGATGCGATACAACGTCCCGTTTTCCGAAACCAGCACTTGGTAATGCGGGCTCGAGCCGGTTGCCAATCGATTGTTGATGGGTCTGCCCTTGAGCACGGCGTAGTTGTTAAGCGGCACGACATCCTCCCATAGTGCACATAAGCAGCACATAGTGTCGCATCAGAATGAAGCTTCTGCGACACCGCAGGGTCTTGTAGGCGTGTCAGAGTTTTTCCGGCTTCACCGGCTGCGAAGCCGCCGCGATCATCCCAGATCGAAAGGGCAATCTCATCCCGCTCTCGTTCCATCCTCGCCGAAGACATGCAAATGCTGCGGCGGGAAGGCGACATTCACCTGCGGACCTGCGCTCAATGCGCTGCGATCCAGGGTGAATACCTTGAACGGCAGGCCATGCAGCGAAAGATGCAGGATGATGCCGAAGCCGGTGGGCTCGATGAGTTCGACATTGGCGGCCATGTCGGACGGGTTGGACGACAGTACGACATGCTCCGGCCGAATGCCGAGCGTCACTTTCGCGCCGGCAGCCAGGCTCAACGGCCCGGAAAGCGGCACGAGCGTGCCATCCTTGAGCTTGACGCCATTCCCTTCGCAGGTCGCATCGAGAAAATTCATGCCGGGCGAACCGATGAAGCCGGCGACGAAGAGGTTGGCGGGTCGATCGTAAAGTTCAAGCGGACTGCCGACCTGCTGCACCACTCCGCCATGCATGGCGACGATCCGGTCCGCCAGCGTCATCGCCTCGATCTGGTCGTGGGTCACATAGATCGACGTCGCTTTAAGATCGCTATGTAACCTCTTGATTTCAGCGCGCATCTGCTCGCGAAGGCGAGCGTCGAGATTCGACAGCGGCTCGTCGAAGAGGAAAGCTTTCGGCTGACGCACGATGGCGCGGCCCATGGCGACACGCTGGCGCTGGCCGCCGGAGAGTGCCTTCGGGCGGCGTTCGAGCAGCGGATCGAGGCCGAGCTTCGCGGCGGCATTGGCGACGGCCTTTGAGATGCCGTCCTTCGCCATCTTCCGCAGCCGCAGGCTGTAGCTCATATTTCCGGCGACATTCATGTGCGGATAGAGCGCATAGGACTGGAAGACCATGGCGATATCGCGGTCCTTCGGATGCAGCTCGTTGACGCGGTTGTCAGCGATACGGATTTCGCCGCCGCTAATGTCTTCGAGACCAGCAATCATCCTGAGCAAGGTGGACTTGCCGCAGCCGGAAGGGCCGACGAGAACGACGAATTCGCCGTCCTTGATCCTGAGATCGATGTCGTGCAGGACCTGCACATGGCCATAGGCCTTCTTGACGTTCTGAATATCGATCGATGCCATATGACTAACCCTTGACCGCGCCGGCCGTCAGGCCCTGCACGAGATAGCGTTGGATGAGCAGGAAGAAGAGCGCAGCCGGAATGAGCGCCATGACGCCCGCCGCCATCATCTGCCCGAAATCCACCGAGAATTTCGAGACGAAGGTGAGCAGGCCGACCGGGAAGGTGGCGGCCTGATTGCCGTTGATCAGCATCAGCGCAAAGAGCAGTTCGCTCCAGGCGGCGGTGAAGACGAAGCCGAGCGTCGCGGCAATGCCGGGGAGCGTCAGCGGCAGGATGATCTGCCTGAAGGCGGTAAACTGCGTCGCGCCATCGATCATCGCAGCCTCCTCCAGATCCTTCGGAATGCCGTCGAAGAAGGACTGCATCAGGAAGGTGGCGAAGGGGACGTTGAAGGCCGTGTAGACGATGACGAGGCCGCTCAGGCTGTTGGTCAGATGCAGCGGCGTCAGGATCTTGAAGATCGGCGCGACCAGCATGACCAGCGGAAACATCTGGGTCAGCAGCATCAGCGCCACGATCCAGTATTTGGCGCGGAAGTTGAAACGCGAGAGCGCATAGCCGGAGAGTGACGCACAGATCGTCACCGCAATCGCCGTCGAGGCGGAGACGATCAAGCTGTTCTTGAAGAAAGTCGGGAAGTCGCTGTGCTGCAGCACGAAGGCATAGTGCTCCCAGGTCGTGCGCGACGGCCACATGCGCACGCCTTCTGTATAGAGCAGATCGTTCGGCGTCACCGAGACCTTCAGCAGCCAGAAGAGCGGGAAGAGCGCGAAGACGACGTAGCAAAGAATTGCCAGGCGATGCGCGATAGTGGGGAAGATGGATCGTCTCATGGCTCAATCCTTGTTCAGCAGGGTCTGCCGCAGCAGGATGATCAGCATGGAATAGATGAGGAGAAGGACCAGCAGCACCAGGGCGATGGCCGAGGCATAGCCGAAATCCAGCCGTTTGAAGGCCTGCGTGAAGATATAGCTGGCAACGATCTGCGTGCGATCGGCAGGGCCGCCGCCCGTCATGACGACGATCAGGTCGGCGAAGTTGGATACCCAGACCGTGCGAAGGAGAACGGTAATGGCGATGGTCGGCGCAAGGAAGGGAAGGGTGATCGAGCGGAAGCGCTCGAACCAGCCGGCGCCGTCGATCGATGCCGCTTCATAGAGGTCGCGTGGGATGGCCTGAAGTGCGGCCAGAAGCGTGATTGCGAAGAAGGGAATGCCCCACCAGACATTGGCGACGATCGGTCCCCACATGGCGTAGTGCGGATCGGAGAGAATGTTGCCCGGCTCGCTCATCAGGCCCATGGCATAAAGCCAGTGCGGTATGGGGCCGATGACCGGGTTGAACAGCCACGACCAGTTAAGGCCTGCAAGGAAGGAGGGAACGGCCCAGGGCAGGAACACCAATGCCTGCACGATCGACCGTCCGACGAACGGCTTGTCCAGCAGCAATGCCAGGATCAGTCCGAAGATGAACTGCAGCGCCACGGAAGCGCCGGTCCACCACAGCGTATTCTTCAGCGCCCAATAAAAAGCTTTGTCCTTGGAGAGCTCGCGAAAGTGCTCCAGGCCGATGAAGCCGCCGGAAAATGGATTGAGCAATTGAATATCGCGAAAGGCGTAGGA
Organism: Rhizobium sp. KNZ2-6A; assembly: GCF_056755475.1. Classification (NCBI taxonomy): domain Bacteria; kingdom Pseudomonadati; phylum Pseudomonadota; class Alphaproteobacteria; order Hyphomicrobiales; family Rhizobiaceae; genus Rhizobium; species Rhizobium sp. KNZ2-6A. Next base: position 46,125 of record NZ_JBNDIC010000008.1, on the reverse strand, counting down.
TATGCCGATCGCCAGCGGCACCAGCATCACGGCGATGATGAGGATGAGGGCAGGGGCGCTGTAGAGATAGGGCTCCGAGGCGTCGGCGAGGCGCTTCAGCCACGACCTGCGGTCGTGACGCCTGTCGAGCGTGTCGGTGATCGAAGTCATCTGCAAGAGTTCCCATTCGCGGCGCTCGGACGCCGTCTGTTTCAATTGGGCAGGAACGGCGGCGGATCGCTCCGCCGCCGGGTATGCGGATTATTTCTTGGCGAGGAATTTCTGCTGAGCCTTGGTCAGGTAATCGGCCCACTGGTCCGCTAGGTCCTTGGCCGAGATATCGCCAAGCAGCGCCTGCTGCGAGGTCTTGATCGCCAGCGCATCCTTGAAGAAGGCGAATTCTTCAAGATAGGTCGGCATCACGGTGGGAACGGTGTCCTTGTCGGCGAGTTCCTGGAACCAGCCCTTGAACTGATCACCGGCATAGAAGGGGTCCTTTTCAGCCGCCGTATAGGCCGGGAGCGCACCGATCTTCTTGTTCCATTCCAGATTGCCTTCCTTGCCTTCAAGGGTCGCGATCAGCTTCCAGGACAGATCCTTGTTCTGGCTCGCCGAGAACATCGACCAGCCGGCGTAGCCGATGGTCGGGAAGGATTTGCCATCAGGCCCCTTCGGCAGCGGTGCGACGCCGAAATCATCCTTGTTCATGCGTTCCGCAACAGCGATGAGCGCGTCCGGATCCTGATCGAGGAAGGCGCAGGTGCCGGAATAGAAGCCGGCGACGACTTCGTTGAAGCCCCAGTTGACGCTATCCTTCGGCGCATAGCCCTTCTTGTAGAGATCGACCATCCACTCGATGCCCTTGGCCCAGCCGGGGCTGTTCATCGTCGAAATGCCGTCATCCTTGAAGTATTTGTTGTCGCCGGCCATGGAGGCAGCGAAGATCATCCAGCCGTTGAGACCGCCCGGACCGCCGCGCATGCAGTAGCCGTATTTGCCGGGCAGCTTGGAGATGGCCTCGGATGCCTTGACGAACTCGTCCATCGTCTTCGGCGGTTCGGCGATGCCGGCATCCTTCAGGATCTTCTTGTTGTAGAACATGGCGCGCAGATAGAAGCCGTAGGGCAGCATATAGGCGGTGTTCTTCACATCGCGGCCGAGTTGAAGCGCGCGCGGCGTCAGTTCACTCGTATGCTCCCACTTCGCCAGATAAGGCTCCAGGCTTTCGAGCATGCCGTTATTGCCGTAGAGCGACAGCCAGGTGTCCGGCATTTCCATCACGTCGGGCGTGTCGCCGGCCGAAACCATGGTGGCGAATTTCTGGAAGGCTTCGTTCCAGGGCAGGGAGATGATGTCGACCTTGGTGCCGGGATTTGCGGCCTCGAACTTGGCGACGATCGATTTGAGCGTCTCGGTGCGCTCGGGGCTCGTGATCACTTCGACGAGCTTCAGTGTGGTGTCGGCAAAGGCGGTGCCCGCCATCATTGCGGTAAAGAGTGCTGCTGTTACCAGTCTTTTCATGTTGGTTCCCCTTTTTAAGTTTTCCTCTCAGATTGACGACTTTACGAGGCGGCGGCGATCGCCTCCTCGAGCTCTTTCCATAGGGCCTCGGTTCCTTCTAGACCGATATGGAGACGTACGGAGCGCGGATGGATGCCGAAGGTATGCGCCGAATTCGGCTGCGCCTTCTGCTGCAGCACGACTTCGCCCGGCACGATCAGGCTCTCATGTCCGCCCCAGCTCACACCCAGCTTGAAGAGCGTGAGGCGATCGGCGAAGGCGCGGATATCGACGCCCTCGCGGAATATGAAAGAAAACAGGCCGGAAGTGCCGTTCAGGCCGGCCGGCAGCCGATTGGCCAGGCCCGGATGGCAGACCTGCTCGACGACATCGAGCTCCTGCAGCCGCATCGCGATGGTCATCGCCGCGGCCTCATGCGCCTTCATGCGGATCGGCAGCGTGCGCAGACCGCGGATCAAAAGCCATGCGTCGAAGGGCGAAAGCTTGCCGCCGAGATAGGGATAGGCCTCGGCCTTCAGTCGCGCGATCATTTCCTTCGAGCCGGCGACGACGCCGGCGACAACGTCGCTGTGACCGCCGAGATATTTCGAGGCGGAATGGATGACGAGGTCGACGCCGAGCTTCAGCGGCTGCTGGAAGTAAGGCGTGGCCCAGCTGTTGTCGATCATCGAGACGACGCCATGCTGCTTGGCAAGGGCGGCCAGCGCGCCGACATCATGCGCTTCCATCACCCAGCTGGTCGGGCTTTCCATGTAGAAGACCTTGGCGCCGGGAAGCGCCTTGGCGACGGCTTCTTCATCACGACCGTCGACGTAAGTCACCTCGACCTTCATGCGCTTCAGAACCGTGCCGAAGAGGCGGAAGGCATCGGGATAGACATGCTTGACGGCAACGATCCGGTCGCCGGGCTCGACGAAGCTTAAGATCGCCGACGAGATCGCGGCCATGCCGCTCGCAAATCCAAGCGCATCCTCGCCGCCCTCGAGCTTTGCCAGCATCTCCTCGAACATGCGCACCGTCGGGTTGAGCCCGCGCGTATAGATCGGCCGCACCTTTTCGCCGCGATAAGATGCGATCATCTCGTCATAGCTGGAGAAGGTGAACAAGGAGGTCTGAAAGATCGGCGGCACCACGGCCTCGGCAAAATTGCCGTCGTCATGGGCTGTGATAAGGGACGCAAGTTCGAACGGCTCTAGCCCGTCGGTCATTGGGACATTTCCTTGATGTCTTCCTCGACAACGTCGAGAATTTTCAGTGTTTCGGCGCGCGCCGCCTCGGGATCCTGGTCGACGATCGCGTTGAACAGCGTGCGATGATAAGGGAAGGACCGGCGCGCAAAATCCTGCCGGTCGAAGGGATGATCCCAGAAGCGTTCGAAGGTTTCGCGCATCTGTTCGAGAAGCTGCCGAAACAGCGGATTGTGCGTGGCGTCGTAGACCGCCAGGTGAAAGGCAAGATCCTCCGGCCCGGACGTGCCCTTGGCCATATGGACACGCTCCATCTCGTTGAGCTTCTCTTCGATGATGACGATATCCTCGTCCGTGCGCTTTCTCGCCGCCACCATGCCGGCCTCGCATTCGATGCCACGGCGGACCTCCAGCGTCTGCAGCAGCGCATCGCGCAGATGCGACGGATCGAGGGAAAGCGGCATGTGGATGGTCGCCTTGGAAACCGGCTTCAGCAGATAGGTGCCGCTGCCCTTGCGGGTCTCCATCACACCTAGCGCCTGAAAGTAGGTGAGCACTTCGCGAATGGTCGAACGCCCCACCGAAAGCGCCGCCATCAACTCGCGCTCGGTCGGTAGCCTGTCGCCCGCCTGCAGCTTCGACGATTCGATGAAGGTCGACAGCGCGTCGATGACTTGCTGCGTCCGGTCGATGGAAGGAAGAGGTGTCAGCATTGGTTTGGTCATGAGTGATAAATTGGTCTGACATCTGCCATCAGGTCAATCTCTTTTTCAAATGATGCGCTTTTTTCCGCACCTTCAATTGCGAAGGGAAAGACATCGAGCTGTGAGGCAGATCGTCCACGGCCTTCAAGTGCGTCGACGGCACTGCTAGAAGGGTGCGAATGTGAGTCCCGGATTGGAAGAGAATGGCCGCGCGAGATCGATATTCACGGAAGCTGGAATGCGCGAAATGCGCCCATACCGGATTTGCCGAGGTTTCCGAAACCGACGACCGCCGGGCTGCCAGCCGGGATTTCAAGGTAGACGACATGCCTCGCGGCTTTTCCACCGAACGTCCGTCGCCCGACCCGCGCAAGCACATGATGCGCTGCCGTTGCGGCTCCGTATTTCCCTTCGAGCAGGACACGGCCTATGCGCCCGGCGGCGAGCCGCGCCGTTGAATAAAAATGGAAGCAGGAAAGAAAAAAGCCTCGCACGGGCGAGGCTAAGCTTGTGCCGCTCCGGGGAAATCGGAAGCGACGCCGCGTTCTTAATGGCCGCCCTCGCTCTCGGCTAGGTCAGTTTTGCCGATAACGGTACGCTTGCGTAAAAAAGCCCTTCACTCGTGAATCCCGCTTGGGGAGATTCGGCGAGAAACTCCCGTCAATTTCTTCCAAGGAAACGCTGCCGATCTCACGGAAGAGGGCACTTGCTCTTAGCGAGAGATACAGGTGAAAACCATTTTACCGTGCAACATTGTTCAGCTACCGTTCATTTTCGCACGCGCAAAAAGGCAATTGCCGCAACGCCTTGCGGTTGTCGAGGCTCGGATTCCGATTGGCTTTCGGGCCTCGTCGCCGAGCCTCGCAAATACTGAAATGAACTTGGATATAGGCATGCGGCTGCTTCGCGCTTTCGTCGACTGGATCCTGCGCCGCCGCCAAACGCGGCTGCAGCAGGACGTGACCCAACATTCCGCCGATGATCCCTGGGTTCTTCAGCAGATCGAAAAATTCGAGCGAGAACTGAAGCGGTAGACGCGGCGCGGCGCCTTCGGTCTTGTCTGCTAGTTTGCGGGTGTGAGTAGGCGCGCCTGCGGGCGCATGAAAGTCTGCCTGCCGTTTTTCCAGCCGGCGATCGGGTGCCGGATCTCGCGAACCAGCGACAACGGATCGGCCGCATCCACCACCACGATATCCGCCTGTACGCCCAGCTTGAGGTCATAGTCGCGCCCCATCATTCGCGCGGCATTGGCCGTGACCATGTCGAATGCCGCAGCGATGTCTTCGTCCCGCGACAGCTGGGCTATATTGGCGAAGAAATTGGCCATCCGGGCAAGCGAGGCATCGCCAAAGGGGGTGAATGGGTTGAGAACATTGTTCGTCGCGACCGTCACGGTGACTCCATTGGCTGCCAGCAGCATCGCCGGGGCAAGGCCGCGCGGGACAAGATGATCGCTGTCCCGGCCAAGCAGGAAGAGATCGGTCGCCGGCAGAACCGTTACCGCGATTCCAGCATCGGCAAGACGCGCGGCAATTACGCCGGCTTCGAATGTCGGCATGGCTGCAAGCTTGGTGGCATGGCCGATGGAGACGCGGCCGCCATAGCCGCGCCGCTTCGTTTCCGCAAGCACGGCCGGGATTGCGGAGCCCGATGGATTGAGATCGAAATCGAGATGGAAATCGACGTCGACGTCGTGGCGTTCCGCCAGATCGAAAATCCGGCTGATATGGGCCAGAGGATCAGGATCGGTATAGGGGCAGCCGCCGATGAGGTCAGCTCCATCGCGCAGCGCGTGATCCAGCATACCCGCCGTTTCGGCTTCGTTAGTCAGCCCTTCCTGGGCGAAGGCGCAGATCTGGATATCGATCGCCCAGGCATAGCTGCGTTTGATCTGCTTGATTGCTTCAAAGGATCGAAAACCGGCGCGTGGATCGATCTCGACGAAGGTCCGCATCGCCATGGTGCCGTTGACGATCGCATTCTCGACCACGCGGGCGGCGCGAGCATAGACATCCTCGACCGTGAAGGCGGCTTTTGCCTTGGCCGTCTCGCGCACGGCCTCTTCCAGCGTGCCTTCGCATATGAAGCAGCGGTCGAGGATGCAGGCCTTGTCGAGATGGATGTGGCTGTCGACAAAGCCGCCGAAGGCGAAGCAGCCGCACATATCATGACGCGGCGCATCCGCAATCAGATCATGCTCGATCGCGGCAATCCTGCCGTCCTTAAGACCGATATCGAAGCAGCCCTCCCGCCTGGCGATGCGGACATTCGAAATCACCAAATCGAGCATGAAGCTGCCTCGCTCATTGGAGGGTGGGATAGCAGTCCGGTCTTGCCGATCAGTTCCGCAGGACAGGGTCGGAACTGTCTGCAAGACGGCCGTCTCACTGCTCGAACGCTTCTTTGAGGCCGAAACTTTTGCGCTCGCGCAGATCTAGATCGGCTTCGATATGCGCGATGTGATGAAGCATCAGGTGACAGGCCGTATCGACATCCTTCTGCTCCAGAGCGGTGATAATGTCGCCGTGCTCGGAATGGCCGCAACTGGAGGCGCTCGACTGTCCGTAGAGCGCGATCACCAATGACGAGCGGGCGACAAGCTCTTCCATGAAGCGCTGCATGATGAGATTGCCGGAAATGGCCGCCACCATCAGATGGAAATCGCCCGAAGCCTTGATCTCGGCGCGGCGGGCGGACTGCCCACGTTCGCCCATCAGACGGCCTTCCTCCAAGAGAAGCTGTCTTAGCTGCCCGAGCTGAAGCGGGGTGATCCGCTCGGCCGCCGATTTCAATATGCCCGGCTCCACCAGGCGGCGCGCGGCAAATATCTGCCTGGCTTCCTCGGGGGATGGATAGGCAACGAAAGCGCCCCTGTTCTTCTCGACGCTGACGAGGCCCTCATAGGAAAGCGCCTGCAAGGCGGCACGCGCCAGCGTGCGACTGACATTGAACAGGCCGCCGACATCGCTCTCGGACAGCTTCGTGCCGGGTGCGAGCCTGCGTTCGACGATCGCGTCGCGAATGGCGTCACGGATCTGCTGTGCGCCCGTATCCGTAGAATCGATGGGCATCAGAAGCCCGTCTGCTGAAGAATTCATGATCGCCTACCCGAATGGTCGACGAAAATGATAGCCCGGTTTCGCGTGGAAGTTAAATGAAATCTTATGCAAAGATAGCGCTAAATTGTATACAATGATTTGCACAAATCGAGCACAATAGCCTATTTGATGAGCAGATTCCGAACCGCCTCCAACAAAGCAGAAATCCATCCCCTCCGGAATAACGCAGACATCTCAGTGATTTAGTGCGCTGCAGCGAAACTGGCACGATTGATGCAATGTCCTTCCCAAACCAAAGGGGAAGATGGATGATGTCGAAAGCGGCAGAAATCGATATAGTATCCGTTTCGAAGATCTATGGAGCGACCACGGCTGTTCATGCGATCAGCCTGAAGATACCGGCCGGCTCCTATTGCTGCTTCCTTGGTCCGTCCGGCTGCGGCAAGACGTCGACCCTGCGCATGATCGCGGGCCACGAAGGCATTTCCTCCGGCGACATCCGCCTTGGAAATACCGTCGTGACGGACTTCCCGCCGGCCAGGCGCGGCACGGCAATGATGTTCCAGTCCTACGCGCTGTTTCCCCATCTCGACCTCGTCGACAATGTGGCGTTCAGCCTGAAGATGAAGGGTGTCGCAAAGGATGAGCGTCGCGCCAAGGCGCTCGAAATGCTGAAGCTCATGCAGATGGAGGCCTATGCGACCCGGCGCCCGGCACAACTTTCGGGCGGTCAGCAGCAACGTGTCGCACTCGCTCGCGCCTTGATCACCGACCCCGAAGCGCTGCTGCTGGACGAACCGCTGTCGGCGCTCGATCCATTCCTGAAGATCCGCATGCGCGCCGAGCTGAAGAAGCTGCAGAAGACATTGGGCATCACCTTCGTCCATGTCACCCACAGCCAGGAAGAGGCGATGGCGCTCGCCGATATCATGGTCATCATGAATGACGGGCGGATCGAGCAGGCCGGCTCACCGCGGGAAATTTTCGAGCATCCTGCAACCGCCTTCGTCGCCCGCTTCATGGGCGACCACAACGTCCTGTCGGGTCGGGTAGCGTCGAGCGAAGACGGCCTCGTCACCATGACCGTGCCGGAAGGGCAGGGCTTTTCCGCAAGAGGGACGGGACGCCAGACCGGCGAAGCCGTGGATATCGCCATTCGCACCGATCGTATCAGACTTTCGCAGTCCGACGGTAAAGGCCTCGGCTTCAACGGCGTGGTCTCCAATATCGAATATCGCGGTGCGACTCTGAAGATCACTGTCATCGGCGCGGGAAGCGACGATTTCACCGTGATCGCAAGCAACGACGACGTTTCAGCCAAATCCATGACGGTCGGCGACGCCGTCTCATTGAGTTGGGCTCAGGAGGACGCGATCCTTCTTGGCCGTATGTCCGCATGAAAATCCGAAGCATCAAAAAAGGGGAACTGACATGACGACTGAAATCAAGACTACCAAGACGACGAAAGGCATTTCCCGCCGCTCACTGCTGAAGACCGGTGCTGCCGCTCTCGGCGCCATGGCCGGCTCCGGCGCCATCACGGGCTTTCCGACCATCTGGGCGCAATCGAACATCACGCTGCGCCAGTTCGGTACCGGCGTTTCGAACATCAATGCCATTGCGGAGAAGTGCAAGGCCGATCTCGGCATTACGCTCGAGATGACGGCGACCGATTCGGATGCCGCAGCACAGCGAGCCGTGACGCAGCCGAACAGCTACGATATCGCCGACATCGAATACTGGATCGCCAAGAAGGTTTTCCCGACCGGCGTCATGCAGCCGATGGACGTCAAGAAGCTCAAATATTACGACAAGATCGTGCCGCTCTTCATCAACGGCAAGCTGAAGCCCGACAGCGTCATCGCGCAGGGCACGGCACCGCACACGGTGGGCTTTGTCGAAGGGCAGGGCTCGAAGAAATTCGCCAAGGAGCCGACGCAGTGGATGACGATGGTTCCGACCATCTACAATGCCGATACGCTCGGCATTCGTCCCGATCTCACGGGTCGTCCGATCAACAGCTGGGCCGACATTCTCGATCCGGCCTTCAAGGGCAAGACCGCGATCCTCAATATCCCGTCCATCGGCATCATGGACGCCGCGATGATCATGGAAGCTGCCGGCAAGATCAAATATGCCGACAAGGGCAACATGACGAAGGCGGAAATCGACAAGACCATCGACTTCCTGATCAAGACCAAGGGCGATGGCCAGTTCCGCGCCTTCTGGAAGTCCTTCGACGAGAGCGTCAATCTGATGGCATCGGGCGAAGTGGTCATCCAGTCCATGTGGTCGCCCGCCGTTGCCGCCGTTCGCTCGAAGGGCATCGCCTGCACCTTCCAGCCGCTCAAGGAAGGTTATCGCGCCTGGGGCGGCGGCCTCGGCCTCGCCTCGCATCTGAAGGGTGCGCAGCTCGACGCTGCCTACGAATACATCAACTGGTACACCTCCGGCTGGGTCGGCGGTTACCTTAACCGTCAGGGCTACTATTCCGCCTGCATGGACACCGCGAAGGGCTTCATGTCGGCCGACGAATGGGGCTACTGGATCGAGGGCAAGCCGGCGCAGGGCGATATCCTTTCTCCGGAAGGCAAGGTCATGGAGAAGGCCGGCGCCGTTCGCGACGGCGGTTCCTTCGAAGCCCGCATGGGTGCGGTCGCCTGCTGGAACTCGGTCATGGACGAGGACCGCTACATGGTTCGCCGCTGGAACGAGTTCATCGCTGCCTAAGCTGCATATCCGTCATCGCCTCTCCCCGTATCGAAACGGGGAGAGGATTCTATCAATGGAGAGGCCGGAATATGGCGACAATCGCTTCCTCGGATGCGGAGCAGGAAACTCAGAAAGCCGGACGCGGATTTGCCGTGCCCGCCTGGGCCGTCGCCTATCTGCAGGCAACGCCGCTGTTTCTCATCCTCGGCTTCTTCTTCCTGTTGCCGATTGCCATGATCGGCATCGTCAGTTTCTGGGATTATGATTTCGCCGGCCTTTATCCGGCGTTCCTGACCACGAATTACACCGACACGCTCGGTTCGTGGGTTACATGGAAAACCTACCTCAACACATTGAAATTCACCGCGATTGTCTGGGCACTGACCTTGTTTATCGGCTTCTGGGTCGCCTATTTCCTGGCTTTCCATATTCGCCGCACCTCGACGCAGATGATCCTTTTTCTCGTCTGCACCGTGCCGTTCATGACGTCGAACATCATTCGCATGATCTCGTGGATCCCGGTGCTCGGGCGCAACGGGCTGGTCAATTCGACGCTGATCGAGATGGGCCTGATCCCGAAGCCGATAGAATGGCTGCTTTATTCCGATTTCGCCGTCGTACTTGCCATGGTGCACCTCTATACGCTCTTCATGGTGACGCCGATCTTCAACACGCTGATGCGTATCGACCGTTCCCTGTTCGAAGCCGCGCGGGATGCCGGCGCCAGCGGATGGCAGGTGCTGTGGAATGTCGTCATCCCGCTTGCCAAGCCGGGCATGGCGATCGGCAGCATCTTTGTCGTTACGCTCGTCATGGCGGATTTTTCCACCGTCCAGGTGATGTCCGGCGGCCAGAGCGCTTCCATCGCCTTGATGATGAAGAACCAGATGTCGCTGCTGCAATATCCGGCGGCAGCCGCCAATGCCGTGGTGCTGCTGATCGTCGTGCTGCTGATGGTCGCCGCCATCCTGCGCATCGTCGATATCCGCAAGGAGCTTTGAGATGAACAGCGAAAAGCGCAGCCTGGAATTCTATGTCCTGGCGATCTTCTTCACCATTTTCGTGTTGTTTCTCTACGGCCCGCTATCGGCTGTCGTCATCCTATCCTTCCAGGGGCCGGACGGCGGCCTGACGTTCCCGTTGAACGGCGTCTCGCTGCATTGGTTCGCCAATCTTTTCGAGAAGCAGGCGGTCGGCGATTTCGGGGCCTCGTTCCAGCGGTCGCTGATGCTCGGCGTGATGGTCATGATCGTGACCGTGGTCGTGTCGCTGCTGGCGGGCCTTGCCTTTCGCCGCCGCTTTCGCGGCTCGACGTTCCTGTTCTATGCCACCGTTGCCAGTCTCGTCGTGCCGTCCATCATCATCTCGCTCGGGATCGGCGTCGTCTTCCAGCAGGGCGGTCTTGCACCCGCCTGGTATTCCTCGGCCTTCGGCGCGCATCTGACCTGGACCTTGCCCTTCGGTGTGCTGATCATGTTTGCGGTCTTCAACCGGTTTTCGCCGGCTTATGAGGAAGCCGCCCGCGATCTTGGCGCCAGCTCCTGGCAAACCTTTCGCCATGTCGTGCTGCCGATGATCGCGCCAAGTCTCATCGGCGTCGGCCTGTTCGGCTTCACGCTGTCCTATGACGAGTTCGCCCGCACCCTGATGACATCAGGCACCTACAATACGCTGCCGCTCGAAATCTACGGGATGACGACGAACGTCACGACGCCGGTGCTTTATGCGCTCGGAACGGTGACGACGCTCTTTTCCTTCACCATCATTCTGCTGGCGCTTGCAGTCATGTCCATGCTCGGCCGCCGCCAAGCCAAGAAAAGTTGAGATCATGCGCCTGCTGCTTATCAATCCGAATACGACCGTTTCCATGACGGAGAAGGCGGCAATCGCTGCGCGCGCCGTGGCAAGTGCCGGCACGGAAATCATCGCCGCCACCTCGCAGATGGGGCCGGCTTCGATCGAGGGCTATTACGATGGAGCGATAGCCGTACCCGGCATGCTGCGCGAATTGAAAGAGAGGCAGGCAGCCGGCTACGATGCGGCAATTATCTGCTGCTTCGACGATACCGGCCTGGAAGCTGCCCGCATGTTCTGCGACGTTCCAGTCGTAGGGCTCTGTGAATCGGCTGTCGCAACGGCCGGTTTTCTGGCGCAGCGCTTCAGCGTGGTGACGACGCTCGAGCGCTCCCGCATCCTCATCGACAATCTCGTCCAACGTTATGGCATGGGCGGCCGGGCGAAGGTTCGAGCTTCGGACATTCCCGTTCTTGAGCTCGAGAATTCGTCTTCCGGCGCAATCGGAAAGCTGAGGGCGGAAATCGAGCGTGCGCTTGCCGAAGATGGAGCGGAGGCCATCGTGCTTGGCTGTGCCGGCATGACCGATCTCGCAAGGGAACTGCAATCGATCTACGGCGTCCCGGTCGTGGATGGTGTCGCCGCAGCGGTCAAGCAGGCTGAAGCTTTGGTGTCGCTGGGCCTATCCACCAGCAAGCGCAGTTCCTACGCCTCCCCATTGCCCAAGTCTTTTTCAGGTGCGATGCAGGATTTTGCGCCGACGTCGGCGTTGGCTTAACCTCATCACAATTCATATTTTGTGCCTCGGCTGATCGCCGCACCTTGCGAATGGCATATCACGGCTCCCCGGACTACAATGCCACGGTAAAGAACGAGAGTCGTGGATTTGGCACAGAGAGCTGGCAAAGCTGATCTTCCCCTGCATGGCGGCCGTGTACCGCGCTGGCTTGGAGACCGGATGACGCGCCTGGGCGCAGTCATCACCGAGGCGGTCGTGCAGCATTATGGGCGCGATGAGCTGTTTCGGCGTCTTGCCAATCCCTTCTGGTTCCAGTCCTTCGGCGCCGTCATGGGTATGGATTGGCATTCCTCGGGGATCACGACAAGCGTTCTCGGCGCTTTGAAGCGCGGCCTGACGCCGCTTTCGGGCGAGCTCGGCATTCATGTCTGCGGCGGGCGTGGCGCGCAATCGCGCAAGACACCGGGCGAATTGCTTGATATCGGCGATCGCGTCGGTATCGACGGCGCATCGCTCGCCACCAAGAGCCGGCTGATCGCGAAGGTCGATAGTGCGGCCGTGCAGGATGGTTTCGATCTCTACCTGCATGGCTTCATCGTCGCCGATGACGGCAAGTGGGTCGTCATCCAGCAGGGCATGAATGGCGAACGGCGGCAGGCGCGGCGCTATCACTGGTTATCCGAAGGCCTCACGAGCTTCCTGGATTCACCCCACGCGGCCATCGAAGGGCGCGAGCAGGGCGAGATCATCAATCTCGCCGATCGGCGTGCGGAGCACTCCCGCGGCGAACAGCTCGATTTGCTCGCCTCGATTGGTCCTGATGGAATTATCCGTGAATTCAATGCGCTGGAAAGACAGGCTGAAGTCAATAATAAAGTCGAGCTTCAGCCGACCTTGCCCTATCTCATCATGCCGGCCCATCATGACGTGCGCGAAGAAGACGTGAACATGCGGCGCCTGCATGGAAACCTCGCCGCCGCGGCCGACCGAGGCCCAGTCGATTTCCAGGAGCTGCTGCTGACGCCCGGCGTCGGCGCCAGAACGGTCAAGGCTTTGGCGATGGTCGCCGAAGTCGTGCATGGCGCGCCCTGCCGTTTTTCCGATCCGGCGCGCTTTTCTCTCGCGCATGGCGGCAAGGATCGGCATCCTTTTCCCGTGCCGCTGAAAGTCTATGACGAGACGATCAGCGTGATGAAATCAGCCGTCAGAAAGGGTCGCCTCGGTCGCGACGAGGAATTGTCGGCCTTGAAGCGCCTGGACGATCAGTCGAGAATGCTGGAGCGTTATGTCACCGGCCCCGATCTCAAGGAGATCGTTGCCGGCGAGTTCGACCGCTCCCGCTCTTATGGTGGCCGCAGCGTTTTCGGCTGGGAGCCTCCCTCCGAGCCCGATGGCGATCACATCGAAGCCGACCGCTTCCGCTCCCGGAAACGCTGACCAAGATCATCGACCTATGGCAGCGTATAGCCGATCACATAGTCGCCCGGCTTCGTTCCCACGGAGCCGTGACCGCCGGCGACGATGACGACATACTGCTTGTTGTCGCTTGTCGTATAGGTCATCGGCGTTGCCTGACCGCCCGCCGGCAGGCGCGCCTGCCAGAGCTGCCGGCCGGTCGTCACGTCATAGGCCCTAAGATAATCGTCTACCGCGGCAGCAAGGAACGCGACGCCGCCTTTGGTCACCATAGGACCGCCGATGCCGGGAACGCCGACCTTGAAGGGAAGCGGCAACGGCGTCATGTCGTGGACGGTGCCGTTCTTGTGCTTGTAGGCGATCTTGCCGGTCTTCAGGTCGACACCGGCGACATAGCCCCAGGGCGGCGCCTGGCAGGGAATGCCGAGGGGGCTGACAAATGGCCCCATGTAGACGCCATAGGGCGAGCCCTCGTTTCGGTTGAGCCCCTGTTCGCTGCCCTTGTCGCCGGCTCCCTTCGGCGGGATCTCGGCACGCGGCACCAGCCGCGATGTGAAGGCGAGATAGGTTGGCATGCCGAACATGATCTGCCGTTCCGGATCGACTGCGACACTGCCCCAGTTGAAGGTACCGAAATTGCCTGGAAAGATGATGGAGCCGCGCAGCGACGGCGGCGTGTAGCGGCCTTCATATTGATGCTGATGGAAGGAGATGCGGCAGGCGAGCTGGTCGAACAGCGAGATGCCCCACATGTCCTTTTCCTGCAGCGGCGGCGGCGAGAAAGTCAGGTCCGAGATCGGCTGACTGGGTGAGGCATGATCCTCGGGAATGGCGCCACCCGGCGCCGGAATCCCTTTGAAGGGAATGATCGGCGCGCCGGTCCGGCGATCGAGCACATAGATGTCGCCCTGCTTGGTCGAAGCGACCAGCGCGGGAACGACGCTGCCATCGGCCTTGGTCAGGTCGAAGAGCACGGGCTGGGCCGGCACATCCATGTCCCAGAGATCATGATGGACGAATTGCTGCACCCATTTGAGCTGGCCGGTGTTGATATCGAGCGCCACCACCGAGGAGGAAAACCGTTCGACATTTTCGCTGCGCCCCATGCCGAGCTGGTCGGGCGTCTGGTTGCCGAGCGGGACATAGACCATGCCGAGCGCCTCGTCGGCGCTGGAAACCGACCAGCTGTTCGGCGAATTCGTGGTGTAGGTCTGTCCTGCCGGTATGGGGGCCGTATGGTCCGGATTGCCCGAGTCCCAGTTCCAGAGCAGCGCGCCGGTCCGGGCATCGAAGGCGCGAATGACGCCGGATTGCTCCTGGGTCGAGTAATTGTCGTTGACCGCACCGCCGATGATGATCTTGTCGGCGACGATGACGGGCGGCGACGTCGAATAATAATAGCCGGCGGGATTGTATTTCATGCCGGCTTCCAGATGCAGCGTGCCCTGATCGGCAAAGCTTGGGCATACCTTGCCATTGGCTGCGTCGAGCGCGATCAATCGGGCATCCGAGGTCGGCAGATAGACCCGATCGACGCAAGGCGCTCCGACTGTGGCAGCCGTGTCGTGATAGTAGGAGACACCACGGCAGGTCTGATGCTGGCGGTTGGGGTTCATGCCGGCATTGGCGTCGTAACGCCATTTTTCCTTGCCGTCCTTCGCATCGAGCGCGATCGCCAGGCTATGTGGCGTGCAAATGAAAAGCGTGTCACCCACCTTCAGCGGCGTGACCTGATAGGTGGTCTCACCGATATCGTCGGGACGCTTCACATCGCCGGTCTGATAGCGCCAGACCTCCTTGAGATTGGCAACGTTCTGCGGATTGATCTGATCGAGAGGCGAATAGCGCTGGCCGAAGGAGGTTCTGCCATACTGATGCCATTCGCCATCAGGCACATCGCCGCCCGTCGGGGCACTTGAGACAACGCTCGTCGGCAACTCGCCGGCAAGGTCATGAGGATCCGTCGTCATCGAATAGACGGCAACGACGATGGCGATGACGAGAGAAATGGCAAGCGGCCAGGGATTGGCTCCATAGTGAACCCCGTCGAGGCTACGAAAGCCGAGGGGGCGCCGGATCCAGGGCGTCAGCAACCACAGCCCGATCAGAATGATGAGGCCGCCGCGCGGACCGAGCTGCCACCAGTCGAAGCCGACCTCCCATATCGCCCAGGCAAGCGCTGCAAGCACGAAAATCGCATAGAGCCAAAGGGCGGCGGCCTTGCGCATGGCAAGCAGGATGGCGGTCAGGAGAAAGGCGAGCCCGGCCAGAAGATAAAAGAAACTTCCGCCGAGCAATACGAGCCAAAGTCCGCCGCCGCCAAGCGCCAGGCCAATGAGTGCCAGAATGATCGAAGTGATGATGATGGCCATGATCCGTTCCAGTCTATCCGCCGATTGGACAGTGATTGATCGAAGGCATGCAAAAAGCACGCGGGCTCCAAACGGAGTCCGGGGCAGGTCTTTAAGTGGAAATCGATGTCGGTTGTTTCGCTGGCAGCATCCAGTGCCGTTTCCAAAGTGATTTGGATCGATGCATCAAGCTCCCCAATCCATCAGAGATTGAATGCCAGGATTGCAAGAATGTTCCAATCCGGCCGGCCGTTCAAGTTCGATACCGCCTCGCCCGAATTGATTAACGGACGTAGTTAATTTTTTAACAATTATGCGGATACTAATGGAACAAACATTGGAATCAAGGGTTTCCGTGCCGAGCCGGAGGACTAAAGATGAATCTGAAGATCGTTACCGCCCAGTCGGAAGTCGAGACCGCCGACACCGGAACCTATCCGGATGGCATGATGGAGCGCATTCTGATTGAGTTCTCCGTAAGCTCTGAACAGCAACATCGCAAGTCTCACGAGCGGGACTATGGTGCGCGCAAGGCCTTGAGGCCAATCCCGGCCGGACTTGCCTGATATCCCGCCAGCGGACGCTGCCTGATCAGATGTAAAGCGGCGCCATTCTGCGCCATGCGCCGGCTCGATGAGCGCGTCCATTCCACACGTGCAGCCGATGATCGATCTGTTTGTCGGCCAGCAGGCGGCTCAGATGGCGGTTGTCGTCGATGAAGGGATCGGCATCTCCGATCGTCATGACGATCTCGATCTGACGCAGCTTCTCCAATCGCCATTCGCAGGCCAGTCCCGGCAGAAAATGTGTCGGCGTGTGAAAGTAGATTTCCTCGTCGTAGTAACCGTCGAACAGATCGGTGAAGGATTCGACCGTCATCGTCAGATCGTAACGGCCGGAAAAGGCCACCAGCTTACGGAAGAGGTGAGGGTGACGGAAAACCAGGCTGGCGGCCTGGAAGGCGCCGAGGCTGCAGCCATGAACGATGGTGCACTCATGCGCATTCTTCTGCGCCATCAAAGGCAGGACTTCGTTCAGGATATAGTCCTCGAACGCTTTATGCCTGCGAATGCGCTCGGCCGGATGGCGATGAGCACCGTAAAAGGTTTCCCGAGCCAGCCCTTCGATGCAATAGAGTTGAAGGTGCCCGTCTTTCAGCTTGTCGGCGAGGCTGGCGACGATGCCGATCTGCTCATATTCCCAGAATCGACCGTCGCGCGTGGGGAACACCAATACCTTGGCGCAGGCGTGGCCGAACACCAGCAGCTCCATGTCTCGATCCAGCCGCGGGCTATGCCAGCGCAGGTATTCGCGGTTCATAGAACCTTGAAAAATCGCCCGACCTTGTCTCGCAGAATCGCGTTCTGCTCTTCGATGCCAGCATAATCGAAATGGCCGGCATCCAGGGTGAAGATTTCGTTAAACTTCTGCAGCGCATTTGCGACGGAGAACTGGCACGGCGGCGCAACGGCCGGATCGAAAAGGGCAGGCGCGACGAGCATCGGAACGGTGATGCGGCTTGCCGCGATCGCGGCATCGAAGAAGCGCAGGGTTTCCAAAACGCTGCCATGTTGCCTCTGATAGGTCTGAACGGATTGCGCGCTGCCGACGGTCGGCAAGGTCAGCCATAGCGGACGATGGCCGAAGGTCGGGACCACGAGATGGCCGCGCCTGATCCTCGCATCGAACGGAATTGCCAGCGCACCGATGCCGCCGCCGAAGCTGATGCCGCTATAGCCGATATGACCGGCAAGCCATGGGTATAGGGTCTCCAAGGTCGAAACGGCGAGCCAGATGTCTTCGACGCAGCCGCCGATGACGTAGGTGTCGCGACTTTCGATGCCATGGACAACATGCCCCGACGCATCCGAGGGGATCGGCGGGCGGGCACTTAGAGAAAGGCCGCGACTGCAGGGAAACAGAACCGCGGTCTCTTCCAGCGGCAGATCGAACTCGGGCTGGTCCCTTCCTCCATATCCATGTCCGACGACGAGCCCGCGTCGCACCTGACCACGGCGCGGAACGAGCAACCAACCATTGATCTGAAACGATCCCGTCGACACATAGCTGATATCGAAAACATGCCAGTTATCGTGACGCAACCTGCTGTGACGAAGCTTCGGTTGCGGGTCGACCGCAATGGCGGCATTGTATCGCCGATGCCAGAAATCGTCGAAGCCGGGCGGAGCCTTCGGTGTCTCGATGGCCTGCAATTGGCTCAGCTGCAAGCCATAGGTCGGATCGAAGTCGAAGGGATGGGTTGTCGGTATACTCATGGCAAATTTGTCGCGTGAAAGGATCGGCAAGGCAAGGACGAACACTGCCTGCGCGTCTGCAAATCGGCAGTCTCTCCATCCATGAATTCGCCAGGAAAGTCGATCATCTCCGGACGATATTCGTCCTTTGCAGTTTGGCCACCCATAATGAAAAGATGGCGCAAATAGGCTGGGTTTCCTGCGCACTGCTGTCGCATCCCTCCGTCCCCTGGCGTATAGTGGGTTGATGATCAGGATGCTTACGGCACTTACGGGAATTTCGGTTGCAGCCGTGATCGTTCCGCATGGTGAGCAACGGCCCGAAAAGGTCGTGGTTCGTGTCGATTACACTGATGCCGATGATGGCCAAGAGAATGGCCGATAGCAGCGAGCGGTAAAAAAGGACCGCGAGAAAAATGGGCGAAGTCATCCAGTTCCGGCCCACAAGCAAACATGACAAGCATCTTGATGCGCAAGCCCGCCTGGAAAGGGAACTGCTGCTTCCCTTTGCGAACACTGGACCAGTCGCGAAAAAGCGCGTCGGCATAAATCCCCCCGAAGCGTCACCCGGTGCGACATCGAAGACGGGCTTTCCGCTGAACGGCATCGTCATCGTCCTGGGTTCGATCCTGGTCTATGCGCTGGTGATAGCGCATGTGGTCGGCCAGCCGCACTACTCCGCCCGCGCCAATTTTATGCCGCCGGCTTTCGTTCAGAACTAGATCTGTTGCAACGGTCGCTTGACCGGCTCGCCGCCGGTAAGTCACGTCAGTAGGTGAGCGTGACCACGACCGTATCGGTGTAGACCCCGGGCGATGGCGTCGTCTGTGGCGGTACGCGGCCGTAAACCGTCAGGAGTTGAGCCGCACCCGTTCCGCTTCCAGCGACGGTACTGCCCGGCGTATTGGCATCGCCCCAAGGCTGCAGCCGATTCGTATCCTTGTAGAGGCCGTAAGTCACGGTCTCGGCCCCTTTCGCCATCTTGCGTGCCGTCGGTGCGGCATTCGCGGTGCCGCCGTTCAGGGAGATCGTGTAGTTCGTGCCCGGCGTGCAAGTCGCGGTTACCGAACCGGTGGCATCGACATTGGTGCGCAGCACGCCCTGCGTGCCGAAATCGATGTTCTGAACGCTGACCAGGCAGTTGGCGGCGACGCTCGCATTGACGCTGAACGACGCAGTTCCCACTGTTCCGGAGGGCGAGGTGCAATTGGTGGCGCTGCTGTAGCTATAATAGAACGAGGTGTCGGGGGAGGTGAAGCTCGATGTATAACCGCCCGGCGCCGCCGTCGGTGGAGTCCCGAGTGCGGCTCCATAGACCGTCATGCTGCCGGTTGCGCCGACCAGCGAACCATTCAACAGGGACATTGTCAGCGCATAGGCCGGTGCCCGTGACGGATAGGACCAGTTGCTCGACCCCCAGATCACGCTCCGGCCGGAATCGGAGTAGAGCTGATAGTTCAAAGAACTTGCGCCGTTCACCATCTGGCGGGCTGCCGACGAGGATGCGCCACCACTGCCGGCGCCGATATTGGGGCAAATCAGGAGTCGCTTGCCAAGGTCCAGGGCGCCTCCGGAACAACTTACACCTATCGTGGATGTTGAATTGACCGGGGTGCCCGACAAGGTATCGACTGCGCCAAAGTTCATATCGCTTGCGGTGAAGTTGCAGCTCTGTGCCGCGCACAGCGAAGGCAGCAGCAAGACGAGCAGAAGGGTAATCGACCGCAGCATCCTAAAAACACCTGACATCATCGATCACCACCTGCTCGCCTCGTTGCGGCTTGTAGGCGAATTCGGCGTGGCACTTCGTTCCATCTTCCAGCGACACATCGATCGAATTGCGCGCATGCAGTCCGCGAATATAGGCTTGGCCGTCATAGCCGACGGCAAACTCCTCATCGGATCCCTGCAATGTGCCGCTCGAGCCCGGCCGCAAGAGCGCCCCGTTCTTGTCTCTGATTGTCACGAGGGCTGTCTGCGGCGCTTCCGCCACGCCGAATTTGACGACGACACCGCTGCGATCCGCCGGGACGACAATTTCCCGGGTTGCCGGCACATCAGCGTCGACGGGAAGATTCTTGGGATCGATGGAAACGGTATTGGGTTCATAGGAATTGAGGTTCGGCACCAGAATGCGGCCGCTCGAACCGGTCTTGCCGATCGGCCTGTTCTGCTGCTGGACTTCGACATCCGGTGTGCCGACGTCGACGACGGCGAAGGCATCGTCGATCCGGTTGGTGGCAAAGATGCCGCCGCCGGCGACCGCGATGGCTCCGTCCATGCGGGCGACCGCCCGTGCCTGATGGTTCTGCTGCTGGACGCCGGCTTCGAACTCAGCGAATGGCGCTCTATAGCTGATCGCAGCCTCCCGGTTGGCATCCTCGCCTTCGGAGGTCCGCAGCCGCCAGCCGACGCTGCCGTCCTCCTGCCGCAGCGGCTTGGAAACGTCGGCAACCACGTCAAGCCCGTTCGGCCCGCTCTCGATGCCCGTATTCGCTGTGACGCTGTCGCCGAAGGGAATGGAAAGGCCGGCGAAGACGCCGAAATTGCTTCGTTCATCGAGGTCAGTGAAGGCAGTGGCGTAGAGCGTCGCATGCTTGAACGTCTGGCTATACGAAAGCCCCGCGATCCGGCTCTTGCTTCCGTCCGAGTTTTCAAGCCTCGTATAGGAAAGATTGAGGCTGGAAAGATCCAGCGGCGCCGGCACGCTGAGGGTGACCTGATCGATGGCACGCGGCACGCCGGCGCTGAATATCGTGAATTCGCCTGCCGTGCTCGCCGTCGGTCTGGCGGAAACGGATGCTATGTCGTCGTAATCATCGAAGGCGCGCTGCATGCGCGCATAGAGCGCCCACCTGTCGTAGCTCAGCTCAAACGAGGCATTCACAAGCGCGCCCGTGCGAGAGCCGCTTCTGCTCGCAGCACCGGCGACCGATGCCACGCCCCAGGCGCCGAGCGGGAAGGCCGCTCCGGCGCCGCCATTCAACAGATCCGCGCCACCTTCGAAATGCCCCTCCAGCGTCAGCCAATCGGTCAATCCGTAGCGAGCCGTGGCAACACCCATGATCCGGCCGTCATAGTCATCCGATTCCGTGCCGAAGTTTCGCCGCGGGAGACCGAGTTCCGCCGAAAAATCCAGCAGGCCGCGACGCAGAAGCCAATTGGACGCATAGAAGGGCAAGGTCTGCGTCGTCTCCCGCCCAAGGCTGTCGCGCAAGACCACGGTCGCTTGCCCGCCGCCGGAAAAGACGGGGAGATTGGTCACTTCGAACGGTCCTGCGGGAACTTCGCTTGAATAGGTGCGGACGTTTTGCGTGTAGATATCGAGTGTCGAAGGGACGGCGGCGCTGCCGGCAAAGCCCGGCAGTGGCTCGGTCACCAGATCGGAACGCAGTGCGAAATTGCGCTGGAATTGAATGCCACCGAAATAGACCGGCCGCGTCCAGGAGAGGCCGCCTGTCGTTATATCGCCGGCGCGATAGGTCAGGAGCCTCTCCGGATTGGAATAGCTCCACGTTGTGTTGAGGCGGGTTATGCCGTCGAGGCTGCCGTTGGAGTAGCCAGCCAGGAAGGATTGATTGAGCGTTCCGTAGGGACTGAAGAAGCGGGCATCGAACGCGCCGGAGATGCCTTGGAACAGGTTCGAACCCTCTTCAAAAAGGCTGTTGGAGCTTGCATAGAGGGAATAGTTGAGAACGGCGCCGTAGCCGGCCTGGGGTGCGGGAACCGTGCTTTCCTGTTGCCGCCTGACATCGATGACGTGCGGTGCACGGCCCTGGTCGGTCGTCTGGACGTAGAGCCGTTGGGTTTCCTCGTCGATCTGATATGACAGGCCGGGCAGAGCGCCGAGTTCAATGAACGTGTCGTCGTCGGCATCAGCGGGAGGCTTTATGCCGACTTCGCGCAATTCCTCGGCGGCGGCTGCAAGCGAGCCATTCGGGCGTTGTTTGAAGTTACCGATCATCTTCATCGACGTATTGTTGATGAATACTTCCAGGTAGATATCGCGGGTGCCGGCCGGCCGGTCCGCCGTCACGGCCGCCGCCGGCAGATTGGGCACTTCCTGAGCACGCAGCACCGAAACTGAAAGACACATGTATAGGAGGACGGCACCGGCGCTACCGTTGATTAACGGCGACTTTTGCATCGAACGGCCCAAGATCGCTCTGGCCATGCAGCGTTACCGCGCTGCCGGAAAGGGACCTCGTCGTCCCGATCGGCCATTGCATCGTCGCACCGCCGAGCACATATCCGACCAACCCATCGCGGTTGCTGATCTTCGTCCCTCCTTGCACCAGGGTGACGTTCGACAAACGGAAGCGGCTGCCGCCATTGTTCCTGCCGACCAAAACGAGACCGCCGCCTTGACGGGCAAGGCTCCAGGAGACATCGGGCGCCTTCACATCCGCCTGCTTGAAAAAGACGGGAATGGACTGACGCATGATGAGGGTCACCGTGCCGGCCCGGCTCCGTGATGGATCGGGCAACTCGTCGACGATGACGCGGTAGGTTTCTTCCGCTCTGACCGGTGCCTTGTTCGTGCGGATCACCCGGACCACGTATTGGCCATTCGGGTTCATCCTCGTCGACGGAGGACTGGCGACGACATCCCTCGTCGGCTCCAGGCGCTCTATGCCGTCAGCCTGGCTCCATTTGAAAACGCGTATCTGCACGTTGATGGGGTGGTCCCCGTCATTGCCCAGGTTCAAAACAGTCGCGCTGGCCGGCGCCACGAGTTCGAGACTGGTGGGCGCTACGCGCAGGGACGCCGCGTTGATGCCGTAGGCACTGAGACAGAAAAGCACGGACGCGGCAATGCATGGCAACATGCGTTGCATGACAGCCTCCCTCTATCGACGGGTTTTCAGTAGGTGACGGTGACCGCCACGGTATCCGTGTAGACGCCCGCAGCCGGCGTGGTCTGCGGCGGCACGCGGCCATAAACGTTTATGTTCTGGACCGCGCCATTGCCTGTCCCTGTGACAGTGTCAGTACCTATGGTTATGCCCCAGGTCTGCGTGCGGGCGACGTCGCGATAAATGCCGTAATTGATCGTTGCACTGCTCGGCCCTGTCATCACGCGCACGGCCGTCGTCGCTCCGCTGCCGGCGCCGGCACCCAAGCCGATATTGTAGGTTTGCCCCGATGTGCACTGAACGCCGATGGTGGTGGCCTGATCGATATTGGCGGCGATGACGCCGTTGGTGCCGAAATCAAGATCGTTGGCGCTCTGGATCAGGCACTGCGCCTGGATGGTAATGCGAACCGTCATATTGGCCGTCGCGGTGGCAGCCATGACGGACGGCGCTGCTGCGATCATTGTGATAGCAGCAAAGACAGCGCCGCGCATAAATCTCAGCATTCGCATTCCCCCCTCAGCACATCCCGCAAAAAACATCAGAATATAATAAAGTAATCACATATCTGCTTTGCTGGCAATGAGGCAGAAAAGGGCGGACGAGAACGCCACAGTATCGAAAGTATACCTCCAAAGTATAATTTCGTTTTATTGAGCAATTACTTACGTATGATTGGTAATTTTGAACAATATGGTTAACGAGGAATGAAATATATGACCACCAAAACTGGCTGATGGCGGCGGGAATATGAGCTTCGAATTCCGCGAATCATGCACTTGAAAAAAGAGTGGTGATTCGCTGGGGTCAAACTTTGAAAAAGAGACGCGCCAGGCTCACGGATCGAACGGCAGCCCGTGACTTGCCGATCGTCCCCCTGGACAAGCGCCCCAATCAGCATCTTTTTGCAAAAGGTCCGGAATTAGCCATGTTTCGGTAAAAGCCGCGCCACAGTTCGCGTCAGAATAGGCAAGGCGAGATCTTGTCCTAAGGAGCGATCGATGGATACGCAGCCTATGAGATGGTGGAATGGCCAAAGCGAGACGACCCGGCGGCTGGGTTCTGGTCTCGCCGTTTGCGGCACGGTGGTTGGTGCGCTCTACATGATTGTTCAGACGGCTCCAACGGAACGCGCCATGCGCATTAAAGATGACAGCGGTCGAATTACGATCAGCAGCGGCGGACTGCTGGATGATGTGGCGACGAACGGAATGCAGGTCGCGGTGGATGCAAGCCCGGCCCAACAGGTGATGTCGGTGCCGATCCCGCAGCCATCGCCTCTCACCGCTGCGAAAAGCAGCGCTCCGGCGAGGAAGGTCGCTTCACGCACCGATGCCGTTAAGACGAGTGTCGCGGCCTCCGGCGACGTCGAGCGTTTCGATCGCTGCCTGCCGCAATGCGAAACACGCGATCCGTTGATCTCGGGATATCCGCAATATGCCGAGGCGGAGCCAACTCTTGCCCGGGACGACGATCCGCCTCCCGTCGTGGAGGAAGGGGTTGGCTTTCGCCCGCTGGCCGGCGCTCGCCATATATTGACGAAGGCGGTGGATGCGCCAGGCGTGATGCTGCGACGAGGCCGCGAGGCGCTCGACAACGTCGCTCGCATAGATTGGTAAACCAGGAAAAACGTCCATTTTTGGGAAACGCTTAAAGCAATTCCAGGAAAAGTGCGCAGCGGTTTTCCGTCCGGAATTGCGGGACAACAAAGAGATAGAGCGGTCAGGGATTGCGTGAAAAGCTGAGCGCTCTAGGAGCGTTCCGCCCAGATCTTCGCCAACTCAACGAGCGTCTTCACGGCTCGTTCCATATCCTGGCGGCTGACCCATTCCAGCGGCGAATGGAAGGCATGTCCGCCGGCAAAGATATTGGCGCAGGGCAGGCCCATGAACGAGAGCCTGGAACCGTCCGTACCGCCGCGAATACTGCCGCGCACCGGCGTCATGCCGGCCCGCCGGATGGCTTCGACGGCATTTTCGACGATCTGCGGGTGGCGATCGAGGATTGGCTTCATGTTGCGGTATTGGTGCTTGACGGTAAATGTATGCGAGGAGCCGGGATAGGCGGCCATGACATCCCTGACGATCTGCTCCAGCCTGTTCTCCTTGACCGCAAGACCCGCCTCGTCGAAATCGCGGATGATGAAGCCGAGCGCGGCCTTCTCCATCGAACCGCTGATGCCGGTGGGATGAATGAAGCCCTCCCGGTCCGCAGTCGTTTCGGGGGCGATGTCTTTCGGCAGCCTGTCGATGATCGTACCGGCGATCTTGATGGCATTTTCCATCTTTCCCTTGGCGAAGCCCGGATGAATGGCAACGCCCTGGATGACGATGTCGACGCTGTCGGCCGAAAAAGTTTCGTCTTCTATATGGCCCGCCGTTTCGCCATCGACCGTATAGGCGAATTGTGCCCCCAGCTTCTTCAGATCGACCTTGTCGACGCCGCGTCCGATCTCCTCGTCGGTCGTGAACAGAAGCTTGATGGTGCCGTGACGGATATCCGGATTGTCGACGAGATATTGGGCGGCAGCCACGATCTCGGCAAGGCCCGCCTTGTCGTCGGCGCCGAGCAGCGTCGTACCATCGGAGGTGATAATGTCGTTGCCGATCTGGTCACGCAGGGCGGGGTGCTCGTCGACGAGGATGACCTGCTGCGGATCGCCGGGCAGACGGATATCGCCGCCGCCGTAGTTCTTGAGGACTTGCGGCTTGACATTCGTGCCGGTGAAATCGGGCGCCGTATCCATGTGGGAGCAGAAGCAGATCACGGGAACCGGCTTGTCGACATTCGACGGGATGGTCGCATAGACATAGCCGTGCTCATCGAGATGTGCGTCGGAAAGGCCGATCGCCAACAACTCGTCGACGAGGACGCGCCCGAGATTTTTCTGCTTTTCGGTGGAAGGCTGCGCTCGCGAGGTCGGGTCCGATTGCGTATCGATAACGACGTAACGAAGAAAGCGATCGGTGACGGTATCGGTCATGAACCTGGCTCCAATGAATCACATTTTGTTTAGCTATAGCGCCGCGCTGGCGCGCCGTCCGCACGAAAAATAACGGCCGCTCCAGCGCCAGGCGGGAGCGGCCATATCATGCAATATATGACTGTCGCCGAAAGCTTACTCGGCCGAGGTCAGCGTAACCGACGTGCCGGTCGCGGCAAGGTTCAGGCCGAGCTGACCTGTCACGCTTACGGTCTGAAGATGGATCGAGCCGGACGTGCCGCCAACGAGAATGTTCGTGCCGACGCCGGCTCCGACCGTCGCTTCAACGGTGGCGCCCTGATAGAGACCACTCAGAGAACCATGATGATAGCCGGCTGTCGGCGCGAAGACCAACCAGACAAGCCGGCTGCGGGTCGTAAACCCGAGATCTACACCCATCTTCCTGATCGCACCGGTATAGTGGTCGATGCGCTCGCGTCCGACCGTCGAATGGAAGGTGCAATCCACCTCCTTGGCCGAGCCAAGGACATAGCCGACACCGCCGCCGATTTCGCATTCGAGATAGCCGATTTTTACCCCATTGCGCTGATCGGGCTCTTCTTCGCGATAGGTCGTCGGCATATCCGCCGCCCGTGCCACCGCCACGCCTGCAACGATCAACGATGCTGCTGAAAATGCCAGGGTCAAAATTTTTCTCATCTGTTTTCTCCTTGTCAGAGTATTATGGGGTGGCAGGCACCCTCGTGGTCGAGCCGATAGAATCAACCCTTACTAAACGTACGTACGCGCAGAACGATCCCAAAAATAAGGCGGCTATCGTCATGATCCACTTCACAATATAGGGAAGTCGATCCGCAGCGGCACCCCCGACCATTTCACGTTTTGCAACCGACTGAGTCGCGTCGTATCAAATCGCCGCTTCACCGGGCGATTTGATACGACGATCAGCCAGGTTGCCGGGGCATCTCTTTTGCCGCGAAGGCGAATACATCGACCGGCTCACCCAGACCCTTGAGGGGGAAAGAACCAAGGCTTTCCATATCGCGCCGGCATGCGGCCATATCGACGAATGCTTTCGAGAGCAGCACCGGCCGCTTGACCTCCTTGGTCAGCGATTCCAGCCGCGAGGCAATGTTGACGGCCGGACCGATGACGGTGAAATCGAGCCGGGTGCGCGAGCCGATATTGCCATACATGACATCGCCGACATGCACGCCCACGCCATAACGCAGCACTTCGCGGCCATGCTTGCGGTTTTCCTCGTTGAGTAAGGCGACGGCCGCCTGCGCCTCGCTGACGGCGAGAAGAAGATTGTGGCATGCGTTGGGATCGCTTAACGGAAAGATGGCGAGCAAGCCGTCGCCCATGAATTTGAGAATCTCGCCGCCATGTTTTTCGATCGGCTCGACCATGGCATCGAAATAGCTGTTGAGCAGTTCGATGACATCGTCGCGCGGCCACATATCGGAAATGGTGGTGAAATCTCTTAGGTCGCAGATGAGGATGGCAGCGCCGACCGTGGTGCCGCTGCCGCGTGTCGTCGCACCCGCAAGGATCTTCTCACTGGCATGCGGCCCGACATAGGTGCGCAACAGCGTGCGGGCCATGATATTCTTCAGCCGGATCTCGGTTACCATTGTCAGCGCCGGCAGCAAGTCCTTCAAAAAAGTCAAATGCTGCTCGGTGAAGCCGCCGGGTGCATCCGTGGCAAATGTGGCAATGTGACGCTTGCCGAGCGTATGATAGATCGGCCAGGCGATATAGTCCGTCAGCCCTTCGGCATGCATTTCCTTGTACAAAGGATAGGTCAGCTGCTCCTTGCCGGAAACCTCCAGGTTTTGCCGGACTTCGGTCGCACCATTGAAGATCTCGTTGATAGGACTTGCCAGAAACTGCGGCGTATTCTCGACACCATAGCTGAAGGTCGCGATATCGGCTTCCTTCATTCCCGTACGCCAGAGAATCCGCGCGCCGAGCCATTGCGGATGCATCGTCCGGAAATGCATGGTCGCTCTTGCGATCGGAATTCCGGCTGCGCGCATTTTTTCGCAGAGCTCGACGAGGATGTTATCGATGAAACGCTGGTCGCGCACATCGTTCATCAGCCAATCGAGAATCTTGCTCTGCTTTGTCGGCCAGTTGCCGCGGTCGTCATGTGATGATTCGGCAATTGCCTCGATGGAAGATTGCATTTCCTTATACCCCACAAATTCCGTTAGCTGTCACGGGCCGTCGACGCCATTCGATCGTGAACATGACTATACGCGCCTCGTCAGCGGCCGGGAAACGGCAATCGCCTCTATTTCGCGTTTCCGTAAATTATGTTTCAGGCTATGGCAGAAGAGGCTTGAATCGGCCATAGGGCTTCATATGGTTCCGCAATTCCCGCGGTGCAATATCGTGTCGAGAGGCAAAGCTATTGAGAGCATATCTGGCAGGCCCCGAAGTCTTCCTTCCCAACGCAAGGGAAATCCTTGATCGCAAGATTGCATTGGCTCGCGCTTACGGATTTACGCCCGTCTCGCCCGGTGATCTAGTGGTGCCGGAGACGGAGACCCGTCGAGAGCGGGGTCTTGCCATCAGCGCGATCAACGAGAAACTGATGTCGAGCGCCGATCTCATCATCGCCAACCTGACGCCGTTTCGCGGTATTGCCGCGGATGTCGGCACAGCCTTCGAGCTCGGTTTCATGTGCGCACGCGGCTGCCCGGCATTCGCCTTTTCCAATTGCACGGAGAACCATTTCGAGCGCGTGAGCGGGCTTTATGGTGGCGAGGTTCGTCTCGGTCCGGACGGACGCCATCGCGGTCCCGACGGAATGGCGCTGGAAAACTTCGATATGGCCGACAATCTGATGCTCGACGGCGGCATTGCGGCACGCAACGGCATCATCATAACGCGTCAGGTCGCGGCGGATCAGCTCTTTGTGGACCTGACGGCGTTCGAGGAATGCCTTCGCGTCGCTGCTGGCAAATTATTGAAGCAAGCCACCAGCGCGGAATGCGCCGCCTATTGATTGCTTCCTTTTGCTGCCTCAGCGAAAGCGGCGGAAGTTTATTCGAACTTCACCACGTCCCGAGAGCTTCATCGACAGCGAGCGCTCGCGCAGGCAGCTGCTCATATGCGGCAATATCCGCTTCCGCGAACGCAGCCAGCCCGAGTGACGCAAGGATATCGCGCCCTTCCGGGTCCTGGTGCGCGCCAAGCAGAGCGGCACGAAGCGCAGCGGTGATTTCGGGCGGTTGCTGTCGGGAGGCAACCAGCAGAGGGAAGGGTGCCGGCTTCGTCGTGGCGATGACGCGCAATGATGCAATCATTTCCGGCTCGTGCATCTCCAGAAGCTGGTAGGCATAGGCATCGATCGCGCCGACATCGACGGCGCCTGAACGGATCGCCTCGATTACGCCGCGCGGGTTGAGGAGCGGACCGAAGGTCTCGGTCGCTGGCCGTCCGCCGGCAAGTGCTGCAAAGAATTCGCGTGGCGCATTGTAGCCGGATTGCGAGTCCCGCACCGTCCAGCCCCAGCGCGCAGTCGCAAGGTCGGCCTCTGCAAGCGGCCTGTCACGGGCGGCAACGATATGGCTGGCATAGACCGGCTGGCCGTTTGCCCAACCCGCCAGCGAAACAGGCGCTACGAGCGGCGACGGACGCTCCGATTTCGCAAGTCTGGAGAACGGAAAGCCGCACATGAAGACGGCGCCCATGTCCGGACGCGCCCATAGCTCGGAAAGCGGCGCCGGAGCGGCATGGGCGATGACCTCAAGCTCGACATCAGACCGATCCGCAAGCCAATGAAAGAGGCGGTCCCAAAGCCCCGATATCTTCGGGCTGAGATTGTACATGCGCGAGCAGGCAATGGCAGGGGCGGGCGTGGGAGATATCGTCATGGCTCGTCACGCAAACCGAAGGCGTTGGCCGATATTCATGCGTTTTGCTTTTTCGACCATCGCCGCGCCGAGCGCGACATCGGTCGTGCTGAGCCCGCGATGCCAAAAGAGGATGGTCTCGTCATCGCTTTCGCGGCCAGGCTTGGCGCCACAAACGATCTGGCCGATTTCGGCATGCAGTGTTTCGGCCGTCACCTTGCCCTCGTCGACATGGCGACGCAGCGCGCCGAAGGGGCGACCGGGACCGCATTGCCCCCAATCATCGACCACGACCTTGTCCATGATATCGGTCAGGTCGAATTCGAGCGCGCTCATCGTGCCGTAAGGCACGACGAAGGCGCCTTTCTTGACCCACGCAGTCTTGAAGAGCGGCGTCGGCTCCGGCAGGCGGCTCGCCTCGATCATGATGTCGGCGCCTTTCAGGCAATCCTCCCAATTATCAGTCACGATGATCTTCTTGCCGAGATCCTGTTCCAGCCGCGCGGCGAACGCTTCCCGGCTCTCGGGGCGGCGCGAATGCACGCGGACCTCGTCGAAATCGAAGATGTGATCGAGCAGCCGCACGTTCCAATAGGAGGTGCCGCGCGCGCCGATATGGCCGAGGATCTTACTGTCCTTGCGGGCGAGATGGCGTGCGCCGATGGCCGTGACGGCGCCGGTGCGCATGTCGGTGATGGCTGTCGCATCGATGATGGCCTTCGGCACGCCGGTGCGCGGATCGAACAGGTTGAGGACCGCCATTTCCGAGGGCAGGCCCTGCTTGTAGTTGTCGACGAAATCGCCGACGACCTTGACGCCGGCATAGTCGAGCGGCTTCACATAGCCGCGCAGCACGTTGAAATGCCCCTTGTCGGAACTCTCCGGCACGAGATGAACGCGAGGCTCGATGACGGTCTCGCCACGCCCCTGCGCATCGAGCGCCTTGGTCACGGCGTCGAGTATTTCGTCGTTGGAAAGCGCCAGCGCCTTGGCATCGATGGCATTCAGATAGTCGATCCAGATTTCCTGCATTACGGTTCTCCAGGCCTTTCACCGGGCCATGTCGGTCTAACGAATGATGCGGGCCGCATGGGCGGCCTGCGGAAAAGCAAGGCGATGGGCGCGGACCACCTTGCCGCCATAGCGATCAGGAAGCCACCTCCGTCGCGTCGGCATTCTTAATGAACTCCGACAGCCTCTGAAAATCAGGGCCCTGCGCACGGTCTTCCTCCAGCGGCGGAACCAATTCGCGCACCTTGCGATAGGCGCGCAGCGTCCCGGCACCGAGCTCGCCCATCACATCGCGCAGCTCAACGGCTTGGGCCGATGCGACAAGTTCGATGGCGACGAGATAGCGCAGCCACTCAATCATGGCCTCGATCTTCGACAGGACGCTCGGCGCCATCGACGCCTGGTCCTCGATGCCGTCCGCCACCGGAATAGGCGTGAGCGAGACCGGCATAGCCAGATGGCGTATCTCGGCTTCGAGTGCCGAGACGGTTTTCTGCACCGTGGCAAAACCCGTTCTGCTCTGTCCGAGCGGCGTCAGGAATCGCGGCAGCTCTGACATGCCAGGTGACATGATCTTCATGGTTCTGTAGGCGATCCCCGCCGCACAATGGGCGATTGCCTGGCCGAGCCGCTCCCATGCGAGAACGAAGGCCGTCATGTCGAAATTGCCATGCGACAGGATAAGCCCTTCCTCGGCCAGCACGACGGGATTGTCGCCGGAACTGGCAAGTTCGATCTCGGTTACGGCGCGCGCCTCGCCGATCGCATGGAGGAGGGCGCCCCATACCTGGGGAGCGCAGCGATAGCTCAAGGGATCCTGCAGACGCCGCGCCGCGCCATCGATAAGAAGAGAACTTCCGGAAAGCAGCTCGCGAAGTCTCGCCGCCGCCTCGCGCTGGCCGAAGGCCGGCCGGGCCGCCAGCGCCCGGTCGTCGAAGGCCGAGACGTTCGCCCGGAATGCCTCGAAGTTCAGGGCGATCGCCGCAAGCGACCAATCAAAAAGCCGCTCGATATCCTCGATGCCGAGGCACGCCTTGCCGACCGAAAGACTGTTGGCGACGACAAGGACATGGCCATCCTTCGGCGCGATCGGCAAAGGTTTCAGGCCGGCTTTCGCGAGAGCGTCCAGCGCCGGCATGACCGTGCCATCCACTTCAGCCTCGCCGTCCCCCAACAATGCCCGTGCCATATGCGCCAAAGGCGCAAGATCGGCGGCACCGATCGAGCCGAGCGATGGCACGACCGGATGAAAGCCGGCATTCAACGCGGCGGCGAGGCCGGCGAAAACCGGGAGCGACACGCCGGAGCCGCCAGCCGCCATGCCAGCGACGCGGGCGGCCATCATTGCCCTTACGGCTTCGCGCGGCAGCGCTGGCCCGACGCCGACTGCGCGGGCTTGCGGCACGCGCAATTGGAAAGCAATGAGGTCGTCGGTGGCAAGTCGAGTGTCGACGCCCGCGCCTAATGCTGTCGTCAAACCATAAACAGGCCGGTCGGCCACCAGATAACGTTCAACGACAGCGCGGGCTGTGGCGATCTTGTCTTTGACATTAGGTGAAACCTCGATCCGTGCGCTACGTCGCGCGATCGAAGCGATGTCGCCTATCGTCGGTGCAGCATCTGTGAAAGACACGGTGTGTACGGCTTTGGTCATGCCTGCTTGCCTCCAGGAAAAGCACTTATAGCCCGGTGGTTCTTTCTCGATCCAGTCTCCAGACGGTATTTGTTGCTGGGATAGGTCAGGAGTGCGCATGTCCCCGGTCGAAGGTCGCGAACATTTCCTTGTCAGCTCCGCGATCGCCGATCGAATGGGTGCGGGCGCCTAGATCGCCAGGCAATGCCCAGCGCGAACAAGCTGCCAGTTGAGTGTTCGGATTGTCCGACGGACTTATCGCACGTCGCACGGCTGCCTTCGCCGCTTTTCATTTCTAGGTGTTCCAAGGGTTGATGACGTTTAAGCCGGCAGCCTCAAAAGGGCTGGTATCGCGCGTGGCTACCATAAGGCCATGTGAGGCGGCCGTGGCGGCAATATAGCCGTCCGCCTTGCCAATGGACTTGCCTGCCGCCCT
Organism: Rhizobium sp. KNZ2-6A; assembly: GCF_056755475.1. Taxonomy (NCBI): domain Bacteria; kingdom Pseudomonadati; phylum Pseudomonadota; class Alphaproteobacteria; order Hyphomicrobiales; family Rhizobiaceae; genus Rhizobium; species Rhizobium sp. KNZ2-6A. Next base: position 13,662 of record NZ_JBNDIC010000008.1, on the reverse strand, counting down.
TGCTAGCGTCATCAGATCGGCATAGGCTTGCGAGGCGTCCAGGTCAAACGGCAGAACCCGGTTGGCGAAGGCCGGCAAAACCTCTCTTTCCAGTCGGTCTTGATAGATCGTACGCCGCTTGCCTTCCGGCATCGTGGCTAAGCCGAAGCGCAGTTCGGCAACGGTGATGATCGAGAGGTAAAGAGTTTCGATCATCTGTGCGTCGATCCACGACAACACAGTGGGATCGGGCGTGGCCTTCCACAGCTCGGAAATGACGTTGGTGTCCAGAACGATCATTCGAAGCTAATCGGTTCGACCCGGGTCTTGTCGCGAAGCTCGTTGAAGCTCTCGGCTTCGGCTTCGGTTAGACCACCTGCTTCACGGGCGATGGATGTCAACAGCGAACCTAGCTTCACGCGGCCTTCCGGCTTTGCCGCTTTTTCCAGAATGTCGCGGATTTCGGCTTCAGTGCTGCGACCGTGCATTGCAGCTCGCACCCGGATCGCGCGATGCACCTCGTCCGGCACATTGCGGATGGTGATCGATGGCATTGCTTCACACTCCCACATTTGATTGCATTGATAGCAATCATATAAGAATGCAATCAGATAAATCAACGGGAATCACGCTTGCCGGCGTTTTGCTGCGCTTGCGAATCCAACATGCCCCCCTTGATTGCCGATAGGGAAACGGCAATGGCGATAAACACCATTGCCGTTCTCGATCTCAGTGCTGGCGATCCCGCTACCCGCCGATCATGAGCCGAACGACTTCTTCATGATTGGTGTCGGCGATGTTGCGCTCGCCGGCGACGATCCCGCGCCGCAGGACAACGATGCGGTCGGAGACCGCGAAAATATCCTGCAGATTGTGCGAGATGAAGATGACGCCGCGCCCCTGCGCCTTCAGTGACTTGATGAGCGCCACGACTTTGCGCTGTTCCGGCACGCCGAGCGCCGCCGTCGGCTCATCCATGACCAGAATGCGGGCATTCCAGTAAACCGCGCGCCCGATCGCGACCGCCTGGCGCTGGCCGCCGGAGAAATTGCTGACCGGCGCATCGAGCCGCTTCACATGAAAATCAAGTTCCGCCATCGTCTTGCGGGCCGCTTCCGCCATGGCCTTCCGGTCGAGCACCGGCAAGAAGCCGAAGAGTTTCTTCATCGGTTCGCGTCCAAGGAAGATGTTGGAGCCGATCGTCAGATTGTCGGCGAGCGCCAGATCCTGGTAGATCGTCTCGATGCCTTTCTCGCGCGCATCCTGCGGCGATGAGAAGGTGACGGGCTTGCCTTCAATCAGGATTTCGCCCGCCGTCGGCGGATAGACGCCGGAGATCGCCTTGATCATCGTCGTCTTGCCGGCGCCGTTATCGCCGGCAAGCGCCACGACTTCGCCGGGCCGGACGACCATGGAGCAATTGTCGAGGGCACGCACCGCGCCGAAATAGCGCGAGAGATTGCGGACCTCGAGGAGGGGAGTCGCGCTATTCATCCTGTTTCGCTCCGCTGAACCGGCGCTGCGCCTGGTCGATGAGCACCGAAATGATGATGACGATGCCGACGGCTATGAACTGCCAGAACGGCTCCACATTCATGAAGACGAGGCCGTACTGGATGACCGCGATGACGAGAGCGCCAGCAATGGTGCCGGTGATCGTGCCGGAGCCGCCGAACAGGCTTGCACCGCCGATGACGACCGCGGCCACGCTGTCGAGCAGCAGCGGCTCGCCGGCCTGGGCAGCACCCGCGGTGAAACGGGCAGCATAAAGCGCACCGCCCAAGCCCGCGCAGACGGCCGAGAGAATATAGAGGCGCAGCAGGTGGGACTTGATGTCGATGCCGGCGCGGCGCGCGGCCTGTGCATTGGCGCCGATGGCGTAATTATGCTGGCCGAAGCGGGTCTGGCTCAGCAGGTAATGCATGATCACCACGAAGACCAGCGTGACGATGACGAGATAGGGCACGCCGTAGAACCGCCCGTTGCCGAGCTCGGCGAAATAGGAATTCTTGACCGGCACGGTGGTGCCGCCGGCAATCAGGAAGGCCGTGCCGCGCGCAACACCGAACATGCCAAGCGTGCCGATGAACGGCGGAACCTTGAGACGGGAGACCAGGAGACCATTGATGAAGCCGGGTACGGCGGCTGCCAGCATGGCAACAAGAATGCCGAATATCATCGCGACCGGCAGGGGCATGTAGAGCCCAGCGATATTGGCGATGTGTGCCGCGACGACGGCGGCAAGCCCCATGATGAAGCCGGTCGACAGATCGATGCCGCCGGAAATGATGACGAAGGTCTGCCCGATCGCCAAAAGCAGCGGCGCCACCGCGAAGATCGCGACGGACTGCCAGTTGAAGCTTGAGCCGACGAACGTGCCACCGAAATCGATCCGCGCCCAGATCTCGAAACTCACGATAAGTCCGGCAAGAAAGAGCCATGCACGCAATTGCGCGATGCGGTTTAGGATGGTTTTTGCCTGGTCGCCGTGATCCGCCTGCGGCGCCACGTGATGATCCGCCTTGCGGACCTCTGCATTGTCGATTGTCATGGACTGGTCCAAACTGAAGCGTTGAAGGCGCGAAGATCACGGCGCCGTTCGCTCTATCATCGTTGGATGATGTGCCTCGCCGATCGGCGAGGCACAGACTATCTCCGATCAATCGGAGTAGATGAACTTCGCGACCTTTTTGTCGGCGACGTTCGATTTGTCGATGACCGTGAAGCCGGTGCCGATCGACGTCGGGATCGAATTGCCGGTCAGGTGCGCGTAGGCTGCCATCACGCCGAAATAGCCGATTTCAGCCGGGTGCTGCGCGATCGCCAGATCGACGAGGCCGGAATTGATGTTGTCGACGATCGACGTCGGCGCATCGAAGGCGACCACGCGGATCTTGCCCGTCTGGCCGGCCTGCTGCACGCCGTTGGCGGCACCAAGGGCAGAGAACAGATTGGCCCCGAAGACACCGTCGAGATCGGAGTTGCGGGCAAAGACCGCCTGCAGCTGCGATGCCGCCTTGTTGGCGTCGTCGTCGTTATACTGCGTCTCCAGAACGGTGATATTCGGATACTTCTTCATTTCCTCCTTGAAGCCCTGCTCGCGCTGATCCGTGGTCGAGATGCCAGGCTTCACGTTGGAAACATAGACCTTGCCCTTTTCACCGACGGCTTTCGCCAGCGCGCGTGCGGCGATCGCACCGCCGAGCAGGTTGTCTGATGCGATGTAGGCCAGCGGAAAATCGGCATCGCCTTTGCCGGTCTGGTAGACACCGGTACCGATGAAGGTATCGACGGTGATGACCGGGATGCCGGCATCCGCAGCCTTCTTGAGCGGCTGGACCAGCTGATCCTTGTCGGTCGGGGCGATGAGGATCGCGTCGGGCTTCTTGGCGATCACCGCATCAAGAACCGGAACCTGCGTCACCGGGTTGAAATCGGGGCCGCCTTGAAACACCAGCGTCGCGCCGATGGCCTTGGCCGCGGCCTCCGCGCCCTTGCGCATGGTGATGTAGAAAGCATCGGTCGTCAGGCCCGGAATAAGGGCAATCGTAAATTTCTTGTCTGCAGCCTTGGTGGTGCCGGCAACAGCCGCGACACCCGTAGCAAGCGATGCCACGGCCGAAGCCTTGAGAAATGAGCGGCGCTCCATAATTTTCCTCCTCTTGAAGCCGAACCTCCCCTGTCCGGCACAGCGATAATCAGTGGGTTACCGTGGCACGTCAAGTAATTTTTTTCTGCAAGGAATTTCCTTCATCCATTTGATATGCTTAAGCAATTCAATGTCGACAACAATATCATTATCCGCCGAGGGACATAGCGTCGCACGACGGTCGGCTTTATCCAGCATTTATGCCGTCCATCCGGACGGCGACTGATATTATTCGCGGTCGAACACGCGCCAAACCCAGGCCAGGATCGTGTCCATGTCCGGCTCTTTCGTCTGGTCGATCGTCATCACCGCACCGCAGCCCATCGGCTCGGCACGATCGGCAAGCTTCATTAGTTCCGACACGTATTCGGCACCCGGATGGCCCGGCAATCGATCCTGCAGCCGGCTGGCATAACGCGCGCCTGCAACCGATCCCGGCACCTCGCACCATAGCTCGGCGACATGCCCGACCTTCGCGGCGCTGATATAGCTTTCGAGCTGCGCTTTGGGCTGAAAACCGAACCATGCATCGACGATGAAGGTCGAGCCGGCCGGCGCCTCGGCGATGAAGGACCAGATCGCCTGGTAGCTCGCCTTTCCCAAGGTCCGGTTGAAGTCGCGATCGACTGGTCCGATATGCTGCAGGAACGGATTCTTGATACCATCGAGGGACAGGACCGGCCAACCGGTTCGCTGAGACAAAGCCTTGGCAAGGCGACTTTTACCGGAGGCCGGCACGCCGTTGACCAGGACGACCTGCTTTCTCTGCGGTGGAGCATCGGCAGCGAAAATTGACAGGCCCGCGCCAATCACGCCGGCATCGTCGGCGAGTTTCGCCGGCAATATTGCGGGGCAGAACCAAGGCGCTGCCGCCGGCAGGTCTGCAAGCGCACGCGCCGCGTCGCAGCCGAGCCCGCCGCCAAGCAGGATGACTTCGGGATCCATCGTCGCCGCGATATTATCGAGTGCCGCTCGCAGAGGAATTGCCCATTGGCGCAAGACACGCGCCGCCGCATCATCTCCCTCGGCAGCCATGTCGAACACCTCCTTGATTGTCACGACCGACAATCCCGCTTCGGCGATGTGTCGGCGCAAAGCGGTTCCGGAACTGAAGGTTTCGACACAGCCACGCCTGCCGCAAGGGCAGGGCGGGCCGTCCTGCGCCACGCAGATGTGGCCGAGCTGCCCTGCCGCCCTATGCCCATGATAAATGCGCCCGGCATGGGCGACCGCGCCGCCGATACCCGTTCCGATCGTCAGCATCGCAACATTTTGAAAGCCCTTGGCGCCGCCGATCCGCATTTCGGCGATCAGCGCCATGCTGCAATCATTCTCGATGACGACAGGCTTTCCGAAAGCTGCCTCGAGCCGCTGCACGAAGTCGAGGCTGGCAAGGTTGAGGATGCCGCCCGACAGAATCTCGCGGCTGGCCACATCGACCCGCCCGGGTATGCCGACGCCGACGCCTGAGACTTCGGGCGCGTCGAGCTCGCGCGCCATTGCGACGACACGCTCCAGTACCTGCAAGGGATCGGCCGGGGTGCGTTCCGACAATTTGGCAAGGATCTCGCCGCGGGCGGAGACGCGGGCCGCACGAATATTCGTGCCGCCGATATCGACGCCGATGGCGATGTCAGCCATTGGCGCGCTGCCTGTGGTCAACGCCGTGCGAGCCCGTGCCCTTGAAGTGCGTCGCGATGACGGCCTGGATTTCGCGAAGCCTTGGCACCGCAACCGATTCCAGTCGATCTTTGGTGACCGAGCGGTCGAGCGAGATGCAATCCTTCCACAGCGAGCGGCCGGCGATGACACCGGAAGCACCGTTGCGCATGGCATCTTCGACCTGCGTCAGGAAGGTTGCATGGTCGACGCCAGCCGAGAGCACCGCCCATGGCACGTCGCCCGAAAGACGCGTGACTTCGGCGCAGGCTTCAGACGAACCCGGATAAGGGATCTTCAAAACCTTCGCGCCAAGATCCAGGCAGATCTTGCTGCCCCCGACGATCAGCGACGGCAGCTCGGCTTTATAGCCGGCCTCGTCCTCATCTTCGAATTTATAGGCCAGGAATTCGACGACGAGCAAAAGATCTTCGTGGGCAAAGTCTTCGATGCACTGCTTCAGTATCCGGATATTATGGACATTCGCCGCTTCCCGATCCGAGCGCAGATAAACCATGATCTTGCCGCCGGTGGCGCCCAGCTGGCGCACGCGGCGCGCCGAAATGCCAGGGACCAATTTCGATAGGCGATAGCCTTCCGACGAGGTATCCCAACCGGATGCGTCGAGGCCGATCAGCAGCGCGGTGTCGCGCTGAAGGACACGATCGTCGACCAGCGCAGGCACGGCGCAGATCGGATCGACCAACACGCAGGACGCCTTGCTTGCCAGGAACCGGGCGATATCGGCCTTTGTATCCCCCAGCACCTGGTCCGAGATGGCGGCCTGTTCTGCCGGATCCTTGGCCAGGAGGCTACGCATGCCGCCGCGCTGGTCGCAGGCAATTACCATCATGGCACCGTCGCTACCACAAATCTGCTGGTAGCCGCGCATCTCCGCTGTCGTCAATTTCGTCATATGATCCTTCCTCCAGCCGTCGTGAAACGGCACCCGCCCGAGCAAGCCTTCTCCACTCCTCGAAGAGGGCGCTGCTCTTGAAATTGAGGGCTCTCATGCGCGGTATAAACGTTGCGAAACCGGCTGTTTTGAGCGATAACTCCCTCAAGTGCCGTAGATGTAACACATTGCAGAAAGGAATTTCAACCTGAATTCGTCTCAATCGCAGGAGGCTGCGGCAAATCGCGCTTTGCTGCATACGGTCGCCAAATTGCACTACCAGTCCGACATGTCGCAGGTGGATATCGCCAGGAAGCTCGGCCTATCGACGGCGACGGTTTCGCGATTGCTGCAGCGCGCCCGAGCGGTCGGGATCGTCCGGATCGAAGTGATCGATCTCTCTCCCGCCGAGGATCTGAGCGCCGCGCTGATCGAGGGCCTGAAGCTGCGCACGGCCGCCGTGATCGATACGCCGTCGTCAAATGTGCTGAGCGCGCTTGCAGCACCGGTCGGCTCGCTTCTGCAGCAGGCAGGCCTGCGCTCCGGCTCGACGCTTGGCATCGGGTGGGGAAGGGCGGTGCGCGAGGTGACAATGGCGGGGCTGCCGCAATTGCCCGGTATCGTCACGGTCGCGCTGAATGGCGGTATGCAACAGGCAGCCCCACATTTCCAGATCAACGAATTCGTCCGCCAGGCGGCAGCCCAGATGGGCGGCGTGCCGCATTTTCTGCATGCGCCCTATATTTCCTCGGCCGAACTCCGGGATGCGTTTCTGGGCGACCCTACCGTGCAGCAGGTGACCTCCCTTTGGGACAGGCTGGATGCTGCGATCGTCGGTGTCGGGCTGACGCATGCCGCAAACCCTTCGGAGACAGCGCTGCCCGGAGAAAAAGCGCTGAGCCACGCGGCTGGCGACGTGTTGCGCCACTATGTCACCGAAGCGGGCGAAATCCTGCATTGGGACGGAGAAGAGGGCATGATCGCCGCCTCGCCCGAACAATTGCGCAAGGTGCCACTCTGCATCGCGGTCGCGGCGACCCCCGGCAAGGCAAGCGGCATCATCGGCGCCGCGCGATCGGGGATGATCAATGCTTTGGTCACCGACGCCAATACCGCACAGGCCATTCTCGACCGTCTGTCGTCCAATCAGAAAGCCGAGGATCGATCCTGATGCCCTTTGACGGCCGCACCTTCGGCGCCTTCCTGTTCGACATGGATGGAACCATCCTGAATTCGATCGCGGTCGGCGAACGGGTCTGGACCGCATGGGCTGAAAAACGCGGCGTCGACGCCGTCAACTTGCTGGCGACCGTTCACGGCCGCAAGGCGGTCGAGACGATCACCCGGCTCGGCCTGTCGGGGATCGATCCCGCCGAAGAGGCCAGGATCCTCACACAGGCCGAAATCGATGACGTGGCCGGTGTCGAACCGATTGCGGGCGCCATCGACTTCTTGAAAAGCCTGCCGGCGGATCGATGGGCGATCGTCACCTCCGCGCCACGCGAGCTCGCCAGGGTTCGCCTTGAGGCGGCCGGTATTCCCTGGCCACTGGTTCTGATTACCGGAGAGGATGTGCAGAATGGCAAGCCAGCACCGGATTGCTTCATTCTGGCTGCAAAGATATTGGCGCAACCCATTGAAGATTGTCTCGTTTTTGAGGATGCGCCTGCCGGAATAGAGGCAGCTGAAGCGTCTGGCGCTTCCGTGCTCGTCATCAGCGCGACCCACCGAACGCCGCTGTTCACGCGGCATCCGAACGTCGTGGATTATGATCGCCTTGCTCTGGATGTCGACCATACCGGAGTTCTGCGTCTGACACGAATGCCCGCCTGAGCTCAACTGCGGCCTGCTTCAGCACGAAGCAGTTCGCGGCCAGCCGCCCTCGGCAACAGGGATCTCAGATTCGACGCTTGTTCGCTCAGTTAAGGCTCTCGAATTGAAGCCTATCAACGTCCGAAAGTATTTTGATGAAAAACCATCATACCGCTGGCTCGCGGCCTGCGAATACATCGGCTTTGCAATGAAACGCGCCGATGATCAAAAGCCATCACTGCGGCGACTGGCAAAGGCTTCGGATTCGTGATCTGAGCAAGCCACTGGTACGGGAGGACCTATGCAGAACTTGCTCATATTCCAGTCGCTCTGGTCCATGGAGCGGCGCAGCGCACGATATCCAGAGCTTTCTCTGGAAGAGAATATCGAAAAGATCGCCGCCGCCGGCTTTGATGGTATCAGCACCCATTGGTACGATCGCAACGTCGTTTCCCGTGTCGCCGGTCTGCTCAAGCAGCATGGCCTGCAGGCGGAAGGCCAGTGCTTTCCGAAGACCATCGACGATCTGAAGCCGGTGCTCGAGGTCGCCGCCGAATACAACGTTCACCACATCTGTCTGCAGCCGGATGTGCGCCTGAGGCGGCTGGAAGACTGCATTCCCCTGCTTGAGGGATGGCAGCGGCTGGCGGAAGAGGCCGGCATCGACGTCTGGATCGAAACGCATCGCGACCGCATGACGACGGATCTGTTCTTCACGCTTGACCTGCTCGATCGGCTGCCGGATCTGCGACTGCTCGGCGACATCTCCCATTTCCTCGTCGGGCGCGAATTCGCCTGGCCGGTATCCGACGAGAACCATGCGCTCATACACCGAATCCTGGACAGCTCCTGGGCCTTCCACGGCCGCGTCGCCTCGCGCGAACAGGTGCAGATCGAGATCTCCTTCCAGCACCATAGGCCATGGGTCGATCTCTTCCTCGGCTGGTGGGAATATGGCTTCAAGAGCTGGCGCAACCGCGCCGACAAGGACGCAACGCTCGCCTTCACTTGCGAGTTGGGGCCGAAACCCTATGCCATCACGGGGCGCGACGGCGAAGATACCACCGACCGCTGGGAGGAATCCCTGCTGATGAGGCAGGAAGTAAGTGATTTGTGGGCGAGAGTATCTAGCTAACAAATCAAACGAGATACCAGCTATAGACCATTGATTTTGGAGGAATTTCCATGGACTTAAGAGCAGCCGTAGCGGTTGCTGCCGGCAAGCCGCTTGAGGTGATGACGGTTCAGCTTGAGGGGCCGAAGGCCGGCGAGGTGCTGATCGAAATCAAGGCGACCGGCATCTGCCACACCGATGATTTCACGCTCTCAGGCGCCGATCCTGAGGGCTTGTTCCCGGCTATCCTCGGCCATGAGGGCGCCGGCATCGTCGTCGATGTCGGACCGGGGGTGACTTCGGTGAAGAAGGGCGATCACGTCATTCCGCTCTATACGCCCGAATGCCGCGAATGCCCGTCGTGCCTTAGCCGCAAGACCAACCTGTGCACGGCAATCCGCGCCACGCAAGGCCAGGGCCTGATGCCGGACGGCACCTCGCGCTTCTCGATCGGCAAGGACAAGATCCATCACTATATGGGCTGCTCGACCTTCGCCAATTTCACCGTGCTGCCGGAGATTGCCGTTGCCAAGGTCAATCCCGACGCCCCCTTCGACAAGATCTGCTACATCGGCTGCGGCGTCACCACCGGCATCGGCGCGGTCATCAACACCGCCAAGGTGGAGATGGGGGCAACCGCCATCGTCTTCGGTCTCGGCGGCATCGGCCTCAACGTCATCCAGGGCTTGCGGCTGGCCGGCGCCGACATGATCATCGGCGTCGATCTCAACAATGACAAGAAGGAATGGGGCGAGCGCTTCGGCATGACGCATTTCGTCAATCCGAAGGAGGTCGGCGACGACATCGTGCCTTACCTCGTCAACATGACGAAGCGCGGCGCCGACCAGATCGGCGGCGCCGACTATACGTTCGACTGCACCGGCAACACCAAGGTGATGCGCCAGGCGCTGGAAGCCAGCCATCGCGGCTGGGGCAAGTCGGTGGTCATCGGCGTTGCCGGCGCCGGCCAGGAGATTTCGACACGGCCGTTCCAGCTGGTCACCGGCCGCTCGTGGATGGGCACGGCCTTCGGCGGCGCCCGCGGCCGCACCGATGTGCCGAAGATCGTCGACTGGTACATGGAGGGCAAGATCGAGATCGATCCGATGATCACCCACACCATGCCGCTCGAGGACATCAACAAGGGGTTTGACCTCATGCATTCCGGAAAGAGTGTCAGGGGCGTCGTGGTTTACTAAAGGTGCCCGGCGAGCAGGCCATGCCTCACAAGCGAACAAGATCGCTTGTGAGGTAGCGTCTTGAGAGCTTTTTTCCACTCTGCTCAAGGTGGTAGTTCGGTTCTCCGTCTTTGAAATGCCAAATGATGTCTCGGATGGTTCCTTGACCATCGCAAAATTCGACATTGTCTCCGACGTGAAAATGCAGCGGCTCAATGAACCTCAGACACTCTTCTCGGACTCGGAACTCTTCCGAGCCGAATTGAATGTGCGCCCATCCGTCTCGACGAGCAGTCACTCGAACAGCACGCTAATGCATGTTCAAGCCTAGAGGCCGTTGGGCGCCGTCGGCTGCGACCAGAGCCATATCGGTTTCGTTGGTGCAAAACAGAATGGCAGACTCTTCTTGGACATATCGCATGAGGCGGAAACTGACCGAAATATGCCCATTTCACAATGTTCAAGTTTGGATGCCGACAAACTCGTTGCCTCCGAGCTTATAAGCCGAAGCCTAGCTTGAAGTTTTTTGGCAGTCCGAGCGGCGAAACGTGAGACCTGCCATGATCAAGGCACGGCCAAGGGCTTGGGAAAGAAGGCTTTGCGCGATTTCGTCAAGCAATGCATCGCCGCAAGCTGAGCTGCCGGCGCGATCTTCCATCGGAAATGCTAATTTCAAGCCGTATGATCCGCCTCTTCACGCGGATCATACCAAGTGAATGTCGCACCGCCGCACACAACAAGACACCAGCCCTTTTTCTCGGCGGCAGGCCGCCTTATCTCCCTGCCAGAGGCAACAGGATTCAGGCGTAACGTGCTTTTCCATCCCGATGGGCTTTCATTCGGCGTTGTCCTGCCGGCGCAGGAGAGGACCCTTGCCGACGTGCGGTTCGACGACCAGCTCGGTATTGCCGCCCAGGCCGACGGATTGGATTTCGATGCCTTATGGGTGAGGGACGTTCCCCTTAACAGCGAAAGCTACCCCGACCCGATCGGCCACGCCGATCCATGGGTCTTCCTCGGGGCATTGGCAGCCTCCACATCCAGGATCGCCCTGGCAACGGGCGCGATCGTGCTGCCTCTGCGGCATCCGCTTCATATCGCCAAGGCTGCCCTTTCGATGGCATCCCTCTCGAAAGGACGGTTCGTCCTCGGCCTTGGTTCCGGAGACAGGCCGAGCGAATATGAGGTGTTCGGTGAAAGTGTCGAGAACCGCAAGGCGCTCTTCCAATCGCATTGGGAACGCCTCGCCGCCGCTCTCCACCCGGATCAAAAGGTCATCGGCGAAGATGGCCGCGTACGGGAGGAATTTGCGATAAGGCCTCACCGACAGCAGGCGTCCGTTCCGATGGTGGCTGTGGGGTCATCGTCGCAATCCCTCGAATGGATCGCCAGACATGCGGCGGCCTGGATGACTTATTACCGGCCGCTGTCCGTCCAGAAAGACCGGCTGGCGTTGTGGCATAACGCCCAGACAAAAGTCGTCACCGACTTTCGCGGCTTCGGCCAGTCGATGGTTTTGGACCTGCTCGACAGATCCGATGCACCGTATGAGGAGGTCAATCTCGGCGGCAGAACCGGCAGGCGAGGGCTGATCGATGCGCTGTCTGCGATGCGCGAAGCCGGAATTCATCACGTCGCTTTCAACCTCATCGCCCAGGGCAGGCCGCCCGGCGAGGTCATGGAAGAGCTTGCCGCGGATATCCTGCCGGCCATGCGCTAGGGTCAGCGAACTGTTCTTGATGGTGGCGCCATGGAAATCATGGCCATGGGATGCTGGTTTTTGCCGCTCCTGCCACCTATCTTTCCGCTGAAACCAAAAAGGGCCGATTTTGCTTCTCGAAATTTCGATCGTTGTCGTTCTCACCCTTCTCAACGGCGTGCTTGCCATGTCGGAACTGGCGATCGTATCGTCGCGACCCGCTCGACTTAAGGTTCTTTCCGACCAAGGCAGCCGCGGTGCCGCAATGGCGATAAGGCTTTCCGAAGAGCCGGGGCGTTTCCTGTCCACCGTGCAGATCGGCATTACGCTCGTCGGCGTTCTATCCGGCGCCTTTTCGGGCGCTACCCTTGGCGCCAGGCTGTCGGGCTGGCTTGCCATGCAAAGCTTATCGACGGCGGTTGCCGATACAATCGGTGTCGGCTCCGTCGTCGTCGCCATCACCTACCTGTCACTGATCATTGGAGAACTGGTGCCCAAGCAGGTGGCGCTTCGGGCGCCTGAAGCCGTTGCCAGCAAGGTTGCGCCGGCCATGGTGTTCCTTTCTCGTGCCGCGGCCCCGCTCGTCTGGCTCCTCGATATTTCGGGCAGACTGGTCCTGAGCGCGCTCGGCCAATCCGGCAAGGCCGCAGACGGCGTCAGCGATGAAGAAATCAAGACGGTTTTGGCCGAAGCGCAGAGCGCCGGCGTCATCGCGACGGAAGAGCAGGCGATGATCTCGAGTGTCATGCGCTTGGCCGACCGAAACGCCAGGGCGCTGATGACACCGCGTCGCGATGTCGAGGTCATCGATATAGAAGACAGTTTCGATGAGGTCCGCGAACAGCTTCGCCGCACCGAAAAGGCCCGGCTGCCGTTGCGCAAGGACAGCTCCGACGAGATCGTCGGGGTGTTGACGACGCGCGATTTCTTCGATGCATTGGCCTCCGGCGGTGCCGTCGACATTCTGGCGCTGGCCAAGCAGGTGCCGATCGTTTCGGACCTTTCGAGCGCGCTTGATGTCGTCAGGGCGCTGCGCCGGTCCTTGTCGCACATGGTGCTGGTCTATGACGAATATGGCCATTTCGAAGGCGTCATCACCTCAGGCGATATTCTCGAAGCTATTCTCGGCGCGGTACAGGAAGAAGCCGATGCCGGCGGCGAACAAGCGATCGTCCGCCGTCACGACGGTAGCTATCTCGTCTCGGGCTGGATGCCCATCGATGAATTCGCTGATTTCATGAACCTTAAGATCGAAGACGATCGCGACTATCAGACCGTCGCAGGCTTCGTGCTGCAGGAGCTGCGCCATCTTCCGGACGTAGGCGAAAGCTTCGCAAAGAACGGCTGGCGCTTCGAGGTGGTGGACCTCGACGGTAGACGGATCGACAAGCTCTTAGTGAGCACGGACGAGGTTGGTCGTTGAGCTGATTATCGAAGCTTACGATGGCTTGGCAGAGCACAGGCTCGCCGATATGCGAGGCATACGATTTAGTTCCATAATGTACGTTATCTGATATTTGTATGTAACGGGGTACATTCTATTTCCAAGTGCGACATGCCAATGATTTCAATGGCTTCACTTTGGAGATTTTGGCATGTCCCGATGCTATACGCAGCTTGCTCTCGCCGACCGACGACGCCTACATCAGTTGGTGGCGGCAAAAGTTCCCGTCAACG
>NZ_JBNDIC010000007.1:0-148475 GCF_056755475.1 Rhizobium sp. KNZ2-6A | reverse complement strand
TCAGATCATCGTCGTCAGGCAGTATGAGGTCCTGACGTCAATGGCGCGGCAGCCGGTTTTCTATACCGATTATGACGTGCCTGATACGGTGATGGGGCGCTTCGAATTGTTGTCCGTGATGATGATCCTGTTCTTCCGCCGCACGCGGTCGTCGACCACAAGCGGTCAGGAACTCGCACAGGAAATCGTGGATGCGTTTTTCGAAGATATCGATTATTCGATCCGCGAGCTTGGGATAGGCGACAACAGCGTGCCGAAACGCATGAAGAAACTGGCCGGCATGTTCTATGGCCGGCTTGAAAGCTATGCGGCTGCCATGGATGGCAATGATCGCGTGGCGCTTGCCACGGCACTGCAGCGTAACATCTATCCGAAGGCGGGGCAGGCGGCGGCTTCCATGGCCGAGTTGGCCGGCTGGATGCTGACGGCGGAAGCGCATCTGGCGGCGGTAACCGAAGAGCAGATCGCCACGGGATCCGCGACGCTGCCGCAGCCGGCCAAACTCGACCGATAGCTCGGTTAGGAGAAGAAAAATGAAAAGACATGATTCCGACGAAACGCCATTTTCCTATCCGGTGAAGGTCGGCCATATTTCCGCCAATCCGGTGGACGTGCATATCGAAGCGGATGATCGCGAGCTTGCCGGGCTTGCCGCCCTTTGGGATGTGCTTTCGGTGGGCAAGCTCGAGGCAGATCTCAAGATCTCGCGCTGGAAGCGCGACGGCGTCCGCATCAAGGGCAATGTCAGGGCAAAGATCGTTCAGGCCTGCGTGGTGACGCTGGAGCCGGTCGAATCCGAGATCGACGAGGATTTCGAGCATATCTTCGTGCCCGAGGACTCCAAGCTGGCGCGCGCGCCCTCCATGGATACCGGCGAAATGGTGCTGGATCCGGACGGTCCGGATCTTCCGGAGACCTTTACCGGCGATACGATCGACGCCGGCGCGGTCGTTACGGAATTTGCCGCGCTTGCCATCGATCCTTATCCACGCAAGCCTGGCATCGAATTCGAAGCGCATATTGAAGACACCGGCGAAGATGACAGGAAACCTTCGCCCTTTGCCGTTCTGAAAGACTGGAAAAAGGAATAAGCCCCCGTGCCGACCGAGCACAATTCAGTTGTAACCGGGGGAGAAAACGGTATTTTGACGCCAAATTCGCCAGGCTGGTGGAGAAAAAGGACTAGGGACGCGTGATCAGAATTTCTCTTGACCTAATGGGTGGCGACTTTGGCCCAGAGGTTGTTGTTCCCGGCGCGGCCAAGGCGCTGGATAGGCATCCAGATATCACGTTCATCATGTACGGACAGAAGGATCGCTGCGAAGCGGTCCTCGCAAAATATCCAAAGCTTCGGGAAAAATCCGTCTTTCACGAGTGCGATGTCGCCATCAGCATGGATGAAAAGCCGAGCCAGGCATTGCGCCGTGGTCGTTATGTTTCCAGCATGTGGCGTTCGATCGAAGCCGTGAAGGTGGGCGAGGCCGATGTCGTCGTATCCGCCGGCAATACCGGCGCGCTGATGGCGATGGCAAAATTCTGTTTGCGCACCATGGCCAATATCGAGCGTCCGGCGATCGCCGCGATCTGGCCGACGCTGCGCGGCGAAAGCATCGTGCTGGATGTCGGAGCCACCATTGGCGCCGATGCGCAGCAGCTGCTCGATTTCGCCCTGATGGGCGGCGCCATGGCGCGCGCTCTCTTCGAGATCGAGCGCCCGACCGTCGGCTTGCTGAATGTCGGCGTCGAGGAAATCAAGGGCCAGGAAGACGTCAAGGATGCCGGCCGCCTGATCCGTGAAGCCAATCTCGAATCGCTGGAATATTCCGGCTTCGTCGAGGGCGACGATATCGGCAAGGGCACCGTCGACGTGGTTGTCACGGAAGGTTTTTCCGGCAATATCGCGCTGAAGGCGGCGGAAGGCACGGCAAAGCAGATCGGCGCCTATTTGCGCGCGGCCATGTCGCGCACGCTGCTGGCGCGCATCGGCTATGTCTTTGCCAAGGGTGCTTTCGACCTGCTGCGTGAAAAGCTCGATCCCAGCAAGGTCAATGGCGGTGTGTTCCTGGGCCTCAACGGCATCGTCATCAAAAGCCACGGCGGCGCGAATGCCGAAGCCTTCGCTGCCGCCGTCGATGTCGGCTACGATATGGCCAAGAATGGTCTCACGCAGAAAATCGAAAACGATTTGAAGAAATATCATGCCAAGCGGCTGCCCCCGATCGGGCCGGAAGCGGCATGAGCGACGGGGTAAACGTAGAATGATCCGTTCAATAGTCCGCGGTTTCGGGGCGGCGCTCCCCAAACGCGTCATGACCAATGCCGAGATGGAACAGATCGTCGACACGAGCGACGACTGGATTGTGCAGCGCTCGGGCATCCGCCAGCGTCATATCGCCGGTGAAGGCGAAACCACGGCGTCCCTGGGTGAACAGGCGGCACGCGCCGCTCTCGCCAACGCCGGTTTGACGCCGGATGATCTCGATCTGATCATCGTCGCCACCTCGACCCCAGACAATACCTTTCCGGCAACGGCGGTGAATATCCAGAACCGGCTTGGCATGCATCATGGCTTCGCCTTCGACGTCCAGGCCGTCTGCACCGGCTTCGTCTATGCGGTGACCACGGCTGACGCCTATATTCGCGGCGGCCTTGCCAAGCGCGTCCTCGTCATCGGCGCCGAGACATTTTCCCGCATCCTTAATTGGACCGACCGCACCACTTGCGTTCTCTTCGGTGACGGCGCCGGCGCGCTGATCCTGGAGGCAGGCGAGGGGAGCGGCGCCACGACCGATCGCGGCGTGCTGACGGCAAGCCTGCGCTCCGATGGCGCGCACGGGGACAAGCTCTATGTCGATGGCGGTCCTTCCACGACAGGCACGGTCGGTGTGCTGCACATGGCGGGCCGCGAAGTGTTCAAGCACGCCGTCGGCATGATTACCGATGTCATCCAGGCCGCTTTCGATGCGACGGGCACCGCGCCTGATGATCTGGATTGGCTGGTGCCGCATCAGGCCAATCGCCGTATCATCGACGCCTCGGCCAAGAAGCTTGGAATTGCTCCCGAGAAAGTTGTGGTTACCGTCGACCTTCATGGCAATACGTCTGCGGCATCGATCCCTCTTGCGCTCGCCGTTGCCGCCGGCGACGGTCGAATCAAGAAAGGCGATCTGGTGATGCTGGAGGCCATGGGCGGCGGCTTCACCTGGGGGGCGGTGCTGCTGCGTTGGTAGTGCCACATCTCTAAAAGCCGTTCCGAACAAGAGCTTGACCGCTCGTCGCAAGGGCAATAGTCTCGCAAGACTTGAAGAAGATTACGCATTGATATGGGCGGGGAGCTATGACGGGCAAGACAGTGACGCGCGCAGACCTGGCGGAGTCGGTATTCCGGAAAGTCGGTCTCTCCCGAACGGAGTCGGCGGAGCTCGTCGAGACGGTGATCGATGAAGTTTGCAACGCCATCGTGCGTGGCGAAACCGTGAAACTCTCCTCGTTCGCGACTTTTCAGGTGCGCGACAAGAATGAGCGTATCGGGCGCAATCCGAAGACCGGTGAGGAAGTACCGATCTCGCCACGGCGGGTCATGACTTTCAAGGCATCGAATGTCCTCAAGACCCGCATCTTGAAAGCGCATGCCAGCCGCAAGGCGAAGACCAAGCCGGCAAATCCTGCCTCCTGATCCATCCCAGAAAATCATATCGATATCGGCCGCATGCCTTGTTCTGCGGCCTTTTTGATGCGCTGTTGCCTGCCTTTCGGCGCTTGCCTGTGCAGCGGCTGAAGAGATGACTTGAATTTCCGCCGGCAAACCGTTGAAATATGGTGAGTCGCATCGCAGGAAAGTACGGATACCCACAGCTTCCTTTGCGTGATCCGACCCGAATGGCGCGCCCGCGCCCTGTAGGAGTAAGATGATGGACAAGAGCCCGGATGCATTTCGCACGATCAGCGAAGTCGCGGAAGACCTTGATCTGCCGCAGCATGTCCTACGGTTCTGGGAAACGCGGTTTCCGCAGATCAAGCCGATGAAGCGGGGCGGCGGCAGGCGCTACTATCGCCCCGAGGACGTCGACCTGCTGAATGGCATCCGCCATCTGCTCTATGATCACGGCTATACGATCAAGGGTGTTCAGAAACTTCTGAAGACCAACGGCAACAAGTTTGTCATCGCGGTCGGTCATGGCGATCTTGCCAGCGTCGAGGCGCTTGCCGCAGCGCAGGAGCCCGCGACCGTCGAACCCCGTGTCAGTTCCGGCAATGCCGAAGAGGATCAGATTGTCGGCCGCGCTAAGGCGCCCATCAGTCGTCGTTTCTTCAATTTCGTGAGCGGCGACGATGGCATGCCGGATGTTTCCATCGGCAAATCCAGTGTCGGCAAGGAAGATCGCGCCCTGCTGCAGGAAACGCTCTACGATCTTTTGGAATGCAAGCGTCTGCTCGATCAGGTGCGATAACTGAACCTGATCGCGTTGTGATCGTGCAGGACGTGTTGTCTTCCGGCGATGTGCATTGACAGTCAAATGTCGTCATGACTTGCGCGTCCCCTGGCTATGCAAGGATCGTAACTTCATTAGCCGCATAAATGAGCGTGATAATTTTGTCACGCCGGCCACTCTTCTGCGTTGTGACAATTAGTTCGCAAGGCTTATTAACTTGCCGTGGTGGTGCCACAGGTCCAGTTTGACGGTTGAAGCTTCTTTGCTTCGCCCTGTGTGAGGGGAACAGCCAGTCAGGCTATGGAGGGGCACGTTGCTGCCTGTCGGGAGACTCCATCCCTGATGGATAGTCGAATGGAGACACCATGAACATCAAGAGCCTTTTTCTTGGCTCCGCCGCTGCCATTGCCGCAGCGAGCGCCGCCCATGCCGCTGACGCTATTGTCGCCGCCGAACCCGAACCGCTCGAATATGTCCGTATCTGCGATGCGTACGGAACAGGCTATTTCTATATTCCCGGCACCGAAACCTGCCTGAAGATCGGCGGAAAGGTTCGTACGGAAGGCGAGTGGTATGATGCTTATAATCCGCGTAGCAGGGTCGGAACGCTCTGGCACGAGCGCGTGGAACTCAATGTCGATACGGCGACCGACACCGAATACGGCCCGCTGAAGACCAACACCATCTTCCGCTGGGAATGGAATGACGGTGGCGCGACCTCCTCCAAGCTGCTGTTTGCCAATATCAGCCTCGCTGGCTTCACGGTTGGCAAGCTCGACTCGCAGTTCAACCTCTATGCCGGTTATGCCGGCGATGTCATCAACGACGACGCGATCTATGACGGTCCCTACGAACTCAACCAGCTGACCTACAATTATGACGCAGGCAACGGCTTCACGGCTGTAATCTCGCTCGAAGACAGCTACTCCACCTCCGACGGCGAGGCATCTTACGGCGCCGGATGGTGGACGGATGACAAGTCCAACCATTACGCTCCCGACGTTGTTGCCGGTGCTGGTTACAAGGCCGGTAACTGGGGCTTCAAGATCGTCGGCGGCTATGACTCGATCGTCGAAGAGGGGGCGATCAAGGCTCGCATCGACGCCAAGTTCGGCGACGTGGAGGCCTTCCTGATGGGCGGCTGGAATACCGATGGCGACAAGCTCAACAAATATGCCGGCACCAACCAGGACGTCTCCGCTTGCACGACGTCAAGCGGTGCCGTCAATGCAGGCAAGTGCGGCTGGGGTGACTGGGCTGTCTGGGGCGGCGTCGCCGTGCCGATCAATGACAAGCTGAAGTGGAACCTGCAGCTCGCCTATACCGAATCCAAGATCTTCGAAGCGACCACCAATCTCAAGATCCACCCGGTCAAGGATTTCTTGATCGAGCCTGAATTGACCTACATGCACTACGACTTCATCAAGGACGACACGGTTGCCGGCATTCTCCGCTTCGAGCGGAATTTCTGATCCGGGATGACATGATCTCCACCACCCGCCTATATATACGCGGCTGAATGAAGAACGCCCTGTTGTCTGACAGGGCGTTCTTCATTTTCGGTTTTATCCTATTGAGTTGTTAAGCAAAATACCATCTTGGCGGGTACTTCCAGGCGCTTCCGCGGCCCTTCGGGTGCTATTTGCACGACTCTTGCTTGCTAAAGCTTACCGTTGGCTGTATTCCGCTTCCTCGGGACTATATCTTAAATTGCTGGAGGGAATATGCGTATACGTGCCACCGTGGCCGCGAGTCTCGTCGCCGTTGCCACTATTCTGTCGAGCTGCCAGACGCCGCAGGAATCTGCGATGAGTGCCGAAATGACCTGTCAATCGCAGGGGCTCCGCCCCGGCACGCAGCGCTACAATCGCTGCGTCGGCACGACCTATCAGGCCAATCGCGTCCAGGCGCAGCAGGCGGAAAATCAGGCTGCCGGACTTGCCGCTGCCGGGATCATCGGCGGCGTTCTCGTCGGCGCTGCCGTCAGCGATCATCACCATCGCGGCTATTATTACGACCGGCCTTATTACCGCCGCTGCTATCGCTGCTGGTAAGCTTGGCCGTCGCCAGCTACTCGAATTCATCCTCCGTCGGCTGACACCGACGGAGTTTTCGTTTCATGAGCAACCTATGCAATTCCAGGAAAAGTACACAGCGGTTTTCCGTCCGGAATTGCGTAAAGCAAAGAGTTAGAACGGTTCAGCGATTCCATGAAACGCTGAACCGTTCGTCGTCAGTATGGCGGGTTCGTCACCTGGCGGTTGACGAGCTTCAGGCTCCGGTCGGGTTGGATGATGTAGGTCTCCAGCACATACTCGCCCCACTGGTTGGTGAAACGATGCTGAAATTGCGAGCCGGGAGGCGATTTCGTCAACTTCATATGCGGTTGGCCGCCATAGGTGATGCTGCCGGGAATAGGCTGCAGCGGTTCGGCTGTCGTGCATGCGGCAAGCAACGGTGCGCACAGCATAAGCATTATAACGGGTTTCATCGCTTTGACCTTCCGCTCGCTTCGTATCCCCTGAGATCCGTCGCGCAATAAAGACGGAGGGCATCTATGAGTGTGGCTCCAAATCACTATATACAGATAATCACGGCATGCTCGGCAGCAAGGTTTTCACGCAGAAGTGCATGACGCTGTCGCCGGATTTCGAAGGAGTCGCATATGTTTACGATCGCCAGGTCGATAACTTCAGCGGGCCTTGGCCTTTTGCTGGCGGCCGGTATCGCCATGCCGGCCGGCGCCATCACCATGCCGGCCCTATCCGTGCCCGCACCCGTACAGTCGGACATTATTCAGGTGCATGATCATGGCCACGGCCATTGGCATCACCACAACCGGTGGGGCAGCGGCCATAGGCTGCATGGTAACGATAGTTATTATGACGACAATTCGGACAGCGGCGTGCTCTTCAAATCCTTCGTGACCGGCACGCTCTTCAGCGGGCAGCGCGCTCAAGGCTATTACGACGACGGTCATGCCCGCGCCTGCGCCAACCGTTATCGCTCCTACCGCGCCTCGGACAATACCTATCAGCCGAGTTATGGGCCGAGGCGGGAGTGCCGTTGAGCGCGCAACTTTTTCTGAGCAAGCCGCTACTTTTCGCTTGCGTCGGGAAACTCTAAACTCTAAACGAAACAAGCCGTTTCGGCAGGTCGGGGCGTAGCGCAGCCCGGTAGCGCACTTGACTGGGGGTCAAGGGGTCGCTGGTTCGAGTCCAGTCGCCCCGACCATTTATTTCCTTGAACTCCCAATCGAATTTCCAGAAAATCAGCTGCACCAGGACGGCGCTTGGCCGGTCCAGCGGCGCGCAAGGCCTTCGGAGACCATCTGGTCGCCGATCGAGCGGCCGGCGCGCATGGCGATGCGCAGCTTGCCGCCATTCCGGTCGTCCGGGCGGTTGCTGCCGGAAAGAACGAAGGTCCCGTCATTGAGGATGGCCTGCAGGCGCAGTTTCGCGGCCGCGGCCTTCTGTTTCTCGCCGGGGCAGCGAGCGGCATCCGCATCCGGCACGTCGATATCGGCCAGCTGAATCCTGACGCCGTTCTGCCAGAAGGTATTGCCATCAACTATGCAATTCGTTCCCGAACCGGGACCGCAAAACACGAAGCGGCCACCCGTCTGGGGCCGCAGGCTGGGGACTGGCCGTTCGATCGGTATCTTGCTGACCGGCAGTGCAACGGGAATGGCTACGGGTGGTACGGGCAGGGCCGATGCCGCGCGCGGCTCGGGGGTGATCGCTGCTGTCTTGATTTGCGGCTTGGCTGCCGGCACCGGCGCTTCCTGGGCCATATGCGGCATGCCGGCGACCGCGCCGGCATGGGCAAGCATTGTCGGCATTTCCTTGCGATGCTGATAGGCATAGATGCCGGCCACAGTTGCCAGGCCGACGACGCCCCACAGCCACATCGAATTGCCCGCCTTGGACTGCGGTTTGCGCCGCGTGCGTCGTTTCGCTTTCGCCATGGTATTGTCCCTTGATTGCGAGGGGATTATCGCCGCCATTTCTTACCGATCCGTTGGCTTGAACCGGATTTGCACACTCTGATGGGGAAAGGCTACTTCGCGGCTGCCGCCGCTGGCTTGAGTTTCACCGACATCGTCACCTGTCCGCTAATGGAAAGTCTTGTGCCACGGTTGTCGAGGTTGTTGAGCGAGCCATTGCTCGACATGGCGCTGATCTCGCAGGCGTCGGCAATGGTATCGAGCAGGGTCGCGCAACTGCTTGCGGCGATCTTGTAGAAGGATTTCAAGGCTTTCTCCTGTTGCTCCTCGCTATCGCCGTCCGCCACCGGATAGGAGATCGATATTCCGGATTGGACGGAAATATATCCCTCCGGAAGCTGGCGGGGGTTGCGCAGGGGAAGGTTCTGAAAATTCTGCGCAGGGGCGGGCAACGTCGTGCCGAAAAGCGCCATACCCAGGACAGTCGGGATCAAAAATCTGTTCATCGTCTTGCCTCCGTTTTCCCGCTTATCGCAGATGCGGATAAAGGCTTGGTGATGCGGTAACTTAAAATTGTAGTCCTGATGGGAGTTGCCGCTGTATTTGCGAATCAGGCGGGCGTCGAGGAGGCATGATTGCTGAAATGCTTTCTTGCCAACTTTGCGGGCAAAGCGCATAGTTCAGTCCTATCGTCGGATATGGTGCGGGTGACGGCGAGGTTCAGCGTGCTTCTGCCCGAAAGATGACGAGATGCACGAATGTTGGAAACTCCTATTCATCCGCGGGATTTGCCCCTGTTTTCAGACGATTTGGATCGTTTGGAGAAGGTGCTGGACACGGTTTGCAAAGATCGTGGCATGAACTCCCGCAGTCCGGAAGCCGAGCGCCTCGGGGCGCTGATCATCCAGCTTTATCGTCAGGGCGTGAAGGACGACGCAAAACTGCTTGCGCTCGCCAGGGCTTATTTCTGACGCAACCGCGTTTTTTTATGGCAACAATCTAATCGATTTAAGCTGATTTCACATAGCAGCAATGATGCTTTGTGCCTGTTCGAAGCGGACCTGCCTCCCTATATTTGCTGCGTTGCACAAAGAGATTCGATTTCTCGACGTCACTGATTTCTGGAAAGAAACAGTGCGCGCCTGCCGCAGCGGATGAAAAACGATCGCGGTAGGCGTGGATGGAAAGGTCTATAATGAATTTTAAAGTTCCGAGCCGGCTTCGCCGCTTGCTTGTTGATTCCGTGGAGCTGCCGCAGCTCAAATTTCCGATGACGCGGCCGCTGTCGCAGCCGCCGCGCCGCCGTATTTCCGCGCGGCTTGCGCCGCAGCGGCTGACGGAGGTTCTGTGGTTCGGCCGCAATCCCGGCGATCTGCGCATGCTCGAATATGTGCCACCGGGTGTCAGAGGCCCGATGCCGCTCGTCGTGGTCCTGCACGGCTGTCACCAGAATGCCGAGGATTTCGATCGCGCCAGCGGTTGGACTGCGCTGGCTCGCGCGCACGGCTTTGCCGTGCTCTATGCCGAGCAGAAAATGTCGAACAATCCCAACCTGTGTTTCAACTGGTTTCGTCCGAGCCTGGTAACGCGTGACCGCGGCGAGCTCGGTTCCATCCGCGAAATGATCGATTTCAGCCGCCGGCTGCACGATATCGATGACAGCAGGATTTTCGTCATGGGTCTATCGGCAGGCGGGGCCTTGTCGGCTGCGTTGCTGGCTACCTATCCTGAGCTGTTTGCCGCAGGCGCCATTATCGGCGGCCTGCCTTTCGGCGCCGCCCGCGATGCCATGTCGGCGCTCGACGTCATGAGGCGGGGCTCTACCCGTGCGGCCGAAAAATGGGGCGAGTTCGTTCGCGAAGCCTCCCCGGAGGCTACCCGCTATCCCGCGATCTCCATCTGGCACGGTGATGAGGATGAGGTGGTGTCTTTCGCCAATGCCGAGGCGTCGGTGGCGCAGTGGCTGGCCGCACATGAGCGCCCGCGCACCAAGGGCCGCCTGCGTCTTTTCGACGGCGGCGAGCGGCGCGAATGGCGTGACGATTACGGCAACATGATCCTGGAGCTCGTAACGCTGAACGATTTCGGGCATGGCCTGCCTGTCGGCTCTGCCGTCGAGGGCTGGGAGCCAGCCAACAACACGGAACGCTTCATCCTGCCCGCCGCGCTGTCGGCGCCGGAAGAACTCGTCAAAAGCTGGAAGTTGGCGGCCTGAAACACGCCGCATAAACGGTATGCGAGAGATCGGGATCTAAAGGAGATCGTGACGCGCTTTCGCCGTCAGTCGTCATTGGTGGCATTCAGGTTTTCCGGCCGAATGCCGTCATTCTCAGACCAATGCTTGAAGCGTATGCCGGGACCACCTGTCCCATCGCTGCCGCCGGCGAGGAAGACGACGCCGTGATTTTCCAGGATGGAACGGACCGTGGAAAGCGCCTTGAAATCGCTCGGGGTGCCGTCGATTTCCAATGCCTCAATCGTCGAAACCGGAAGCTTGCTCTCGTTGGCAAGCGCTTCCACCGTCAGTCCGAGCATGGCGCGTGCGCCGCGTAATTGCGCTGAAGTAATCATGGGTTAAGTCTATCGCATCGGCTCCAAAAGCGGAACTGGTTTCGGATAAAAATCGCGAGGAAGCTTAAAGAGCGGCCGCGCTCTTCCTTCTGCCTTCCACCATATCCGGCAACCCCGTATTTCCCTCCAATTCCAATAGCGCGGGAAGGGGGCGGCCGAGCAAATCGTGATAGATTTTCTCGGTCGCGTCAGCCATGCCGGCCAGCGTATAGCTGTCCTTACGGCGCCGCGCTTCGGCCGTAAGCGTTGCAAGCAGCATCGGATCGGCAAGGCGCGCCATCGCGGCCGCCAATGCTTCCGGGTCATCGCTATTGGGAACGATGTAACCATTCTTGCCATGTTCGAGCACCGTGCGCGCGCCACCGACATCGGCAAGCAGCAGCGGCTTGCCGGCGGCTGCAGCCTCAAGCATCACGTAGGACATTGCCTCATAGCGGCTCGGCATGACGACGGCGTCGAAGGCATCGATGGCGGTCACGCCCGGCACGCTGCCGTCAAGCCTCGCGCGGTCTTCGAGGCCCGCGGCCTTGATTCTTTCCTTAACGCTCTCAGCCAATTCGCCGATCCCGATCATCAAAAGATAGGCTTGGGGCATGTCCGCGGCTATTCGCGCAAAGGCCTCCACAAGGCGCTCCGGCGCCTTCTGTCGTGTCATCCGGCCGACGAAGCCGAAGAGGAGGGCGCCCTGCGGGATGTCGTATTTCTTGCGGATGGCCGCGCGCTGGCTGAGGGGAGGCGCGTTGACGCCGTTGACGACGACGCTCAGGCGCGCTTCGGGAATGCCGAGCGAGACGGCATGATTATATTCGTCCTGCGAAACGCAGACCAGGCGGTCCGTCAGCCAGGTGCCGAGAAAGCGCTCGATGCCGCCATAGATCAACCGTCCCTTGGCGCCGAGCGTCGGGTCCATGGTGCGGAAGGCATGCGGGGTGTAAAGGACCGGCACATGCCGTCCCGGCAGCCGCAGACGCGTCAGGGCGCCGGCCTTCGAGCTGTGGCCGTGGATCAGATCGAAGGGTCCATAAGTGTTTGCGATCTTGCGCAGCTGCCACCATGCCGTCAGATCCCAAGGGCCCGGCGCACGCCGCATGGCGAGGGGGGCGATATTGTCGACGCCGATACTCTCCAGCTCCGCGACGAAGGCAGGCTCGGCGCGCACCGGCGAATAGACGGCCGTCACCGAATGGCCACGATGCTGCATCGCCCGGCACAGGTCGAGAAAATGCCGCCCGGAGCCGCCGCCGCTCGGTTCGAGGACCTGCAGCAGCGACAGACGCTTGAGGTGGGTGCGGATATTCAAGGCGCTGCTTTCCTTCTGCCCAAGCTACGCTGGTACTTTTGCTCGAGGGCGCCGCAGCCCCAGACGATGCCGATCAACATGTAAAGATGACGCCAATGGTCGGTATCGATGACATTACCGATGCCGACATGGCCGAGAATGACGATCCAGGCGATCATCACGAAGGGCTGCCAGGGTCGTTCCCGCAGGAGGTTGCGAAAGCCGATATAGATGGTCCAGCAGATCATGCTGATCCAGGTAACGAAGCCGAGCCAGCCATATGTGGTCAGCGTCTTCAGCCAGGTATTGTGCTCGTCCTCGCGAAAGATCTGACCGAAGACCAGCGGTCCTATGCCAAGCGGCCGTTCCATCGACATCATGAAGCCGATGCTGTGGCGTTCGAAACGGCCGAGATGTCCGCCGTCATAGCTCTGCACGAGCTGCGTGCGCGTGGAGAACAGGTCGCTGACCTGCGGAAACTGCAGCGCGACGACCAGCAGCACGACCATCAGGATGATCGCCGTCAGCGACATCACGAGAATACGCAGCCGGAACCTATTGCTGCGATGCTTCAAAAGCATGCAGAAGATCAGCATCATCGAGGCGAATGCGAACAGCGCCCAGGCCGCGCGGGAGAAGGAGAGGAAGATACCGAAGGCCAGGACGAAGAGGCATATGCCCTTGATCGGAGCCTTCTTCAGGTCGCCGATCAGGATGCCGTGCATGAGGTAGATGCTCGGTGTCACCAGATAGGGGCCGAAGACGTTGGGATCCTGAAAGGCGCCCATGGCGCGGTCGTAGCGAGTGAAGATATCGAAACCCGGCACGGCGTGGAAATAGCCAAGGATGCCGAGGCTCGCGGTGATCAGCGCCGCCACCACCCATGTGTTGAAGATCAGCTTCAGCCGTCTTTCGCTATCTTCGACGATGGCCGCATAGAAGACGGAGCTCAGCGCCAGAAAGGTGGATACGGCGATATAGATCGGACCGTCCAGATGGTTGCCGGCGGTAAGATCGTGCATCTGCGTGATCGAGAGCATGCCGCCGACGTTGAATGCCAGGAACAGAGCCAGAAGCGGCGCAATGCTCCGCGATATCTTCAGCCCGAGGACGAACCACGTGCCGATGAGAAAGGCGAGCCACAGCTCGTAAGGTGCCGGCTCGGC
This sequence comes from Rhizobium sp. KNZ2-6A, assembly GCF_056755475.1. Classification (NCBI taxonomy): domain Bacteria; kingdom Pseudomonadati; phylum Pseudomonadota; class Alphaproteobacteria; order Hyphomicrobiales; family Rhizobiaceae; genus Rhizobium; species Rhizobium sp. KNZ2-6A. The sequence continues at coordinate 135,080 of NZ_JBNDIC010000007.1, read as the reverse complement.
GATCACGAAGCCGGAGAGAAACACGCCGACTGCGACGCTCGCCGTGCCCACAAGCCGCATTGCGGCAAGCTGCGGCTGCGCGACGCCGGGCGATGGGAGGTCGATCGCGCTCAATAGGCGTTTTCCGTATTGAGCAGGCGGAACGGCGTCAGGAACAGGATCTTCAGATCGAACAGTAGCGACCAGTTCTCGATATAGTAGAGATCATAGGCCGTGCGGAACTTGATCTTGTCGTCGCTGTCGATCTCGCCGCGCCAGCCGTTGATCTGCGCCCAGCCGGTCACGCCGGGCTTGACGCGATGGCGCGCGAAATAGCCTTCGACGACATCCGCATAGGTGCGGTTATGGCTGGCGGCAAGCACAGCATGCGGCCGTGGACCGACGAGAGAGAGGCTGCCGAGCAGCACGTTGAAAAGTTGCGGCAACTCATCGATCGACGTCTTGCGGATGAAGCGTCCGACGGGGGTGACGCGCGGATCGTTCTTGGTCACGGCGTTGCGCGCCGTCGGATCGCTCATATGCGTATACATGGAGCGGAACTTGAAGACCTTGATGATCTCGTTGTTGAAGCCGTGGCGCTTCTGCATGAAGAAGACCGGCCCCTTCGAGGTCATCTTCACGGCGATTGCGGCCCCCAGCATCACCGGCCAGAGCAGGGCGAGTGCCACCAGGCTGAAGAAGACGTCGAAGATGCGCTTGGCAACGCCGTCCCAATCGCGGATCGGCTTATTGAAGATGTCGAGCATCGGCACGGCACCGACATGCGAATAGGCGCGCGGGCGGAAGCGCAGCTTGTTGGCGTGTGCGGCCAGGCGAATGTCGACGGGCAGCACCCACAGCATCTTGAGTAGCTGCAGGATACGCTCTTCGGCACTGATCGGAAGCGCGATGATCAGCATGTCGACGCGCACGAGACGGGCGAATTCAACGAGTTCCATCACCGTCCCCAGCTTGGGATAGCCGGCGACCATGACGGGTGAACGCTTTTCGCCGCGATCATCGAAGATGCCGCAGATGCGGATATCGTTGTCGGGCTGGTTTTCCAGTGCGCGGATGAGTTCCTTGGCGGGTTCGCCGCCGCCGATGATCACGGCGCGTCTTTCCATAAGGCCGTTGCGGGCCCAATTGCGAATGCCGTAGGCGAAAAGCAGCCGGGCGATGAGCAGGAGACCCGCGCCCGCCGCGAGCCACAGGCCGAGAAGGTGGAACGAGTAGATATTGTTGATGTCGAACGGGATAAGCGCGATGGCCGTGACCGCAAATGCGGCAGCCCACGATCCGAGTATCCGGTGCAGGAAATGATGCGGCGCGCGTAATATCGGTATCTGATAGGCGTCGGCGATCTGCAGAAACACGATGGCGAGACCGCTGAGCGCGATGGTCACGGCAGCCTTCGACACGAACGGATGACTGTCTGCCGCCGTTCCGAAAAGGAGGGTTGCGAGCCCGAGGGCAAGCAATGACAGGAACTCGAACAGCCGGTACTGCCCCACGATGATCGCGGGAGACTGATTGGTTTCGCGAAACTGTTCGGCGATTTGCCGGGCATAGGCATTCAAGCTGCTCGGATGGTCGCTGCGCGGCTCTTCGACATCGCGGGTGCGGATTTCCGAAACCTGCTTGCGAATATTGTCCAAGTTAAATTGCTCGGACTTCTCAGTAGTGTTCATGGCAATTTATCCGGTCGTTACCGGAAAAGGCCTATCAGATATCAGCTAAGAAACACTTACAACACTAGCTTGTATTCTAAACGTCGGCGTCTATGCCAAGTATATTTTGATACAGGTGCAGAGTATCCCGCGCCATGGCCGAAGCCGAAAAGTTTACACGGATTGTTTCGATATGGGGCATGTTGCGGTGGCCGAACTCAGGCTCGCTGATCGCCTCGGCCATCACGCGCGCGAGGTCGTCAGCGTCGTCCGGCTTGGCGAGGGCCGGGCTGTTTTCGCCGAGCGCTTCCGGAATGCCGCCGACGCGAGAGGCGATGACGGTCTTTCCGGCTGCAAGCGCCTCCAGGACGATATAGGGCATGGCTTCGGCGCGGGAGGGAACGATGACGTTCTGCGACACGGTAAAGGCCTCCTGGACGCGCATGGCCGGAAGCATGCCTATGCGATGGCCAAGACCGCGCTCGGTCATCATCCTCTGATACTTGTCTCTGTCCGGCCCGTCACCGATCATCAATGCCGAAAGCGGTCTGCCGATCCGTCGTTCTGCCCTCGCAAAGGCGTCCACGAACAGATCGGGACCTTTGAGGTCCCGCAGCATGCCGATGTAGACGAAATGCACCGAGTCCGATCGTGTCGGCACACTGCGGAAATCGCGCTCGCTGATACCGTTGTAGATCATCACGGAGCGGGTGCGCGGCTTGCCGATCTTCCTCTCGTAGGTGCGCCGTTCGAAATCGCAGATGAAGATCAGCCCGTCGGTCACGAATTCCAGCATGCGTTCCATGCTATGCACCAGCATGCCCTGCAGCGAGGCGCGGGGAAAGTGCAGGCTGCCGCCATGCGCGGTATAGAGGCGGGCTACGCGATACCTGTTGACCCGCAGGATCGAGCCGAGAACGCGCGCAAGCAGGCCACCCTTGGCGCCGTGCCCATGCAGCACGTCCGGCCGCAAACTTCTGATTTCCTTGTAACTGCTCCAAAGCGTCGCGGTATCCGACAGGCTGATCTGCCGCCGGATCGGCAGCCGGATCACGCCAAGCGCCAGGAAGGGCGTGATGTCGCTGAACAGGCGGTCCTCATGCTCACCGCCCGTAAGGCTGTCGCAAAGGATGCCGACCTGGTGCCCTGCCTTGCTCTGCTCTTCCACCAGATCGCGGACATGGCGGAAAATCCCGCCGACCGGTGACCTGAAGCAATGGAGGATGCGAAGTGGTCTGGCCATGAGCGGGTGCGGTTAGAATAACCGCTCTCTGACATAGATCGTGTCGCCTGCCAGTACCGGATCCGAAATACCGACCCGTCCCGTCATGACATGACCGTTGATCTTGCGGGTGACATCGGCGTTGGACTGGTTGGCCCGACTGGTGAAGCCGCCGGCAACCGCAATGGCGTTTTGGATGGTCATGCCTGGCACGTAGGAATATTGGCCGGGCTGGCCGACTTCGCCCATGATATAGACCGAGCGATAGCGGTCGATGTCGATGGTCACGTCGGGATCGCGGATATAGCCCTGGCGGAGCTTCTGCGCGATCTGGCCGGAGAGTTGCTGCAAGGTCCTGCCGCGGGCAGGAACCTGGCCGACCAGCGGAAAGGCAATGTAGCCCGCCTGGTCGATCGTATAGGTATTGGTCAATCCCGGCTGGTCGAACACCGTCACGCGCAGCCGGTCGCCGCTGTCAAGCGCATAGGGCTGAATGGTGGCCTCGTTGAAGGCTTTCGGCGCAGGCTGATAGGTATTGCAGCCGGTAAGCGCGGCGCTCACGGCTGCCACGCCAAGTGCCAGGAAGATCTTTGGCTTTGCGAAGGGCATTTCGCGCTCATAAGAAAGGGAAAACACTGTCGTCGTTATCAATCCCTTAGGGTTAACGGTCGGTAAAGAGCAAAAGGAATTCCGGCAAAAATTTAGTGAAGTCAAAAATAACCCAAGCGAAATACTATTAACGCTTGGGTTACCATAGTCGTTTACGATTAATTCTGGCTTTCTATTACGGAGTTCTTGTATATGTCCGGTGTCAACAACACCCAGCAGGATGTGGACATCGATCTCGCGCAGCTCTTCCGCGCCGTGTGGCAGCGGCGGTTGCGCGTCATTGCCATCACGCTGGCAGGGGCCTGTCTGGCTTTCGTCTTCGCGAAGTTCGTTTCGCCTGAATATCGCAGCGAGGCGCGCATTCTGATAGAGCAGCGCGCGCCGGCATTTGCGACGACGACCACCGGCAACGACTCCAGTTCCGCGCCCTTGCTGGACGAGCTCAACATTGCAAGCCAGGTGCAGATCCTGCAATCGGCGGATCTGGTCAAGCAGGTCATTACCAATCTCAAGCTCTACGATCGCACTGAATTCGTCGCCGGCAACAACGGCTCCGCGCTCTCCGATATTCTCGTCAAGCTGCACCTGAAGCGCGCCGCCACCGACAAGGCGCCGGAAGAGCGGATGCTGGACGCCTTCAACAGCCGCCTGCAGGTTTACCAGATCAACAGTTCGCGCGTGATCGGCATAAGCTTCACCTCCCGCGATCCGGATCTTGCGGCCAGTGTTCCGAATGCGATGGCGCAGGTCTATCTGTCGATGCAGAGCGGCGCCAAACTCGATTCCAACAGTGAGGCGACACGCTGGCTGGAGCCGGAGATTGCCAAGCTGCGCGAAAAGGTCAGCGAGGCCGAAAAGAAAGTCGCGGATTATCGCTCGGCCAACGGTCTTCTTCAGACCAGCCAGAACAGCAATTTCGCCACGCAGCAGCTTGCGGATATTTCCACGCAGCTCGCCCAGGTGCGCGGCGACCGGGCCAATTCAGAGGCGCGGGCGCAAGCCGTGCGCAACGCACTGTCCAGCGGCCGCTCCACCGACACGCTCGCCGACGTCTCCGGGTCGCTGACCATTCAGCGGCTGAAGGCGACGGAATCCGGCCTGGAATCGCAGATCTCGGATCTGTCGACGACGCTGATGGACGGCCATCCTCGCTTGAAGAGCCTGCGCGCGCAGCTCGCCGACATCCGGCAGCAGATCAATCGCGAGACCCAGAAAATTCTGGCAAGCATCGAGAATGAGGCAAAGGTGGCGCAGCTGCGCGAACAGCAGCTGTTGGCGCAATCGAACACGCTGAAGGCCGACAGCGCGCGGGCAGGGGAGGATGAGGTTGGCCTCAACGCGCTGGAACGCGAGGCGACGGCCGAGCGACAATTGCTGGAAACCTATCTCGGACGCTATCGCGAGGCCACTTCCCGCGCCGATAAGAATTCCAGCCCCGCCGATGCCCGCGTGGTCTCCAACGCGGTCGAACCGGTCGATCCGTCGTTTCCGAAGGTCGGTCCCATCGTCGTCGTCGCAACCTTGGCGACTTTCATCCTGACTGCCATCGCCATCATGCTCGCGGAGTTGTTCAGCGGCCGGGCATTGCGGCCCATCGGTCCCGCGCGTAAGGAAGCGGCTGTCTCCGTTGAAACGCCTGAGCAGGCCCAGGCCGACATCCCAGCCAATACCGAGATGACGCCGGCTCGCGCCGCTGTCAGGGCAAGCCGCGGCGCGATGCACGCGAGCCTGCTTTCGGTTCCGGTGGAGGAAACCCCGGTCCAGGCCGCTGATCCCGCCATCGATGGGGAAGAAGAACCGAAGAGCGAGAGCCATGCGGTGGAGGAGGAAGAAGAGGATTTCTCCATCCAATCCGTCGCCGATTACCTGATCGACAACGAATCGCGGCTGGCCATTGCCATATCTCCGACCGGTGATGACGGATCTACTGCGACGGTGATGCTGGCGCGGACCATCGCCGATGCGGGAAGCCGTGTCGTGCTGGTCGACATGACCGGTTCGGGATGCCCCTCCAGGCTGATGGCCGAACATGGCGAGCTTGCCGGCGTGACGGATCTACTTTGCGGTGAAGCGGCCTTTAGTGACACGATCCACCCAGATCGGCTATCGGACGCCCATCTCGTGCCGCAGGGCATGAGCGATCTCGCCCGCGCCATGCGCGGCGCAGACCGCCTGTCGCTGATCCTGGATGCGCTCGGTTCGGCCTATGACATCGTTCTGGTGGAATGCGGCGCGGCCGAAGTTTCCGGCGTCGCGCGGCTGACGCGCAGCAAGGACACGGAAATCATCCTTTCCATGCCGGAGCCCGAAGAGGGCCAATTCATGGCAGCGATGACGGAATTCCAGAAAGCGGGCTATGAACACATCATCCTGATGTCCGGCTGGCGCGAGGAGCATGATCCCAATACGCGCCGCGACGCCGCGTGATCAGTCCTCGTCGGCGTCGCCCGCTGCCGCTGCGTCGGCACTGCGGCGTGCTCGCATTCGCTGGATGAAGGCATAGAGCTTGCGATTCGACTTGATCGCAGCTTTCGTGCGCGTCATGCCGCGTTGTGCCGTTGCCGCGAGATGGCCTAAGCCAGAGATCGGCAGGAACAGATCATGCTGTACGGTCTCCATCGAGCACCAGGAACGCTTGTAGATCTGGTCGCCGATGCCGAAATCGAAGAGGGCGGTGCCTTCGCGATGCAGCCGCTCGATCATCAGCCAGAACAGCAACTCGCCGGGGCTGGCCTCGGCAACCAGCGTCTCGTCGATGGAGGCGAACTGGCAGATGACGTGATCTCCCTTTCGGGAGAGGGCTGCGATCGCCGGGATGTGCCCCTCATGCTCGCCCTTGAGGCGCAGCACGTGCATCTGCAGCATCGCGTTGGATTCGCTGTTTTCGCGCGGGTGCAGCAGCGCGTGCAGCGCCGTTTTGGTCGGGGCATCGTCGAAGACGTCAGGCAGGCCGGCATCGCGGAAGCGGATCGCTTTCTGGCGGAAGAACAGGTCCAGGAGAGCGTCCTGCTCGTCGCGGCCGGCAATCACATATTCGTAGCCGCCCTTGGCGTCGAGGATTCTGCTTTGATGCTTGAACTTCTTGCGCCGCCGCTTGGCGTTCACCTGCTTCAGGCTTGCTTCGAAACTGCCAAGAAAGGGCATCTGGAAGGCATGGTTCTGATTTTCGATGGCGGGGAGGGAGGCGAGCGGGCTGACGCGGCCACGCCATTCGAAAGGTACATTGCGCAGGATGGCGAGATCCACCCTGCCGCGCAAAGCTGCCGCGATAGTCGCCGCCAGGGTCGAGGTCAATCTTCCATTCGCGAGAAACTCGGCTGAAAACAGGCCGGTATTGATGTTGCTGTGTCGGCTCCCGATGAATTCCGCCCGCCTTATTCCACGCCCTCGAATGATCTCCAGCGGCAGGATGAAGGCGGGGCGATCGCCGACCGAACCCCGAACGATGGCGAGAGGATGCCGAAAGCTCTCGACCCAGGCTGCGCACCAATCATAGCTCTGGTGCAGCGAGGCAAGATCGTCTTGCTCAAGCGTGCGCCATTCGGCTTCGAGCGGTGCCATGTTGTCGAAGATGTCGACCTGCAGGTGGTCCGCGCTGCCGGACTGAACCGGAATGGATGCAGTGCGCCCATCCGCTGTCTCGGCGGGCGGCATGCCGGCGATATCTCGCATTTGGGTCTGCATCCGATCTTCTCCGCTCCGGCGGCATTCGAAGGCAGTCTGGCGGGCAACGGCTTATTTTTGGCTTAAGATGGGACAGTCGCACCGGATAAGGCGCGGATCAGGGTTAGTCTTGTGTAAATCGTGGCTGGGCGAGCCTCATTGCGGGCGCGGTCCGGCCATCCACTTGATGATGCCCATCGCCGGCAAGACCCAGATGATGCCGCTGAAAAAGAAATACAGGAAATGAACCCAGCCGGGTTGATCCGCAAGCGTTCGCACTGCAACGATCATGGCGACGATCGCATAGATTGCAACCAACAGCACGAGCATGATCATGCCTATGAATTTGCGCAGGCGAAGCGGCACGGGATTTTTCTCCTCTTTAAGACGACATGCCGCGACGGCATGCCGCAAACTCCCGGGACTTGTTTTGCACGCCCCTATCGGGCAAATCAACAGCCTGATCGAAGGGAGAAGCCATGGCCGCCACTAATTTTACGACCGAACAGGCTATTTTGAAGGAAGTGGCCCGTCAGGACCGGAATCGCCGCGCCATCCGCATCTGGCTTGCCTGCGTGCTTCTGGTTCTATTCGGCCTCGTGCTGGTGGGCGGCGCGACGCGCCTTACCAATTCAGGCCTGTCGATCACGCAATGGCAGCCGATCCACGGCGTCATCCCGCCGCTGAATGTGCAGGAATGGGAGGAGGAGTTCACGCTCTACAAGCGCATCCCGCAATTCCAGGTCCTGAACAAGGACATGACGGTCGATGAGTTCAAGAATATATTCTGGTGGGAGTGGGCGCATCGTCTGCTGGCGCGCACCATCGGCATCATCTTCGGCGTGCCGTTGCTGTTCTTCGTCCTGACCGGCCGCGTCGAGCGAAAACTCTGGCTGCCGCTGGCCGGTATTTTCGTACTCGGCGGCCTTCAGGGAGCGATCGGCTGGTGGATGGTGTCTTCGGGCCTGGAAGCGCGTACCGATGTCAGCCAATATCGCCTGGCCACCCATCTCGTCACCGCCTGTCTGATCTTTGCCGCCTGCATGTGGTTCATGCGCGCCCTGTCGCCGCATTCGAACGAGCCGCCGCCGACTCGTTATTCGGCGATGCTTGCCGGTCTCATCACCTTCATGGCGCTGTTCCAGATCTATCTCGGCGCGCTCGTCGCCGGCCTCGATGCCGGCCTTTCCTACAACACCTGGCCATTGATGGACGGCGCTGTCGTCCCGAGCGACCTTTTCATACAATCACCAGGCTGGATTAATTTCTTCGAGAATCCGAAGACGGTCCAGTTCGTCCACCGCCTCGGCGCCTATACGCTGTTCGTCGTCGTCGCCTTCAACATGATCATCTCGCTGCGGGCAGCGCCGCAAACGACGCATGCGCGCCGCTCCGTCGTCGTGTTCGTGCTGGTGCTGATCCAGGCAATCCTCGGCATTTCGACATTGCTGCTGCATGTGCCGCTCGATCTGGCTCTCGCGCATCAGGCGGGCGCCTTGATCGTCTTCGGCTTTGCAATTGCCAACTGGCGCGGTTTCTATGGCGAACTGCCGCATCAGACGTCGATCGTCGTGAGAAATTGAGACGGATCGCGTCTCGATACTTTACCGCGCTGAGGCGACGCTTGCTGCTGACGACACGCGCGAGACGACCTTCAGACGCTTGATTTCGCCACGCTTGAAGGCGGCCAGAAACCGGCTGTAGTCCTTGAAGACCACGCAGCCATTCGATTCGCCACGGCCACCTCTGAGCATGTACGTGTGAGCCAGCAAGCCGTCGCGGCCATAGACGCGCGCGCCGCTTGCCGGTGTCAGGCGCAGCGCCTGCACGCCATGGAACAGGCTTTCCCTATATGTCAGGCTATAGGTTTCGGGCGGCGTCGGGCCGGTGTTCTTGCGGTCGACATAGCGGGGATTGTCACGCATGTGGCCGAGGCCGGAATGCGCCTCGAGGCGTTCGCCGCTCGGCAGGTAGACGGTCTTTGCCTCGATATCGTAGATCGCCGTACCTTGGCCCGGGCTGATTGCGGCAAAGGGGTTGATGAAGGGCTTCGTCTTGCGCACGGAGCTGTCGTCCGGATCCGCATAGGCCATCACGCGCGACGGCGGCTGAGCGGCGGTATCGTCGCCCGTTGCCCTGGCGATAGCGGCGGTGGCGCCGGCGCGCTGCATGGGTGTTTCGCGGGCGGGGCGGGACACGGGAATGACGTTGAGCACGGCCTCGGCCACGGCAATGTCAGCGTCCTTGGCAGGCAAGGGCTTTGCTTCGGCGATGGCAGGCAGGCTCACCTCGGGTGCTGCCGTGGCAATGGCAGCCGGTTGCGCGGCCATGTTTGCGGGGCTCGCAGCGGGTATCAGGGCAGCGGCATATTTCACCTGGTTCAGCTGCTGCACGGCGGTAGCGAAGTTTATGGCGATTACCTTGCGCAGACGGTCGATCGTCTGCGGCGGGGCTGCGGCTACTTCGATACGGCCGCTTTTGATGCTCGCCACGGCGTTTTGCGCCTGCTTGATCTCGGAGGTCTGCTGCGCCAGAGCATTCGCCAGTTTCAAGCGAACCGCCTCGGTGCCGGCGGCTTTCGCTTGAACTTCCGCGTCTGCCGCGCCGCCGAAACGGCTCTGTCCATGCAGCGATGTCGTCTGCGCGGCGAGATGGGTGGAACGCATCATATGGTTCTGCGGGACAATGAAAGCCGAGGCACGCGGCGCCAGGAAATTGTCGGACGAAGCTGCGGCGCCGGGAAGGGACAGCACCATGGACTGCGTTGTCATCAGCGTCGCGGTGATCCAGGCGAAGGCCGCTACGGCTACGCCGGTGGCCAAGGTACCGGGACGGATGCGGAAGGATTTTTTCGATCGCGCGGCGTAGCCGGAACGCGAATTGAAGTTACCGAAAGTCTCGGTCGCAAACGCCATGATACTCGTTATCCAAACTACACAGACACTACGCCGGCTCAAAAACGCACACGCGCCCTGACGCGAAAACCGCGTCCTGCCGCCGACTTGCCGACTGTCTGGAAGCATGCCGAATTATGGTAACCAATTCCTTTACGATGGTTCATTCTCGGATATTCATTGAAAAAATGGATGGTTTTGAACGCCCTGTTCGCTCGGTCGGTGAAGCCGCCAAAGAGCAAATCCGCTCGACAATTGGTCGCGGAGCCTCGTGGCCGATCACATTTCCGTGCAGTGCCAGCTAATTTAGTGAGAAGGCGGAAATAAGGCTGGGCGGATTTGCGGGCGCGAAATCGCGAGGGCATAATAAAAGCCCGGCCCGATCAATCCTTTGAGGATGATCGGGCCGGGCGTTGGAACTTCGATTTGCCTCGCGCGATTTAGGCGCCGAGCATCAGATCCATATTTTGCACGGCGGCGCCCGAAGCGCCCTTGCCGAGATTGTCGAGCAGCGCCACGAGATTGACCTGCTCGCCACCGGGTGTGCCGAAAACAAAGAGCTTCATCGTATCCTTGCCGGCAAGCTCGACGGCATTGACGCGGGGCAGGGTGCGGCTTTCATCGAGCGGGACGACCTGGACGATATCCTGGCCGGCATAATGGGCCGACAGCGCAGCATGGATGCTTTCGAGCGTCGCGCCTTCCGGCAGATCGCCGAGATGCAGCGGCACCTGCACGATCATGCCCTGCGGGAAGCGTCCGACGGAGGGCGAGAAGATCGGCGCGCGGTCGAGCAGGCCGTGCGTCGTCATTTCGGGCACATGCTTGTGGGTCAGCGGCAGGCCGTAAAGGAAGTGCGGTGCGGTGATCGCATCCGGATGATCCTGGTTTTCCATCTGCGCGATCATCTGCTTGCCGCCACCTGTGTAGCCGGAAACGGCATTGACCGTCACGGGATAAACCGCCGGAAGGATGCCAGCGGCGCGCAGCGGCCGGATGAGGCCGATCGCTCCTGTCGGATAGCAGCCGGGATTGGCGACGAAGCGCGCCGCCCTGATCTTGTTGCCCTGGTTGCTGTCCATCTCCGCAAAGCCATAGGCCCAGTCGGGATGGATGCGGAAGGCCGTCGAGGTGTCGATGACGCGAACATTGTTGTTGGCCGCCACCATCTTCACCGCTTCCTTCGACGCATCGTCGGGCAGGCACAGAATGGCGATGTCGGCGCTGTTCAGCATGTCCTCGCGCATGGCGGCATTGCGCCGTTCGGCTTCCGGAATGGACAGAAGCTCGACATCGCGGCGGTCGGCCATGCGCGTGCGGATCTGCAAGCCCGTGGTGCCGTGTTCGCCATCGATGAAAATCTTCGGTGCCATCTTATTCCTGCTCTTTCAATGGGTTGAGAGTGTTTCCGGACTCAGTTTGCCATGCAGTTGATTCAATTTCATAACGGCCGCTTCGGATAAGGCGCGATGGTCTTCGAAAACCGTCGCGCAGGTGTCAGCGACCGCTCGCACGTCGTTCGGCGTGGAGACCGAGCATATACATTGCCACGGTTGCCCCCGCAATGGCGGTGATGTCGGCGTGATCATAGGCGGGGGAGACCTCGACGACATCGGCGCCCCTGATGTCGAGCTGATGCAGCCTCTGCAGCACCGACAGGATCTTGGCGCTGGAGGGACCTCCGGCCACCGGCGTTCCCGTGCCCGGCGCATAGGCGGGGTCGAGGCAGTCAATGTCGAAGGTCAGGTAGGTTGGCGCACCTTTGGTGTGGGAGATGATCGTCGAAGCGATATCGCCGGCGCTCATTTCCTCGACCTGGTGGCCATGGAAAATCTGGATGCCGAAATCGTCAGGCGCATGTGTGCGGATGCCGATCTGGAGGGAGCGGTCCGGATCGATCAGTCCGTCGCGTACGGCGCGGGCGACGAAGGAGCCGTGATCGATGCGCCCGCCATCATCGAACCAGGTATCCTGATGGGCATCGAACTGCACCAGCGCCAGCGGTCCATGCTTGGCGGCATGCGCCTTCAACAGCGGCCATGTGATGAAGTGATCGCCGCCGAGGGTCAACAAGAAGGCGCCGCTGTCGAGGATCGTCCTTGCCTGCCGCTCGATCGCATCAGGCGTATCCTGATGATTGCCATAATCAAGCAGGCAATCGCCATAGTCGATCACTGCCATCTCTGCGAAGAGATCGCGGTTGAAGGGATATTGCGGGTCGTTGTCGAAGATCGCCGAGGCGCGGCGGATCGCCTGCGGACCGAAACGCGTTCCCGGCCGGTTGGAGGTCGCGGCATCGAAGGGAATACCCCACACCACGGCGTCGACGCCATCAAGCGACTTGGAAAAACGGCGGCGCATGAAGGAGAGCGCGCCTGCGAAGGTCGGGTCGCTGGCGGCCGAGGTCAGGCTGGTCGCTGTAAAGGCATGATCAATCGACGTGCTTGGCAAGAGTATCTCCTTTGCTTGCCTGAAAGTCATAGGCTCGTTCTACCCGCCCTATGCGAACCTTATATTGTTCGTACCAGCGTTCGCGCCCGAGTTTTTGGGCGGCCAGATGTGTGACGACATTCTTCCAGGCAAGGATGCTTTCCTCGTCCCGCCAGAAGGAGTTGGTGATGCCGAAGCCATCGGCGCCTCTCGCGCTTTCAAGCCCTAGACAGCCGTCTTGCGCCAGCGCCAATGCTTCCATCCGCTCGCCCATGGCGCCGTAACCATTGTCTCCTTCCGTTCGGATCGAAGCGAAGGAAACGATGTAGTAGGGCGGCTCGGGGGTGGCCGCAAAACGGGATGTTCTGTGCGTGCTCATGGCGTGCCTCACGGGAGCGAATGGAATTCCGGTTCTGTTAATCGCAGACGAATGTGCTTGACGCCTATTTGCCCGATCTGACGGTGCATTGATACGCCTTTTTCACGCAGGCGATCTGCGGCGTCGAGCAGTCGGCTCGCCCGTCCGTCACGACGCAATAAGAGCAGCTGTCGTTGAACTCTCGGCAATCCGGGTTTGCCTGAAGAAAATCCTTCATGCTCTGCATGTCCGCCGCCCTTTCGGCAGGCTCGGCCGGTTTGGCATCGTCGCAAAGAGCCGGCGAGACGCCGACAATCAAGAGCAGAAGCGAAAAGATGAATCTATGCATGGAATTCCCCCGATGCTTGTGGGCGGACTTTGCCACAAAACATGCCCCTTGCCCTGGCGGAATTGCATCTTTCCCAAGATTACAAAAGAAAAAGGCCGGGAAACCCCGGCCTTTCCAATGTCCGATCTCGGATAAGCGATTAACGCTTGGAGAACTGGAACGAACGACGTGCCTTTGCACGGCCGTACTTCTTGCGTTCGACGACGCGGCTGTCGCGGGTCAGGAAGCCGCCCTTCTTCAGGACCGAGCGCAGGCCCGGTTCGAAGTAGGTCAGTGCCTTGGACAGGCCGTGACGAACGGCACCGGCCTGGCCGGAAAGACCACCGCCGGCAACGGTTGCGATGATGTCGAACTGGCCGTCACGGGCAGCAGCGACGATCGGCTGACGCAGGATCATCTGCAGGACCGGACGGGCGAAATAAGCCGTGTAGTCCTTGCCGTTGACGATGATCTTGCCGGAGCCGGCCTTGACCCATACGCGGGCGACGGCGTCCTTACGCTTGCCGGTCGCGTAGGAGCGACCGAACGAGTCGACCTTGCGGACGTGAACCGGAGCAGCAGCTTCCGATGCCGTGCCGAGATCCTTCAGGGAAGAGAGATCAGCCATTATCAGGCGCTCCTTACGTTCTTCTTGTTCAGCTTGGCGACGTCGAGAACGACGGGCTGCTGGGCTTCGTGGGGATGGTTGGAGCCGGCGTAGACGCGCAGGTTCTTCATCTGGCGACGGCCGAGCGGGCCGCGGGGAACCATGCGCTCGACGGCCTTCTCAACGACGCGCTCCGGGAAGCGACCTTCGATGATCTGACGAGCGGTGCGCTCCTTGATGCCGCCGGCATAACCGGTGTGCCAGTAGTAAACCTTGTCTTCGTACTTCTTGCCGGTAAAGACGACCTTGTCGGCATTGATAACGATGACGTTGTCGCCGTCGTCGACGTGCGGCGTGAAGGTAGCCTTATGCTTGCCGCGCAGACGCATTGCGATGATAGAAGCGAGACGGCCAACGACAAGCCCTTCGGCGTCGATGAGAACCCACTTCTTCTCCACCTCTGCAGGCTTCTGGGAGAAGGTTGCCATGTTGCATACTCTCTTTTTGAACCCTTGGCCCGAAGGCATCTGGGCGTTTCTTGTTGCTTGGTTTGGTGCGCATGGATGCGTGCCAAAAAGAAAACAGCCCGGAAAGGCTGCAATCTGCGGCGGCTTATAGAGCGATTACGCGCGCGGGTCAATATCGCAGAACTGGGTGGCTGTAAAAAATACATAGTAAAATCAATAGTTTGATTATGTGGTATAATGAAACCACATATTTTGCCATCAGCCCAGCCGTAAAATCAGCACCCCGGCGGCGATAATTGCGCCGGCAATATAACGCCAGATGCTGGACCGCTCCTTCAAGACGACGACAGATATGACCAGTGCAAAGAGGATCGACGACTCGCGCAAGGCGGCGACCATCGCCACCGGCGCCTTTGTCATCGCCCACAATGCCAGTCCGTATGAGGCGATCGAGCCGCTGCCGCCGACAAGCCCGCGCCACCAGTTGTAGCGGACGTGAGCGGCGACCGCCGCGATGCCGCGTTGCGAGATCGCCCAGACGAACAGGAGAACCGGCGGCAGAAGCGCCATCCACAGCGTATAGGAGATGGAATTGCCTGAAATCCGTGCTCCGATACCGTCGACATAGGTGTAAGTCGCGATGACGACGGCATTGGCAAGCGCAAGAATGATGGCCCGGCGGCCACCCTTTCGGGCCTCGAAGGCCAGCGTCAATATGCCGGCGCAGATCGTCATCGTGCCGATCAGTGCGCCGCCCGAGAGCGTCTCCTTGAGGATGAAGCTGCTGGTCGAGACAATGATGAGCGGCGCCACGCCGCGCATCAGCGGATAGACGAGCCCGATGTCTCCGGCGCGATAGGCGGCGGCGACAAGCTGGAAATAGGCAAATTGCAGAATGGCCGACGCACCGATGAATGGCCAGGCGGCAGCCGCCGGCAATGGAAGGAACGGCAGCAAGGGCAGGGCTGCAACCGCGCCGCCGGCCGAAACCAGTGCCGCATCGAGCGATTTATCGGTCCCGGCCTTGATGAGCGCATTCCATGTCGCATGCAGCAAGGCGCCGAAAAGGACGAGCGCGATAACGTCGAAAGACACGAAAAACCTCGAAGATTGGCGGATCTGGCGCGGATGCTTGGCATTTTGTGGGAGTCAGGCTTTCATATGATCCGCAATACATCAAAAAGCAACGAAATATACTCTGTTATAAAGAGCTGCCCATTCGGCCAAATTCGAGCAGTCGGCGTTTGGAAGGGAGTTCTTTCTATGTTCCAGATCCTGCTTTTGCGCATTATAAATAGCTAATTTATTAGGGTATGAAGCGCGAACAAATATCGCATGTCCTGTGAACGCGTGAGTAGCATTAGACATCACTTACTTAAAAACGACAGCGCCCCCCGTTGGCGAAAAGCCTGGTGTGGATCACGGGAAAGCCGCGCGGCCGAAAATCGCGGGTAAAAGCCCTGCATAACGTCAGCCAGGTCACCGAATATAGTGGATAATTCTGCAAATAGTGGAAAATATTTCAATTTGAAGTCGCTGCGACTGGCCGGTGCCGCGCTGAAAAACCAACCATATCCCAAGTATAGAAACTGCAAAACTGCTGAAATGTCGCGTATATCTCTATGCGATTGTGAAAGTTATTCTGTGAAAAATTTATGAAATATCATATTTTTCATGTTCGCCATCGGTTCCCATTTCAAACGCAACTTCATGAGTTATTTCTAATTTATATGCGAATAAATAGAGAACAAAGATTGCATTTCCTGAGAACGCAACTCCGCGGCCGGCGGAAAATCTATGCAAGCGCTTTGAAGGCGGCTTTGAATGGAAGCGCGCGACACGACACGGCAGGCCGCTATGTTGATAGCATTTCATGCCAAGAGCAGCTAGTGGTTGTATTTGGCGACTGGAAGCGCCTTCAATAACCGCCACAGCGCATGGCGATCAGCGCCGGAAAATCAACTCGTCGTCATCAAGATCGGTGGCCGGCCGGCATGTATAGACAGGGCACGAGGCTCGGTCCTTAGTAGGCAGGTAATCCTGATAGGCATAATAGCCGTTATCGCAGGAATCGGCGTTTGCGACATACCGGTCATAAAGCGTCATGTTGGGTGTTTTTTTGGCCGGATAGCGCATGATGACCGCCCGCTCGCGGTTGATGACGGCTCGTGCTTCGGCGCAGGTCATGGACATGGAATTATATCGAGAAATGGCGAGAGCCGGGGTGGCGGCGGAAGCAATAGCCAAGCCTAGCAGCACGATTTTTTTCATCGGAGCAATCCTCCCTGAAGTTGTTATAATGCAGTATATACGTGGATACCGTCGCTGCGGTTTCCATATTTGCAGGAAAACGCAAGTGTGATCGAAGTGGGAGGCTTCGTGATGAACCACGACAATTATGACGATTCCTACATTGCCGACATTCTTCTGTCCGTGAGGACCATTGCGCTTGTCGGCGCTTCGCCTAATCCTGCTCGCCCAAGCAACGGCGTGATGGCCTATCTTTTGAACAGAGGCTATCGCGTCATCCCCGTCAATCCCGGGCAGGCCGGCAAGGAAATCCTCGGCCAATGGGTCTATGCGCATCTGGCCGACATTCCCGAGCCCGTCGATATGGTCGATGTCTTCCGGGCGCCCGAATATCTCCGGTCCGTCGTCGAGGAAGCCATCATGGTCGACCCCCGGCCTCCGGTCATTTGGGGACAGCTCGGCGTGCGCGACGACGCGGCGGCGGCAAGAGCCGAGGCGGCGGGTCTCAGGGTCGTGATGGACCGTTGCCCGGCCATTGAGTATCCGCGTCTGGTCGCCTGATCCGGGACGAAGCGTGGCGGTCCCATTCGGCCGATTATCGCGCGAACTCACTGAAATATGGCAAGTTTTTTCCGCGAGCCGGAAAGCACGGCAAACTTCGCGGTTAACTTTCATATCCCCGCCGCTATGATCTTCCCATCACAATAAGCTCGGTGGGAGGGAAGATCATGCCGACGAACAATCCCGGTTTCAACACGCTGGCAATCCATGCGGGCGCGCAGCCGGATCCGACGACCGGCGCCCGCGCGACGCCAATCTATCAGACCACATCCTTTGTCTTTCAGGATGCGGATCACGCCGCCGCGCTGTTCGGATTGCAGCAATTCGGCAATATCTACACCCGCATCATGAACCCGACGCAGGCCGTGCTCGAAGAGCGGGTGGCGGCGCTCGAAGGCGGAACGGCAGCGCTTGCGGTTGCCTCGGGCCACGCGGCCCAGTTGCTGGTCTTCCACGCCATCATGCAGCCGGGCGACAATTTCGTCGCCGCCAAGCGGCTTTACGGCGGTTCCGTCAATCAGTTCGGCCAATCCTTCAAGAATTTCGACTGGCGGGTTCGCTGGGCCGACCCCGCGGATCCCGCCACCTTCGAGGCGCAGATCGACGGGCGCACCCGCGCCATCTTCATCGAAAGCCTGGCCAATCCGGGCGGCACCTTCGTCGACATTGCCGCGATTGCGGCCATTGCTCACAAGCACGGCCTGCCGCTCATCGTCGACAACACGATGGCGAGCCCCTATCTCATCCGGCCGCTGGAACATGGCGCCGACATTGTGGTCCATTCGCTGACGAAATTCCTCGGCGGCCACGGCAATTCCATGGGCGGCATCATTGTCGACGGCGGCACCTTCGATTGGTCTACCTCGGGCAATTATCCCATGCTGTCTTCGCCGAGGCCGGAATATAACGGCATCGTGCTGCATGCGACCTTCGGTAATTTTGCCTTCGCCATCGCCTGCCGCGTCCTCGGTCTGCGCGATCTCGGTCCGGCGATCTCGCCGTTCAACGCCTTTCTGATTCTGACGGGGATCGAGACTCTGCCGCTGCGCATGCAGCGCCACTCGGACAATGCCCTTGCCGTTGCGCGCTGGCTGAAGAGCCAGGAGAAGGTGGCCTGGGTCAATTATGCCGGTCTGGAGGATGATCCGAACCATGGCCTGCAGCAGCGCTACTCGCCAAAGGGGGCCGGCTCTGTCTTCACCTTCGGCCTGAAGGGCGGATATGACGCCGGCAAGGGACTGGTGGAAGGGCTGGAGCTCTTCTCGCACCTCGCCAATATCGGCGACACGCGCTCGCTCGTCATTCATCCCGCCTCGACGACGCACAAACAGTTGACCGACGAGCAGAAAGCTTCCGCGGGCGCCGGTCCGGACGTGGTGCGCCTCTCCATCGGCATCGAGGACGTCAAGGACATCATCGCCGACCTGGAGCAGGCGCTGGCAAAAGTCTGAGGGCTGAACCGGCAGCAGGCCGAAAAAGCTCGACGGCCTCTTTGACCATGATGCATTTCATGCTTGTTTGGGTCTGCGATCGCCGCATGGTGGTCGCGGACTTTTGGTCTTGGCGAAACGCGATCGACGGGAGGCTTGAGTGGCAACCTATCTGCAACTGAATGTCGATGGCGTGGAGCCCGAGGCAGGCGCGCCGGCAGCGGATCGTCTCATTTCGGGATCGCCGACCTTCCGAAGCTGGAACCTCGACGAGGCCGATGGCGGCCTTTATGCCGGTGTCTGGGAAGCGACGCCAGGCAAATGGAGGATCGTCTATGACGAATGGGAGTACTTCCATATCCTCTCCGGCTATTCGATTGTGACAGCCGACGACGGCCAGGCCTTTCATCTGCGTGCAGGCGACCGCCTCATCTTGAAGCCGGGCTTCAAGGGAACCTGGGAAGTCATTGAAACGACTCGCAAGGACTATGTGATCCGTCTCTGACGACGTCGTTGAATCAAAACATGAAGTTCGCGTTCGCCTGCTGTCTGGAGCGGCCCGTTCCATGCTGTTCCCCAATGGCCGCGATGATTGCCACAGGTTGTGTCACTGCCGCTTCATTAAACTGTCATCAAACTGAAACAATGCGGCATTAGAGCCATCACTGTCGCTAGGAGATTGGGGTGGGGTTCTTAACCGATGGGATACTCCGTGCTCAGCTCCTGCTCGCCATCCTTTCATCACTCTGGGAAGTGAGTTCAATCATGTTGAATCAGAAATTTCGTTCGCTCTGCCTGACTGCAGGCTTCATCGCGGCTATGTCCGTTTCGGCCTCGGCTGCCGACATCACGGGCGCCGGCTCGAGCTTCATCGCTCCGGTTCTGTCCAAGTGGGCCGAAGGCTACAAGGCTGCGACGAACAATGTCGTCAATTACCAGTCGGTAGGTTCGGGCGCCGGCATCAAGCAGCTCCTCGACAAGACCATCGTATTCGGCGCTTCGGACAAGCCGATGAGCGATGCCGACCTCGAAAAGAACGGCATTGCCCAGTTCCCGATGATCTCCGGCGGCATCGTCGTTTCCTATAACATTGAAGGCGTAAAGCCGGGCGAACTCGTTCTCGACGGCAAGACGCTGTCTGACATTTTCCTCGGCAAGATCACCAAGTGGGACGATGCTGCCATCAAGGCACTTAACGCCGACGTGAAGCTGCCTTCCACGCCGATCTCCGTCGTTTATCGCGCCGACAGCTCGGGCACGACCTTCAACTTCACCGACTACCTGGCAAAGGTTTCGCCGGAGTGGAAGGAAAAGGTTGGTTCGAACACGGCAGTTGAATGGCCGGTCGGCTTCGGTGCCAAGGGTTCGGAAGGCGTTTCCACCACCGTCAACCAGACGGCTGGTTCGATCTCCTACGTTGAATATTCCTACGTCGTCGCCAATCACATCGGTTTCGCGAAGATGAAGAACGCCGCCGGCAAGGTTATCGAGCCGAGCCTCGATACGTTCAAGGCTGCTGCTTCCAACGCCGATTGGGCCAAGGCCAAGAACTTCAACCTGATCATCACCAATCAGCCGGGCGAAAAGAGCTGGCCGATTGCTGCTTCGACCTGGGTTCTGCTCTACAAGAAGCCGGCTGATGCTGCTAAGAACGAAGAAGCTCTGAAGTTCTTCAAGTGGTCCTATGAACATGGCCAGAAGGACGCGACTGCGCTGTCTTACCTCGCTATCCCGGAAAATGTTGCCGAGATCGTCGAGAAGTCGTGGAAGACGGACTTCGGCACGAAATAATTCGCGCTGAATGAAAGAGTTGCGGCGGACAGGGTATAGCCCTGTCCGCCTTTCGTGACAGGACAAGGGGAAATCGATGGCTGACGCGACTCAGATGGCTGGCTTCCAGACTGTGAATACTTCCGTCGCGACCAGGAAATTCCGGATACAGGATCGGATTTTCTATTTGATGACGCTTGGCTCGGCTATTCTTGTCGTGCTTCTGCTGCTGGCAATCCTTGTCGTTCTCGTCATCGATGCCTTACCCACATTTCAGAGCTTTGGTTTGTCGTTCCTCTGGGGTACCAAGTGGAGCGCGCCGGCCGATATTTATGGTGCCGTGCCTGCCGTAGTCGGTACGCTGGTGAGTTCGTTCATCGCTATGCTGATTGCCATTCCCCTGGGCATCGGCATTGCCATCTTCCTTACGGAACTTTGCCCCGGCAGCCTGCGCCGCCCGATCAGCACGGCCATCGAGCTTCTGGCTGGCGTTCCCTCTATTATCTACGGCATTGTCGGCCTGTTCATTCTCGTGCCGCTGATGCAGACCTATATCCTGCCCTTCCTTATCATGACGGTCGGCCAGGTGCCGTTGATCGGCCTGCTGTTCCAGCCGCCGGCGCCGGGCGTCGGCCTGTTGACGGCAAGCCTCGTGCTCGCGGTCATGATTCTACCGTTCATCACCGCGATCTCCCGCGACGTGTTCAGCACCGTGCCGCCGATGTTGCGTGAATCCGCTTACGGCATGGGCATGACGACATGGGAAGTGGCCCGTCACATCCTGATCCCCTATACACGTCGCGGCCTCGTCGGCGGTATCATGCTCGGCCTCGGACGCGCGCTTGGCGAAACCATGGCCGTCACCTTCGTTGTAGGCTCGGTGAGCCGTCTGCAATCGTCGATCATCTCGCCGTCCACCACCATTTCCGCCCAGATCGCGAACAACTTCGGCGATGCCGACGGTCTGCAATTGTCGAGCCTGATTGCGCTCGGCCTGCTCCTGTTCGTCCTTTCCTTCTGCGTGCTTGCAGCGGCGCGGTGGATGATCGGCCGCGGCGACTCGCTCTGAGGAAAAAACCATGGCAAATGCAATTCGTCAGAATCTCGTGTCGAGGCGCTATACGAAGAACCGGGTGATGATGGCCTTGTCCTTGCTGGCGGCCATCCTCGGTATATTCTTTCTCAGCGTGATCCTTGTGACCCTGGTTTATCGCGGTGTGTCGGCGCTCAGCCTCGACGTGTTCACCATGTCGATCCCGGCCCAGGGCTCGCGCGGCGGCCTGATCAACGCAATCTACGGCACCGTGCTGGTGACCGGCCTCGCCATCGTGATCGCCGCTCCGATCGGCATTCTCGCCGCCACCTATCTGGTGGAATATGCCAACGGCACCAAGCTTGCCGAGGCTGCCAAGTTCATCAACGACATCTTGCTGTCAGCACCCTCGATTATCGTCGGCGTATTCGTCTACGGCGCCGTGGTCGTGCCCATGCACGGCAACTCCGCCATCGCCGGCATCCTGGCGCTGGCGCTGATCGCCCTTCCGGTCGTCAACCGCACGACGCAGGACATGCTGTTACTGGTGCCAAATGCGCTTCGCGAGGCGACCGCCGCACTCGGCGCGCCGCGCTGGAAGTCGATGATGATGGTGATCTACCGCTCCGCCTGGACGGGCATCCTCACCGGCATCCTGCTGGCCGTCGCTCGTATCAGCGGCGAAACCGCGCCGCTTCTCTTCACTGCCGGTTACAGCAAATTCATGAATGCGGGCCTGACCGGTCCAATCGCCACGCTGCCGGTTGCCATCAACACGCTCGCAGCGGATGCTGGCGAAGATCTCAAACAACTGGCCTGGGCCGGCGCGCTGATCATCACCGTTGCCATCCTTGCCCTCAATATCCTTGCCCGTGTCTTGAGTGGGCGCCGCCACCAGTGACGCAGCCGCCGAACGATAGGAATGAGACCATGAACATGAGCGACAACAATTTCCAGAGCGTCAATGCACAGCCGGGGAAAGACGCCGTTTCCCAGTCGGATCTCGGCATGCTCGCGAAACTTGAAGTGAAGAACCTCGATTTCACCTATCAGAACGGTCATCGCGTTCTGAAAAGTGTGAATATGAACATCCGCAAAAATGCGGTCACCGCCTTCATCGGCCCTTCGGGTTGCGGCAAGTCCACGCTGCTGCGCACGTTCAACCGGATGTATGATCTCTATCCGGGCCAGACGGTTGCGGGCGAGATCCTGCTCGACGGTCGCAACATTCTCACCAAGGACGTCGATCTGAACGATCTGCGCGCCAAGGTCGGCATGGTGTTCCAGAAGCCCACGCCGTTCCCGATGTCGATCTATGAAAACGTCGCTTTCGGCATCCGCCTCTATGAGAAGATTTCCAAGGCGGAAATGGACGTCCGCGTCGAAGCGGCCCTGACGGAAACGGCGCTGTGGAGCGAAGTGAAGGAAAAGCTGCACCAGAGCGGACTTGGCCTTTCCGGCGGCCAGCAGCAGCGCCTCTGCATTGCTCGCGCCATTGCCATTCGCCCCGAAGTCCTGCTGCTCGACGAGCCGACCTCGGCTCTTGACCCGATCTCGACCGCCAAGGTCGAGGAATTGGTATCGCAGCTGAAGGGCGATTTCACGATCGTCATCGTCACGCACAACATGCAGCAGGCAAGCCGCATCTCGGACAGCACCGCCTTCATGTACCTCGGCGAGCTGATCGAATACGGCGCGACCGAGCAGATCTTCCAGGCGCCGAAAGTCAAGCGCACGGAAGACTACATCACCGGTCGTTACGGCTGAAACGGCCGCAGATTGCCGCAGAATTTGCGAAGGCGCGCTTTTGAAGCGCGCCTTTTGCGTTTGAGGACAGTTGTTTGCCGGATGGTGGCGCGATCATGTCACGCCAAAAACCCATCGAATGGAACAATACCGGATGGGCCGGTCACATTCTTGCAATCCTGCCCATGCGCCTCAGCGCGTGGATCTGATCGTCGAGGGTCGGAACAAGCTCGCCTTCGTCGGCGCCTAGTGCCGTCTCCGCCTCCTTCGCAGTTTCCATTTCATTGAAGACGATGGTGCAGTTGCGGCCGGCGCGCTTGGCGGCGTAAAGCGCGCGATCCGCGAACGAAACCAGGCGATCCCAGCTGACGCTGTCGCGCGGCATGATCGAAACGCCGATGCTGACGGTTGCCGGCACGAGCGTGCGGCCGGCAAGCAATGGCACACGGCAGAAATCGGCGCGGATGGTTTCCGCCAAGGCTTCCGCCTGGGATTGATCGTCTATGGGCACGAAAGCGACGAATTCCTCTCCGCCCATCCGGCCGAACGCACCGCTGCGCGGCACGAACTGGTGGGCGATGCGAGCAAATTCGGTCAGAACGGTATCGCCCGTCTGGTGGCCGTGACGATCGTTGATCTTCTTGAAGTGGTCGAGGTCGAACAGCAGCGCGGCGAGTTTCTGCGGCCGTTGCTGTCCTTCTGCGGCAAGGATCTCATAGCTTTCCTGGAGCCCGCGCCGGTTCAGAACGCCCGTCAGCGTATCGGTGATGGAAATCGCCCGCCAGCGACGCTCGGCGCGCTCCATGAGCAACTTGCCGTTCAGAACGATGGCGACGATGATGAGCAGCCCGTAGCCGAGCGCCATGTAGCCGCGATAGATCATGGCCTCTTCCAGCGAGGGGCCTACAAGCACCATCCAGAGAGCCGAGCCGAAACAGAAGCAGGCGAGCACGACGAAGACGATGCCGAGCTGCCCGCGCGCCGGCTCGCGACGGCCATCGGCCGGATGGACGGCAAAGGCGAGCAAGGTCGCGCCGACGGCACCGGCAAGATCGTAGACGATGACGCGATTGGCGAAATTGCCGCCGACCCAGGGCAGGCTGACGCCGATTACCCAGATGACGGGCGGCAGGAGTGCGGACCATTCCAGCTTGCGCTTGTCCATCAACCGGAACCCGGCGATCCATGCGCTTTCGCCGAGCAGCGCCACCGCATTGCCAATCTGAATCGACAAAATGTCGGGAACGACGCCGCGTGCCGCCACCAGGGCAAATCCGACGGCGCTGACGGTAAATCCGATGGCCCAGATCAGGTAGGCGGGGGATTTGCGATCATGCCTCCAGGCGAAAAGCAGTACGGTCGCCAGGGTGATGGCTTCCGAACACCAGATAGTCAGGCCCGTTGTCATGTTCAGCACGATGGGTGTTTCTCCGCTGCCTTCGGATCGTTAGCGCAAACGCGCAACGATTCTCGCGATTGGCTCATCCTTGCCGAATAAGATGGTAAGTTCATTAAATGAGTTGGTAAATTTTGCTTGTGTCTTCGATCTCCGTCGGATCGCCATGGGTTTCATGCTTCCTTCACCTTGCGGTCGGGAAATGCAGTGGGTAGCGAACAGCGCGGCGCCATGGTGTCTTGGCATTCCAGACGCGGTGTTTAGAAATGCTTTGTCAACGCCTCCTCGGGCATTACTGCTTTTTGACGATATGCTTTTGCGCGTCTTGAAGTGAAGGGCAGGGACACTCTATGTAGGAGTAAAGGATTTTTACTCCGATTCCCGGCGTTTCCGTCGCCGGGCAAGTTTGATAAAGGACGCACATGAGAAATCCAGTCGATACAGCTATGGCTCTGGTGCCGATGGTTGTTGAGCAGACCAATCGCGGGGAACGGTCTTACGACATCTATTCCCGCCTGCTGAAGGAACGCATCATTTTCCTGACCGGGCCGGTTGAGGACCATATGGCGACGTTGGTGTGCGCCCAGCTTCTCTTCCTCGAGGCCGAAAACCCGAAGAAGGAAATCGCGCTTTACATCAATTCGCCGGGTGGTGTCGTGACCGCCGGCATGGCGATCTACGACACGATGCAGTTCATCAAGCCGGCCGTTTCGACGCTCTGCATCGGCCAGGCCGCGTCCATGGGCTCGCTGCTGCTTGCCGCCGGCGACAAGGACATGCGTTTCGCAACGCCGAATTCCCGCATCATGGTTCACCAGCCCTCGGGCGGTTTCCAGGGCCAGGCTTCGGACATCGAGCGTCATGCGCGCGACATCATCAAGATGAAGCGCCGCCTGAATGAGGTTTATGTCAAGCATTGCGGTCGGACCTACGAGGAAGTCGAGCAGACGCTCGATCGTGACCATTTCATGTCCTCCGACGAGGCCAAGGAATGGGGTCTTATCGATAAGGTGCTGACGTCGCGTACCGAAATGGAAGGTGAAAGCGCCGCGTGATTATCCACGAGGCGGTGACTTCCATGCCACAGTTCTATCCCATTTGTGATCGAATAGGGGTTTAATGTGGAACGGAACGCGGTAATAGTAGGCATTCATGCCATGTAGCGTTTTTTGTGACATGGCATTCGGCATTCGACGGGGGATCGTTGCCACGCAGTTCCGGTTAGCCAGAGCTGCGTTCAGTACCCTGAAGGGCGCCGCGATCTGCTGTTAAACGAGGGGCAGGTTCGGCGGGCGCATTGAGTGGACCGCGATTTCACGTTGGAAATTGGCGGCGTGCTGGAAGGAAAGTGATATGAGCAAAGTCAGCGGCAGCAACGGCGGCGACTCGAAGAACACGCTTTATTGTTCGTTCTGCGGTAAGAGCCAGCATGAAGTCCGGAAGTTGATTGCCGGACCGACCGTCTTCATCTGCGACGAGTGCGTCGAGCTATGCATGGACATCATCCGCGAGGAAAACAAATCCTCGATGGTCAAGTCCCGTGACGGCGTTCCGACTCCGCAGGACATCATCAAGGTTCTCGACGAATACGTCATCGGCCAGCGGCAGGCGAAGAAGATCCTCTCCGTTGCCGTTCACAACCATTACAAGCGTCTCGCGCACGCATCGAAGAATGGTGACGTCGAGCTGGCGAAGTCGAACATCATGCTCGTCGGCCCGACCGGCTGCGGCAAGACCTATCTGGCTCAGACGCTCGCGCGCATCATCGACGTGCCCTTCACCATGGCCGATGCGACGACGCTGACCGAGGCAGGCTATGTCGGCGAAGACGTCGAAAACATCATCCTCAAGCTGCTGCAGGCCGCCGATTACAACGTCGAGCGTGCACAGCGCGGCATCGTCTACATCGACGAAGTCGACAAGATTTCCCGCAAGTCGGACAATCCGTCGATCACGCGCGACGTTTCGGGCGAGGGCGTTCAGCAGGCGCTCCTGAAGATCATGGAAGGCACGGTGGCTTCGGTTCCCCCGCAGGGTGGCCGCAAGCATCCGCAGCAGGAATTCCTGCAGGTGGATACGACCAACATCCTCTTCATCTGCGGCGGCGCCTTTGCAGGCCTCGACAAGATCATCTCCGCGCGCGGCGAGAAGACCTCGATCGGCTTCGGCGCCACGGTCAAGGCGCCGGACGATCGTCGCGTTGGCGAAGTGCTGCGCGAGCTGGAGCCGGAAGATCTGGTGAAGTTCGGCCTTATCCCGGAATTCATCGGCCGCCTGCCTGTGCTGGCGACGCTCGAAGACCTGGACGCGGATGCCCTGATCCAGATCCTGTCGGAGCCGAAGAACGCGCTCGTCAAGCAGTACCAGCGCCTGTTCGAGATGGAAGATGTCGAGTTGACTTTCCACGAGGATGCGCTGCGTGAAATCGCGCGTCGGGCGATCGTCCGCAAGACGGGTGCTCGCGGCCTGCGTTCGATCATGGAGAAGATCCTGCTCGACACCATGTTCGAGCTGCCGGCGCTGGAGGGTGTGCGCGAAGTGGTCATTTCCGAGGAAGTGGTTCGTGGCTCTGCCCGCCCGCTCTACATCTATGCCGATCGGCAGGAAGAAAAGGCCAACGCAACGGCCTGACGCTCATATCAGCGATCACGAATCGGGGGCCTCGTCATCGACGGGGCCCTTTCTGTTTGAAAAATCGTGCGGTTTGCTGATAAAGTCTTGGATAAGCTTATGGGAACGCGGTCGAAACCGGTTGTGAAGAGGCCCTGCTGCAGCCATCATGGAATGATTCTGGAGCATCTGGCGACTTGGGCACGAGCCCGGTGTTCTTCTTCGGATTCCGCTTCGCCGGCGTTTGTTTGAGTGGCCGGGCTTCGGTGTTTGTTGTTGCGTTCCTCCTCGTGAATAAGCGGGGCTGCCATGCGATGGCGGCGCATCCCGTATGACTTGAAATAGGTAGTGTGAAGCTCCACTTGTTTACCAAGTGAGAGAGCCGGCTAATCCCTCCCAGCCGGCAGAGAGCCCGGGAACGGGACGACGGAAAGGAAATAAGATGAGTAAGAAAACGTCTGCGGCACACGAGAGCACTGCCTATCCGGTTTTGCCGTTGCGCGACATCGTGGTTTTCCCCCACATGATCGTGCCTTTGTTCGTCGGACGGGAGAAATCCATTCGGGCGCTCGAAGAGGTCATGGGTTCGGACAAGCAGATCATGCTGGTCACCCAGATCAATGCCAGCGATGATGATCCCGCGCCGGACGCCATCCACAAGGTCGGTACCGTTGCCAACGTTCTGCAGCTGCTGAAACTGCCCGACGGCACCGTGAAGGTGCTGGTCGAAGGCCGTGCGCGCGCGGAGATCGATGAATATACCGGCCGCGAGGATTTCTACGAAGCCCTCGGCCATGTCCTGCATGAGCCGGAAGAAGACCAGGTCGAGCTCGAAGCTTTGAGCCGCTCGGTCGTTTCCGAATTCGAAAGCTACGTGAAGCTCAACAAAAAGATCTCGCCGGAAGTGGTTGGCGCCGCCAGCCAGATCGATGATTATTCGAAGCTGGCCGACACTGTTGCCTCGCATCTGTCGATCAAGATCACCGAAAAGCAGGAAATGCTGGAAACCACCAGCGTCAAGGCTCGCCTTGAAAAGGCGCTCGGCTTCATGGAAGGCGAGATTTCGGTTCTGCAGGTCGAGAAGCGCATCCGCTCGCGCGTCAAGCGCCAGATGGAAAAGACGCAGCGCGAATATTACCTGAACGAGCAGATGAAGGCGATCCAGAAGGAGCTCGGCGACGGCGAAGAGGGCCGCGACGAGATGGCCGAACTGGAAGAGCGCATCTCCAAGACCAAGCTCTCCAAGGAAGCCAAGGAAAAGGCCGATGCGGAGCTGAAGAAGCTGCGTCAGATGAGCCCGATGTCGGCGGAAGCCACGGTCGTGCGCAACTATCTCGACTGGCTGCTGGGTATCCCCTGGCACAAGAAGTCGAAGATCAAGGCCGATCTGAACAATGCCGAGAAGATCCTCGAAGCGGATCATTTCGGTCTGGAGAAGGTCAAGGAGCGCATCGTCGAATATCTGGCCGTCCAGGCGCGCGCCACCAAGATCAAGGGACCGATCCTGTGCCTCGTCGGCCCTCCGGGCGTCGGCAAGACCTCGCTCGCCCAGTCGATCGCCAAGGCGACCGGCCGCGAGTATGTCCGCATGGCGCTTGGCGGCGTTCGTGACGAAGCCGAAATCCGCGGTCACCGCCGCACCTATATCGGCTCGATGCCCGGCAAGGTCATCCAGTCGATGAAGAAGGCCAAGAAGTCCAACCCGCTTTTCCTGCTCGACGAAATCGACAAGCTTGGCCAGGATTATCGCGGCGACCCGTCTTCGGCCCTGCTTGAGGTGCTGGACCCGGCGCAGAACTCGACCTTCATGGATCACTACCTGGAAGTCGAATATGATCTGTCGGACGTGATGTTCATCACGACGGCGAATACGCTGAATATCCCTGCGCCCCTGATGGACCGCATGGAGATCATCCGTATCGCCGGCTACACCGAAGACGAGAAGCGCGAAATCGCCAAGCGGCACCTGCTGCCGAAAGCCATCAAGGAACATGCGCTGCAGCCGAATGAATTCTCGGTCAGCGACGATGCCCTGATGGCGATCAGCCAGCAGTATACCCGCGAAGCCGGTGTGCGTAACTTCGAGCGCGAATTGATGAAGCTCGCCCGTAAGGCGGTCACCGAGATCATCAAGGGCAAGACCAAGTCCGTTGCGATCACCGCTGCGAATATCGACGAATATCTGGGCGTTCCGCGCTTCCGCCATGGCGAAGCCGAGCGCGAGGATCAGGTCGGTGTCGTGACCGGTCTCGCCTGGACAGAGGTCGGCGGCGAGCTGCTGACGATCGAAGGCGTGATGATGCCGGGCAAGGGCCGCATGACGGTCACCGGCAACCTGAAGGAAGTCATGAAGGAATCGATTTCCGCGGCGGCGTCTTACGTTCGTTCGCGCGCCGTCGATTTCGGCATCGAGCCGCCGCGCTTCGACAAGAGCGACATCCACGTGCATCTGCCGGAAGGCGCGACGCCGAAGGATGGTCCATCGGCCGGTGTCGCCATGGCAACCGCGATCGTCTCGATCATGACAGGCATCCCGGTTTCCAAGGATGTGGCCATGACGGGTGAAATCACGCTGCGCGGCCGCGTGCTGCCGATCGGCGGCCTGAAGGAAAAGCTGCTGGCGGCACTGCGCGGTGGCATCAAGAAGGTGCTGATCCCGGAAGAAAACGCCAAGGATCTGGCGGAGATTCCGGACAACGTGAAGAACAGCATGGAAATCATCCCCGTGTCCCGCATGGGCGAGGTCATCAAGCACGCGCTTGTTCGCCGGCCCGAGCCGATCGAGTGGGATGGCACCGTGGAAACGCCTGTAATTGCTACCGTTGAAGGCGTTGACGATGTAGGCTCGACTATCGCTCATTGACGCTCTTCGCCTCAATTCTGTCGAATTGATCCAAAAGACGAAAAGACCGGCAATTTTGCCGGTCTTTTTTTGTGAAAAGCGCACAGCGACGCTTGCTTTTCCTTGATTTGCAGGGCTTTTGGGGTTGCGGCGGGTAAGAGCATCCTATTTGCACCCCGCTTACTGATAAGTCGTTTCATACCAAAGAAAGGGGTGGAAACATGAACAAGAATGAGCTCGTGTCCGCAGTGGCCGAGAAGGCCGGTATCACGAAGGCTGACGCTGCTTCCGCTGTTGACGCTGTTTTCGATACCGTCCAGGCTGAACTGAAGAAGGGCGGCGACATTCGCCTCGCTGGTTTCGGCAGCTTCACCGTTTCCCACCGTGCAGCCTCGAAGGGCCGTAACCCGTCCACGGGCGCTGAGGTCGATATTCCTGCTCGTAACGTACCGAAGTTCACGCCCGGCAAGGGCCTGAAGGACTCGGTCAACAGCTAATCCGTTTTCACCCGCCGCGAGGCTCTTGCCTTGCGGGTGGATACATTGGGGCCCGCTTTTGCGGGCCCTTTTTTATGGCCTCATGCGGTAAATGCCTGCATGGCTGCTTTCGGCCCGGAGTGGCCAAACTCCAAGGGTTTATGCCCGAACTCAGCGTTGATTCGATACCATCTGCATGACGAGCGCGATACGTTGAGACCGGAAAGCAGGCCTAATTCTGCCGTGACGTTCAAGCTCCGCCAGTCCATGAAGTGCAGCCCAGAATGTTTCGGTAGCGGTATCCACATCGTCGGCGAACGGTGCAATCACTGTCGCCATAGCTCCGAAACCCTCACGGAGCTGCGCCGGCGTGTCGGATCTGGCGAAGCGGAGCCCGGTTGGAAGGATAAACATCGCCTCGTACATCGCGGGCCGGGCAAAAGCAAAATCGAGATAGGCGGCTGCGACACTTTCCACTCGTTCCTTCGACGGGGACGATGGCCGGATCGCGGCGCGGAGCATTACAGCCAATTCGCCGAAGCCCTCGAGCGCGACCGCTCCGACGATCTGATCGCGATTTTCGAAATGCGAATAGAGAACCGGCTGGCTGTATTCTATCTCCTCAGCGAGGCGGCGGATCGTGACGGAAGCCCAGCCGTCGCGCTCCGCGATCGTCCTCGCAGCGACGACGATCCTGCGTTCACGTTCGGCCCGTTCTCGAGTCTTGCGTTCGCTGATACCCATCCAATGCCTCAATCCTCATGCGCGATTTTCCTGATATAAAACTATCAAAAAGAACGTTGATTGACAAACTAGCGTTGCTAGATTATATGATAGCGCTATATCAAAGAAATCAACGAGTGTTCCAATGAACATTTTCACAGGTCCAACATCACTCGATTCCGTCCTCACCTGGCTGGCCGCCGGGGCGTTTCTCGTCGGCGCCATCGTCAACGCGAGCGGACTTCCGAAAATCCGCGCGGGATTCGTGCGACTTGGATTTCCTTTCTGGTGGTGCTGGGTCACGGCTGCGCTTGAACTCGTGACCGCAGTGCTTTTGGTCACAGCCGGCACCCGATATATCGGGGTTGCATTGGGCGCCTGCATCATGCTCGCCGCGATCGCGGCCATTCTCCGTATCCGGAACTATCGAGAGCTCCCGCCGCCTTTCGTGTTCCTGTTGCTGCTGACTCTGGCGGGTGTCAGCAGCTAATGCATGTCGCGCAAAAGTGTGTAGCGGTTTTGCGGCAACGACATGAGTAAAGCCAAAAACCTAAAGCGCGAAAAGCGAATCTGAACGACCGCGACGCGCTTTAGATCTCAGTATCTCGCGGCAAACAGTGCCATCCAATTGAGGGCTCGCGCGTAGCTGGCCGAAAAAGGTCCCCGCCCATAGAGCGTCGGGTGTCACACCCTGTCATCCACCCACCTGAGAGAAAACGTCAGTCGGAGCGATCTCGCTTCCGGCCAACGCAAAGCAATGGCCAGAAGGAGGCCAAAAACCACCATGTCAAATCGCACAGCAAGCACAGTCGTCGTCTATCATTCCGGCTACGGCCACACCCACCGGATGGCGGAAGCCGTAGCGGAGGGCGCGGGCGCGGTACTTTGCGCCATCGATGCGGATGGCAACCTTTCCGATGACGGATGGGGCGCGTTGGACGCCGCCGACGCCATCATCTTCGGATCGCCAACCTACATGGGTGGCCCGAGCTGGCAGTTTAAGAAGTTTGCCGATACATCCTCGAAGGCTTGGTTCGCCAACAAATGGCAGGACAAGGTTTTCGGGGGCTTCACCAACAGCGCCAGTTTGAACGGCGACAAGCTCAATACTCTCGAATACTTCGTTCTTCTGGCGGGGCAGCACGGAGGTCTGTGGGTCAGTCTGGGGATGAAGCCGGCGAACGTAAAGGCTTCGAAGCGTGATGATGCGAACAGGATAGGCTCATACATCGCGCCGATGGCGCAATGCGATGCCGACGCAGCCCCGAGCGAAATGTCGATCGGCGACCTGGAAACTGCTCGCGCTTACGGCGAGCGCGTAGCGCGAGTTGCAGAGCGCTTCGCGTTGGCTCAAGGCGCCTGATGCCGTGTTCCTAACTCCCCAGCACGTGAAAGACATGTGAATCCGGCGAGCAGAGCAGTTCGCTTACAGCATGATCGGCCGACCTTCGCGTGGCAGTGTCAGGAAAAAACAGAGGTCGCCGCTCTGCTCGCCCGGCTCCATCACAGATCGGTTTTCACCGTCTGGTGATATTAGAGCAATGTTCGGCCGCCATTGACCGCGAGCTTCTGGCCGGTAATGAAATCTGCCTTGCTCGAGGCGAGAAAGACGACGGCATCGGCAATATCTTCAGGTCTGCCGAAATGGGCGAGGGGCGTCTGTGCGAGATAGCTGTCGATGGACTGCTGCGAGGCCCCCGCATGTCGTTCGACGGGAATCCAGCCAGGCGCAACGAGATTGACCGTAATTCCTTCCGGCGCTAGCTCCCGAGCCCATGAGCGTGTCATGGAAAGCATTGCACCCTTCGCCGCCGCGTAGTTTCCGACATAGGGATTGCCGAGTTCGGCAATTTCCGAGCCTATATTGATGACGCGGCCGGACTTGCGGGCACGCCAGTCTGGTAGCACCGCCTGCAACAATTCGAGAGGTGCCTTGACGAAGAATTCGAGCTGATCGAGATAGCTGCGCCAAGATTGCTCCATCAGCGGCATGTCGGGCTGCGGTCCCGTCGCATTGTTCACGATCAGATCGACGGGACCGAGTGTATTCCGGATGTCTTCAAGGCCATCGCTGAGGGCAACTTGGTCGATCACGCTGAATTTTGCCACACGAGCTTTCCCGCCGCCTTGCCGGATGCTTTCTGCGATCGCTTCGGCTCCATGCGTATCGTTGGCATAATTCACCGCTACGGCCCAGCCTGCTTTTGCGAGTTCGCGCGCAATCACGGCACCGAGTCCACGGGATGCGCCTGTTACCAGCGCTACTTTCATGATCTCTCCTCTTCGAACCTTATCGTTTGGAATGGATGTCCGTCGGGGCGGGAAAGATTTCCCGCCGTTGATAGCATGTGGTGATCATCGGCAAATCTTCCATAAGATGGCCAGAAACGTGTTCCGGCCATCCTCCTCAAAATGGCTCTTACGGCAATTACCAGCGATGATGGACGTGCGGCGCGATCAGCCGCTCGTAGATCTCGCGTGTCGCCGCCATGACGTCGGCCGAAAGGGGCGCAAGGTCGGCTGCGGCCGCGTTGGCCTTTGCCTGCTCGGCATTGCGGGCACCGGGGATGACGACGGTGACGGCTTCGTTCATCAGGATCCAGCGCAGGGCGAAAGCCGCCATGCTCGCGCCTGATGGCACCAGCTTGCGCACCTCTTCCACGGCCTGGAGACCAACCTCGAACGGCACGCCGGCAAAGGTCTCGCCGACATCGAAAGCCTCGCCATGGCGGTTGAAGTTGCGGTGATCGTCGCTGGCAAACTGCGTGTCGCGGGTGATCTTGCCTGACAGTAGTCCGGAGGCGAGGGGGACGCGGGCGATGACGGCCACGTTCTTGCGCTTGGCTTCCTTGAAGAACAGATGGTCGGGACGCTGGCGGAAGATGTTGTAGATGATCTGGATGCTGACGACACCCGGATATTCGATCGCCTTCAGTGCTTCTTCGACCTTTTCGACGCTGACGCCGTATCCCTTGATCTTGCCGGCCTTCTGCAATTCGTCGAGCCCGGCAAAAACCTCCGGCCGATAGAGAACTTCGGTCGGCGGGCAATGAAGCTGGACGAGGTCGAGGCTTTCGACGCCGAGGTTCTTCAGGCTGCGATCGATGAAGCCTTCGAGATTGGCCTTGTTATAGCCGTCGGCCACATGCGGGTTCAGCCGGCGGCCGGCCTTGGTCGCCACCATCGGGCGCTCGCCGCCACGCGCCTTCAACACGTCGGCGATGATCTTTTCCGAGCGGCCATCGCCATAGACGTCGGCGGTATCGATGAAGGTCATGCCGGCATCGAGAGCGGCGTTCAGCGCCGCGCGGCCGTCGGCCTCGCTGACATCGCCCCATGCGCCGCCGATCTGCCAGGCGCCGAAGCCGACATCGGTCACGATAAAGGGCGTCCGTCCGAAAGCATGATGTCTCATGAGATGTCTCCTCTCTTTTGTTCGCAAGATGATAGGGCAGTAGCAGTCGCCCGACAGGGCCACAAGCACACATCCGCGATCGAGGATCGCAATCGCGTGACTGAGAAATATGACAGGCTCGGCCTGGCTTACGAAACCATTGGATGAAGCCGCCGGCGCGGTATTCACAGCGCCTCCATTTCCTTACAAAGGAAAGACCGGACATCTGACAATACTATCGGAGCCCATGCCCTCTTTCAGCTTCATCCATGCCGCCGATCTGCATCTTGGCAGCCCCTTCCAGGGTCTGGCCCTGAAGGACGCCGCCGTCGCCGCGGTCTTCGTCGAAGCTAGTCGCAAGGCCTTCTCGACGCTGGTGGGACTGGCGATCGAAAGGCGTGTCGATTTCTTCGTGATCGCCGGCGATGTTTATGACGGCGATTGGAAGGACAACAAGATCGGCCTGTTCTTCAATCGCGAGACGGCGCGGCTGGAGCGGGCGGGCATTCCGGTCTACCTACTGCGCGGCAATCACGATGCGGCAAGCGTCATCACCAAGACCATCACTCTGCCATCAAACGTCCATGAGTTCCCGACCGGCAAGCCCGGCAGCGTCAGACTGGAGACGCTGCAGGTGGCACTGCATGGCCAGGGCTTTGCCGAACGCTCCGCCAACGACAATCTGGCGATTTCCTATCCCGCGCCGGTCTCCGGCTGGTTCAACATCGGTATTCTCCACACCTCGTTGACCGGCCGCGAACCGCATGCGCCCTATGCGCCATGCTCCGTCGATGATCTGCGCTCGCGCGGCTACGACTATTGGGCGCTCGGCCATGTGCATGATTATGAAGTGGTGGCACAGGATCCGCTCGTGATCTTTCCGGGCAATCTGCAGGGTCGCAATATCCGCGAGCGTGGCGCCAAGGGCGCGGTGCTGGTAACCGTCGAAGATGGGCGGATCGAACATGAGCGCCTGATTGTCGACGAGGCGCGCTTCGCCCAGGCCGATATCGTCGTCGGGCCGGAGGACGATCAGGCGGCGATCCTGCGCCATGTGGAGCAGGCGGTACAACCCTTGACCGACGAGATGGTAGGGCGCATGACCGCGCTGCGTGTCCGGCTTTCCGGCGTGACATCGCTGCATGGCACGATCGCCGCCAACCGCCAGCAATGGCGCGACGAGGTGGAAGCCGCCTGCCACCGCGTGCATGAGGATATCTGGCTGGAAAAGCTGGAACTGCGGCTGGAGCCGCCGCCGGAGAGAACGGCGGATGCAGATGGCGCGCTCGATCTGCGCCAGCTCCTCGCCGAACATGCCGGCGATGCCGAAATCGTGGCGGCAGCGGGCCGGTTGATCGACGAGATCGCCGTGCGCCTGCCGGGCGGTCTTGGCGCGACGGCCTTGCCGCTGGACGATAGCATGGAGACCCTCATCGAAGAGGCGCGGCAACTGCTGCTGGCGCGCGGGCAGAGGGCGGACTGATGCGCTTTACCCGGCTCGATATCCTCCGCTATGGCGCGCTCACCGATCGCACGCTCGATTTTCGCCCTGGTGCGCGGCTGCACGTGATCTATGGTCCGAACGAGGCGGGCAAATCCTCGGCTTTAAGCGCGATCTCTGATCTTCTGTTCGGTTTCCCGACGGCCGCCGAGCAAAGCTTCCTGCATGAACCCGGAGCTTTACGGATTGGAGCAGACATCAGCGCGCGCGACGGCGCAAAACTGAGTTTCCGCCGCCGGCGCGGCCGCAAGGGAACGCTTCTCGCTCCTGATGACAAGGAAGCGCCGCTCGCCGAGGATGCGCTTTCGCCCTTCCTCGGCAATTTGAGCCGCGATGTCTTCGAGCGCGCCTTCGGCCTCGACTCGCAACGGCTGCGGCAAGGTGCGACCGCGATGCTGCGCAGTGGCGGCGAGATCGGCAGCCTGCTGTTTTCCGCCGCTTCAGGGCTGACCGGCCTGTCACGCTTGCGCCAGTCGCTGGAAGCGGAGGCAGAGGGTATCTATGCGGCCAGACGTTCGAAGGATCGCGGTTTCTATCAGGCGCTCGACCGCTACGAAGATGCCCGCAAGGCCGAGCGGGACAACGAGCTGAAGTCCGGCGACTGGAAGAAGCTTCTTGCCGAAGCGGGCGAACTGGAGACGGAACTGGAGCGCCTGCAGGCGGAGCGTCATGGCACGCGGGAAGCGCTGGACCGGCTCAAGCGGCTGAAAACCTTGCAGCCCTTGCTATCAGAAATCGATGCCGAAACCCTCGGGCTCGAGGGGCTCTCCGACCTTTCCGCCATACCGAAAGGCTTCGCCGATACGCTTGAACAGAGATTGCGCGATAAGCAGGCGGGCGAAGAGGAATTGCGCCGGGCTCGACAAGCCGTTGCGCGCGCCGAAGAAGACCTTTCCCGTATCCAGGTCGATGACGCGCTGCTGCAGATGTCGGGCGATATCACCCAGCTCTTTGCCGATACGGGCAACTACCGCGCCCAGCGTCACGACCTGCCGCGCGTCGATCAGGAGCTTGCCGGTTACGACACGATGCTTTCACAGCTTGCCCGTCGTCTCGGTCTTCCTGAAGGTGAGCTGGAGCTGCAGCAGCCGAGCGACATCGACCGTGCGCGCCTGTCCGAGCTGGTGGAAGAGGGCAGGCAACTTGCGCGACAGACGCAATCGCTTGCCGAGCAATCCGAAAGCGAACGCCGGCAGCTGGTCGCTCTGGAGAGGGACAGCCTTAACGGACGGCTGATCGATCCGCGGCCCTATATCGATCAGCTCGAGGCGCTGGGCAGCGATCTCGCGGCCTTGAGCCGTCTTGACGGGCTGGAAACGCAGATACGCCGCATCGAATCCGATCTCAAGGAAGCCGCCGGACGGCTGCAGCCACCGATCGGTGACATGGATATTTTGTTTTCCGTGCCGCTGCCGGAAACGACGGAGATTGCCGGACATCGCGACACCATCGACGCCGCGCGGTCGAAGGTGCGCGAAGCCGCCGGCAAACTGCAGAACCATGACGAGCACTTGGCGGAGATAGAACGGACGCTGGCAGACGCCGAGCGCACCGGGCCGATCGTCACCCGCGAGCAGATCATCGCCGCGCGCGAAAGCCGTGATGCGCAATGGACCTCCATCCAGCAGAGGTGGACGGACGGCTTGGCTCCGGAAGCCAAGGGGCTTGCGGCACTGACCGTCGGTGTTGCCGAGGCCGATCGATTGGCCGACGCCGCCCTCAGCGATGCGGATCGTGTCGCGCGCCATGCGGATTATCGCCTGCGTCAGGTGCGCCTGCTGCAAGAGCGGGAGGCCGCCGTTGGCCGCCTCAAGAGTTGCGAAAAGGCTTTGAAGGATGCCGAGGTAACCTTCGCTGCCCTTTTTGACCCCTGCGACATCGATGCCCTCGATCCATCGACCATGCTGGAGTGGCGGCGTGGGGTGGAACTGCTGCGGCGTGAGCGCAAGGCACTGCGGGATTTGTTGGACGAACGGGATGAGAATGCGCTGGCGGAAGGTCGCGTCCTGCCTGCGCTGCAGGACATCGTCGAGGCGACCGGCTATAGGAGTGGCCGCCTTCCATCGGCCGCGATTGCGGAAGGCTTGCGCAAGCATTTGCGTCTTCTGTCTGAACGCTGGAGCGAAAGCCGCACGCGGGAAGGCGAGATCGGCGCGGCGCGTGACCGGCTGACCCGGTTCGAGGATCAGCAACAAACCTTGGAACGACAGCACGCCGATTGGCGCGGCGCCTTCGTTAAAGCCGTTGAACTGCTTGGGCTGCCGCCCGACACGACCCTCGAAATGGCAAATGCCGCCCTGAAAGCATGGCAGGAGCTGCCCGATATCCTGGCCGAGCGCGAAAACCGTTTGCGTCGCGTCAATGGCATGCGACGCGACATGGCGGATTTCGAGCGGCAACTTGCGACGCTTGCCGCCAATAGCGGCTATGAATTGGACCATCTTCCGCCGGATGCCGCCGCTGAGGCATTGCACACGCGCGTCAACGCCATGCGCGGCGAACTGAAAAAGCGCGACAGCCTCGAGGAAGAATGGCAGCGCGGGGAAGGGCTCGTGGCACGCCAGGAGGCTGCGCTTGCAGCCATTGCCGCTGAACTCGATCATCTGACTGCCGATCTCGGCGGCGTGGAAGACCTGCCGGCGCTGCTCCTGCGGCTGCGTGAACGCCTGCGGCTGACTGCTCGGCTTGTCGAAAGCCGCGATCGATTCCGTCAGCAAGCCGACGGCAAAGCCGAAGACGAGCTTCGTGCCGAGCTTGCCGGCTTCGAACGCGTCGCCGCCGATCTCGAGATCGAGCGGTTGACCGAGGAAGACCAGCGGCAGTTCGCCGTGCACGGCGAGCTTTCAGCGCGGCTGGCGGAGAACCGCCGCCAGCGGCAGGCCCTGGAAACCGGCGTCAGTGCCGAATATGCGGTTTTTGAGAAGCTTTCGGCCGAACAGGAAGCAAAGGACCTCGCGCGGCAATGGGTCGTCCTGAAGATCGCCGCCCGCATGCTGGCCGGCTCGATGGAAGCCTATCGCGAGAAGCAGGCCGATCCCGTCATCAGGCGTGCCGGCGAGCTGTTCTCGCAGCTGACGGGCGGTCGTTTCTCCCGTCTCGTCGAGGCCCACGATGAAAGCGACGCGCTGCAGCTACTGGCGGAACGCGCCGCGGGCGAACGCGTGCCGCTCGATGGCCTGAGCGAGGGCACAGGCGACCAGCTCTATCTCGCCCTGCGGCTGGCATTTCTCGAGGATTATTCCGCCCGCAACGAACCGGCGCCATTGATCGTCGACGATATCTTCCAGACCTTCGACGACGAACGCGCCCGCGCGGGGCTGCAGGTATTAGCCGCAACGGCCGACCGCTTCCAGACGATCCTCTTCACCCACGAGATGAGCGTGGTCGACATCGCCAAACGCGAAATGGGCCGGGATTTAGATCTGATCCAGCTCTGACCAAGATGGCCCGCAGGGGGCGGCGACTGCGGCGAATCTGGGACAGTAGCCGAGCGAATGGAGGCTCTCGCAGCTCTGACGACGGCTGCTTTTACCTCTATTCATTGGTGAGTGCCGACATCTGTATGATCTTGACGGATCATGCCTTGTGAAGGGGCGGGATTCGTCGCGAACTGAATTACGGAAACAATTGCAGTGGACGAGAACAGGGGCTGCGATTTTCTACGTGGATTGAGGGGCTGAGACATCTCATATTGCATCGGTTGTTGCACTGCCGCATATTGGTTGTACACGCAAATGTTTTATTGGTGACAACCATAGATAATGATGATGTGGGCAGTTGATGTTGAAAATGGCCAGCTTGGTGTACTTCGTAGAATATTGCTGAGAGATCATGACGGTTGAAATTATCGGACGCGCAAGCGTTGCCCCTGGGGCGGGTTCGATTGAAGAACTGCAGCTTGTCCTCAAGGAGGGGCGTTGCACGATAAGCCGTATACCTGATGAGCGCTGGGATCTTGCGCGCTTTTGGCATCCGGCTGTGGGTGTCCCCGGCAAGACCTACACATTTGCGGCCGGCGTTCTCGAGAATGTCTACGCGTTTGACCCCGCAGTTTTCGGCCTTTCCCAGCGCGAGGCGATGCAGATGGATCCGCAGCAGCGCATCCTTCTCAATGTTGTCTGGCGGGCTTTGGAAGATGCAAATCTGCCGATTGACGGTTTCGAGGGGCAGCGGGTCGGCGTCTATGTCGGTGCATCCTCTCTCGAGCATGGCAACCTGACGCTCGAAGATCCGGCGTCGGGCGGCCCGTATTTCATGACGGGCAATACGCTTTCGATCGTTTCCAATCGCATCTCGCACATATTCGGCTTGCGCGGGCCGAGCATGACGATCGACACGGCCTGCTCGTCGTCGCTGGTTGCGCTCGACCAGGCGGTGAGGGCGTTGGAAGGCGGCGAGATCGATACGGCAATCGTCGGCGGCATCAATGTCCTGCTCCACCCAATGTCCTTCGTAGGCTTCGCTCAGGCGCGCATGCTGTCGCCAGAGGGCCTCTGCCGTGCCTATGATGATGATGGACGCGGTTACGTTCGGGCGGAAGGCGGCGCGGCGATCGTCTTGCGCCGGACGGATGTCGCGCTGCGTGAGAAGGATCGCAGCTATGCCAGGATCCATGCCGTCGGCGTCAATTCCTCGGGGCGGACTAACGGCATCTCCATGCCGTCGCGAGAGGCGCAGGCAGCCTTGCTGCAGTCGATCTATGAAGGGCGCGGGATCGATGTCAATCGCATTGCCTTCATCGAAGGCCATGGAACGGGAACGAAGGTCGGCGATCCTGCTGAAATCTGGGCGATCGGCGAAGTCATAGGACGCAACCGGCGGGCGCCGGTGCCGATCGGCTCGATCAAGACCAATATCGGCCATACCGAACCCGCATCCGGCCTGTTTGGGCTGTTGAAGGCGATCATCGCGCTGGAGAATAATTTCCTCCCGGCGTCCCTGCATTTCGACCGCCCGAACGAGGCGATCGATTTCGAGGGCCTGAACGTCCGCGTCAATACATCCGCGATCGAGCTGCTCCCTGCGAAGCAACCGCGTTTTGCGGGCATCAACTCTTTCGGTTTCGGCGGCACCAACGCGCATGTCGTCATCAGCGATCCCGATCCGGTCGCGCCGCCCGAGCCGCAAATCAGGGGCGAAGGAGTGGTTTTTGCGGCAAGCGCCCATACGGCCTCCGCTCTTTCGAAATTGCTCGAGGAATACAAGGCGAGCCTTGAAAGCGCCGAGCCCAGGGAGGCTCGACAGATCGTCGCTTCCGCCGCCGCCAATCGCGAACCCATGCGTCATCGCTTTGCGGCCCGGGCCAAGGATAGCGCGGCGGTACTTGCCGCGATCGACGCGCATCTGTCCGGCAAAACGTCGGTCGGCGAGGCGGGCGAGGCACCGGCGCAAGCCGCCAAGATCGCCTTCGTCTTTTCCGGCAACGGGTCGCAATGGGCGGGTATGGGCGTTGGCGCCTACGAGGAAAACCGCCATTTCCGGCAATGCTTCCAGTCCTTCAGCGCCCTTTTCGAATATTATCTCGGCGAGAAGCTGACGGATGTTCTGGTCGCGGCGGATCTTTCCGCGCGGCTCGCCGATACCAAGATTGCGCAACCGTTGTTGTTTGCGCTCCAGGCATCCCTCTCGGACTGCCTGTGGTCGATGGGCGTCAGGCCTGATGCCGTCTTCGGCCATTCGGTCGGCGAAATCGCCGCGGCCTATGCCGCCAAGGTGCTGACGGCCGCCGAGGCGGTCGCGATCGTCGCCAAGCGCTCGCTGCATCAGGATCTTCTGGCCGGCGAAGGCAAGATGGCCGCCGTGGTCCTCAGTGAGGATGCCGCCTTGGCCTTCGCGAAGTCCCATGGCCTCGACAATATCTGTATCGCGGCGATCAACGCGCTGAATTCGGTAACGATTTCCGGCCCGGTCGACGAAGTAGAGGCGTTCAGGGATGCGGCGCGCAAATCCCAGATCGTCGCGCATATCCTCGATATCAACTACCCATTCCATCATCCGATCATCGATCGTGCCAGGGATGCCTTTTTGGCCGATCTGCCCGATCTGGCGCCGGATAGCGGGTCAGGGACTTTCATTTCGACCGTGACCGGCGAACTGCGCGATGGCCGCCTCCTGGATACGCAATATTGGTGGCGCAATGTTCGCGATCCCGTGCTCTTCAAGGCCGGCTGTCAGGCCGCCATGGCAATGGGATGCAATCTCTTCATCGAAATTTCGCCGCGCCCGATCCTGTCCAACTATGTGGCGGAGATCGCCAAGCAGGCTTCGGTTCAAGTCATTGCCATACCGACCTTGCTGCGCGAAGCGCCCGTTGCCGGTCATGATCCGGTTTCACAATCATTCGCGAGGGCGGTCGCCAATGGTGCGCCGGCGCTGCGCGCGCGCGGCAGCGCGACGCGCAACGCTTTCGTCAGGCTGCCGTCCCTGCCGTTCGAGCCGCTGGAATTGCGGACGCAACCGACAGCCGACGAGATCGATATCTTCGGCCGTGACCGAAAGAATCCTCATACGCTGCTCGGCTGGCGGACCGATCTCAATGGTTCGAACTGGAAGAACCATCTCGATGCTCGTCTTTTTCCGGACCTTGCCGAGCATGTGGTCGATGGCAAGGCAATCATGCCCGGCAGCGGCTTCATCGAAATCGCCGTCACGGCGGCACAACAGTATTACGGGGCGGACGAGGTCGAGATCGGCAATCTCGAAATCATCCGGCCGCTTGAACTGTTCCAGGATCGCATGGTCGAGCTGTCGACGATCCTGTCGCCCGAGACCGGAGACATCGAGATCCGATCGCGTGAGCGCCTCAGCCATGACGAATGGACGGTGCATGCCGTCGGGCGTTGCCGCAAGCCCTTAAGCGGCGAGGGGAGTAGCGAGCCTGTCGAACGATCGGGCAGGGATCGCAAATCCGTTTTGACCTCTGAAGTGACCTATGAAACGGCGGAGCGTTTCGGACTGCATTACGGTCCGCATTTCCAGCTTCTGGCAAAGGCGGTCGCTTTCGGTCACGACATCATCGAGGTGGATCTGAAGCCGGCGGCTGCGCCTGCGCATCCTTTCGGGACTTACAATCTCAACCCTATGTCGGTCGACGCCGCGTTTCACGGTCTCGTCGCCTTGTTCGATCAGTTTTCCGGCGATGAGGCTGGTGCGCCCTATATCCCCATTCACTTCGGCACGGTGAGGGCCTTCGGCAGGGGAGGATCTATTGTCAAGGCGCGTATCGAGATCGATCGATTCAGCGCAAATTCGATCAAGGCGCGTTTCGCCCTGTTCGATGCGGGCGAAAAGCCGATTGCGGTTCTCGATGATTGCCGCTTCCGCCGCACGCAATTGCGCCGCCGGGCAACGCTCGAGTCCGTTGCGTTTCACTATGAGAGCATGCCGTCGTTCGTTTTGGC
Source organism: Rhizobium sp. KNZ2-6A (assembly GCF_056755475.1). Taxonomy (NCBI): domain Bacteria; kingdom Pseudomonadati; phylum Pseudomonadota; class Alphaproteobacteria; order Hyphomicrobiales; family Rhizobiaceae; genus Rhizobium; species Rhizobium sp. KNZ2-6A. The sequence continues at coordinate 91,721 of NZ_JBNDIC010000007.1, read as the reverse complement.
CGATAGCGGCGAAGCTGGCGCGAATGCGTTGCGGATTTTACCGGAGCCGAGCTTCGACGAGAACCACGCGCTCAACAATGCGAGCCTTCTTCTCGATGCCGCGGTCTATCGCGCCTGCCACGACATAGCGCTGACAGTGGCCGACCGTAAGGGCGGCGTCGCATTCTCCAGCCTTCCCGGCGATTCCGAATTCAGGTCCTTTCTCGTCAATTGCCTCTATATTCTCGAGGACGCAGGCATAGCGACAGCCGGCGACGGCAAATGGGAGATCCCGCAAGAGCCGACATTGCCTCCGCTGGCTGAACTGCTGCAGGAAGTCTATCGCGAAGATGCCGCGCGTGTGGCCGAGGCCGTTCTCGTGGGCAATGCCCATCGCGAGACGCTCGAGCATTTGGCGATGATACGGCCGCATGTCGTGGGACGGGAGCCCGCGAACCGAGGCGCGGGCTTTTCCGGCGGAGCGACCCTGGAGCATATGCTTCTTCACTCTCCTTTGAGCGAAAGGCGGCTTTCCCTGCTTGCGGAGGCGTTGGCATCCGCTATTGAAGCCAATGCCGGGGTCATCGAGCACATTCTTGAGATCGGCTCGGTATCGGCGGCTTTCAGCCGAAGGCTGGCGGCCGCTGCCTCCGCCGTTGGCGCATGCCTCGTCATCGCCGAGCCGCGCGAGCACGCGCGCCGCGCGCTGGAGATCGCTTTCGAGCGCGACGCGCATGTCACCGTGACGGACGCGGCCAGGCTGACGGATCGCACCATTGCCGATATCGTCGTCGCGTCCGGCGATCAGAGCCAGTATCTGCTGCGGCACAATGACGACATCAAGCGAATTCTCCGGACAGTCGCTGCCGGTGGCGGGCAATTGTTGCTGGCCGATCGTGCACCGAGCGCCTTCAATGATTTCGTCTTCGGCCTGTCCGACGGCTGGTTTGCCGACAGCCAATCGCCGGAATTTCCAGTCGGACGGCTCGGTACGCCGCAACAGATCGAAGATCTCCTGGAGACACTTGGCTTTGCCAAGCCTTGCATCCGCGAACTGACCTTCCCCGAAGGTTCTCTGATCGCGGCGTCGGCCTTCTCCGAACGGTGGCCGGAGGCGTCGAGCGCTGCTGGAGCCGCCGAGCCGATCCTGATCTTGTCGGAGCAAGGCCGGAACGGCCTGGCCAGGCTCGATAAGAGAATGACGGTCGTCGATCTCGGCGCATCATCTGCAGATCTTGCCGATGCTCTCGGCGCAATCAATCGCGACACTCGTGGGATCGTATTCATCGCAGACCTGAAGCCTGGCGAGGCGACGGAGCTCTCGCTTTCCCGTCTGTCTGCCTTCACCGAATTGGCGAATCTATTGGCGCGGAAAAGCGACGGAGCAAAGCCGCGGCTCATTATCGTTGCACCGGGCGGTTCCCCGCTGGCGGCGGGCTCTGTCGATGAAGCCAATGCCGGCCTCTGGGCCTTCGGACGTGTCCTTCAAAACGAATATGATGCCTTCGATGTGCATCTGCTGGATGCCGATGCGGATGACAAGCGGACTGTTGCGGTCATCGACGCCCTGATGGCAGCGCAGACGGAGAATAGAGAGTGGTTTCTGGATCGCCTCACCGGAAAAATCCGTGAAATCAGAGCTGCCGCCGGCCCCTTCGGCGCCATCGACGCGAGCCGCCACGATTTCGAGGCGGCAACGATCCGGCAGCATGTCGGCGGTCGCCTGGATAGCCTGGCCTGGGAGGAAGCCAGCCTTCCCGTGCCCGATGAAGGCGAGGTCGTTGTTTCCGTCGAAGCGACCGGCCTCAACTTCCGGGATGTCATGTGGGCGATGGGCCTCCTGCCTGAAGAGGCGTTGGAAGATGGCTTTGCCGGCGCCACCATCGGCATGGAATTCGCGGGTAGGATTTCGGCCGTGGGCGATGCGGTCGATGATCTCCAGCCCGGCGACAGGGTGATGGGGATTGGGCCGGCCGCGTTTTCGACCCATGTTCGGGTCCGGCGCGACGGCGTGACCAAGCTGCCGGAGCAGATGAAAGCCGTTGATGCCGCGACGGTGCCGGTTGCCTTTCTGACGGCCTATTACGCGATGGTCGAACTCGGGCGTATCCAGCCGGGTGAAACTATCCTGATCCACGGAGCCGCCGGCGGCGTCGGCCTTGCCGCACTCCAGATCGCCAAGCATAGGGGTGCGAGGGTAATCGCCACGGCCGGCACGGTCGAGAAACGCGGCTTCCTTGAAATGCTCGGCGCCGATCATGTGCTCGATTCCCGCTCTTTGGATTTCGTCGCGGGCGTACGTCGCCTTACAGATGGTGAGGGCGTGGACCTCGTTCTTAACTCGCTTTTCTCCGAAGCGATGGAGCGAAGCATCGAGCTGGTCAAACCCTTCGGTCGCTTCCTGGAGCTGGGCAAGCGCGACTATTATGCCGATCGCAAGATCGGCTTGCGTCCGTTCCGGCGCAATGTCAGCTATTTCGGCATCGATGCCGATCAGCTTCTGGTCGGTGCGCCTGATCTGACCCGGCGCATCTTCAGCGAGATCGGCCAGCTTTTCGCCGAGGAAAAGCTGACGCCGCTGCCATACCGTGCCTTCGCCCATGACGAGATCGGCAATGCATTCCGCTTGATGCAGAATGCCGGCCATATCGGCAAGATCGTCGTGCGACCGCCCGTTCCGGGTGTCGATAGCGTCTTGCGGGCTTCGGCGAAATCTCTGCGCTTCGATGCGAGCGGCATTTTCCTTGTCGCGGGCGGCATCGGCGGCTTCGGGCTTTCCGCCGCCGATTGGCTCGTCTCCAGGGGCGCGCGCCGCATAGCATTGTGCTCACGCCGTGGTATTGCCGACGCGGAAACCAGGAAGGCGATGGCCGATTGGGCCAAGCGAGGCGTGGTGACGACGCTGCATGCCTGCGATGTCACTAATGCGACCGCGGTTGAGACGCTGCTCGCCGCGCTTCGCGCCGAAGGAGCGCTGAAGGGCGTCGTCCATGCCGCCATGGTCCTGGATGATGCTTTCCTCGCCAGTCTGACGCCGGAGCGCAATCGTCCTGTTCTCGAGGTCAAGATACGCGGCGCCGAAACCCTCGATCGTTTGACGCGGGATGACAAGCTCGAACTCTTTCTGCTCTTTTCCTCGGCAACGACCATGCTCGGCAATCCCGGGCAGGCCAATTACGTGATGGCAAATGGCTATCTGGAAGGCCTGGCCCGCGCGCGTCGCGCCGCCGGCAAGCCGGCTCTGGCCGTCGGCTTCGGCGCCATCGCAGACAAGGGTTTCCTTGCGCGCAACGGCGAGGTCAATGATCTCCTGTCCAAGCGCTTAGGCAAGGCCGCCTTGAAGGCGCGAGACGCGCTGGAACAGGTCGAGCGCTATATTCTGGCCGACACCGGCGCCATCGATGCCGCAGCCGTCATGATTGCCGAGATCGATTGGAACGCCGTTCGCCTCCTGCCGATTGCCGGTCGCGCGCTCTTCGAACCGCTGATGCGGCATACGGGCAGCCATCAGGTCCCGAACGAGGGAGACAGCATCGATCTGAGCGAGCTGATCAACGGCAAATCAGAAGAGGAGGCTCAAGCCGCCCTGCATGCGCTCGTTGCTGCGGAAATTGCCGCGATCCTGCGAGTCACCGAAGACACAGTGACGCCAGACAAGGTTTTGAAGGATATCGGCCTCGATAGCCTGATGGCGATGGAGCTCGGCATGAGTTTCCAGCAAAAGACCGGCTTCGATATTCCCTTGAGCGGTGTAGGCGAAGGCACGACGGTAGGCGATGTCGTCAGCCGTTTGCGGGATCGTGTCATGAACCGCAATGGTGACGATGTGAAAGCTGACGTCGCGGGCAACGACCAGATTGTCGAGCGTCTGGCACGCAGCCACGCCGCCGAACAGGAAAAAAGGGCCGTTCAGTGACGATGCATGATGCTGATGACGGCAGCCCGGCGGAGCAGAAGAAAAGCAAGCTGCTTGAACAGATGCGGCGCGTCGGTGAATCCTCCGGGCGTAACCGGGCCGAGCGTTTGAACAGACAGCCGCCGGCACAGCAGCGCCAGGCAGCGCGTTTCGAAGACCTGCCGGAGTATAAGCGTGTCGCAACGCAGCGCATGGCGGGTGAGTTGCTCGGGGTTGCCAACCCCTTCTATCGTTCGCACGATGCAGCCGCCGGTGCGACCACACGCATTGGCGGGCGTGAGTTCATCAATTTCGCCTCCTATGATTATCTGGCAACCAATACCGACCCGCATGTCGCTGAAAGCGCCAAGCAGGCGATCGATCGTTTCGGCATCTCGGCTTCGGCGAGCCGCCTGGTCGCAGGCGAGCGGCCGGGGCATGTTGAATTGGAACGAAAGCTTGCCGCGGTCTATGGTGTGGACGCCGCTGTCTGCTTCGTCAGCGGCTATCTGACCAATGTCGCGGCGATCGGCTGCCTCATGGGACCTCAGGATCTGGTCATCCATGATGAATTCATTCACAACAGCGCGCTCGCCGGCATCAAGCTGTCCGGTGCGGCACGCCGGCTCTTTCAGCATAACGACGTCGACAGCCTCGAAACTATCCTGAGGACGTTGTCATCGGATTTCCGCCGCATCCTGGTCATTGTCGAAGGTATCTATTCGATGGATGGCGATATCGCGGATCTGCCCGCCCTGCTGGAGCTGAAGGCGCGTTACGGTTTCTGGCTGATGGTCGATGAGGCGCATGCGCTCGGTATTCTCGGCAAGACGGGTCGCGGCACCTTCGAGCATTTCGGTCTCGATCCCCAGGACGTCGATATCTGGATGGGGACGCTTTCAAAGACGACCTCGAGCTGCGGCGGTTATATCGCCGGCAGCCGCGCGCTTGCCGATATTCTGAAAGCGGAGGCCGGCGGCTTTGTCTATAGCGTCGGGTTGTCACCCGTTCTTGCCGCCGTCGCGATCGCCGGTCTCGATATCCTGCAATCCGAGCCCGGGCGAACAGAACGCCTCCGGAGCAACGGTCGGCTGTTCCTCGAACAGGCGAGGGCGGCTGGCCTCGATACCGGCCTCAGTGCGGGCCACTCGGTCGTACCCGTCATCGTCGGCGATTCGCTTCGGGCAGCGCAGCTTTCGAACGATCTGCTGGCCGAAGGCATCAATGTCTTGCCCATCATCCATCCGGCCGTGCCGGAGGGCATGGCGCGCCTTCGCTTCTTCATCACCTGCAACCACACCGAGGAACAAATCCGGCAAGCAGTCGCGCTTACGGCAGAAAAGCTGAAGAGTTTGCTGGACCGGAATTTCGGCCTTGCATCGCTGGATATGGATAAGATGATGCAATTGCTGCCCATGGGCCTGGCCCCAGGCGGCTCGTAAATTCAGGACGATTGTCTCATGCATGTTATCGTCACGGGAGGTTCGAGCGGAATTGGTCTGGCGATAGCGAAACTTTATGTGGCCAGGGGGGATCGCGTTTCGCTTCTCGCCCGTCATCCCGGGCGCCTCGAGGAGGCGCGAGCCGAGATCGCATCGCTTCAAGGTGTGGACGGCGCCCTTATCCGGGTATGTTCCGTGGACGTCGCTTCGGCCGCGGAGACCGCGCAGGCGGTGGAGCTTTGCGAGGCTTCCTTCGGCCCCTGCGATATCCTCATCGCCTCGGCTGGTATCGTCGAGCCCCAAGCCTTCGACGCGATGCCGGTATCGGTTTTCGATGAGCAGATCGCCATCAATTTTCTCGGAACGGCGAATGCCGTTCGCGCAGTCTACAAGGGCATGAAGCGCCGACGCAGCGGCCGAATCATGATGATCTCCTCGGGCGCCGCCCTGATCGGCATCTTCGGCTATACCGCCTACTGCGCATCGAAATCGGCATTGGCCGGTTTTGCCGAAGCCTTGAGCGCCGAGGCCGCTGCTAACGGCGTACATGTTTCCATCTGCTTTCCGCCCGATACGCTGACGCCGCAATACCGGCGCGAAATCTCTCTCAGGCCGCGCGAGGCGGAAATGTTGATGGGATCCGTCAAGCCTTGGAGCGCCGATGCAGTAGCCGCGAGAATCGTTCGTGGGCTGGATCGCAGACGGGCCAAAATCCACTTCGGATTGTCGCTGACTGCGCTTGCCTATTTCGGACCGCTGATAAAACCACCGCTGAAATGGTGGCTTTCGCGCAAAACGCGAAAAATATTTGGGCAGGAGGCATATCCTGGTCTTGCCGATACGGCCGAGCAAGGCTTTGATCGTGATAAGTAATACGAAGCATTTGTCGATGCCGTGCTGTCAGCGGCGCGTCGGCAAGAGAAGGCGGGACAGGGAATTGGCGATCCGTTCCTCACGGATTTGGAAAACGTTGCGGCAGGCAGCGGGCATTTGGATGGCACGATCTTGAAGCTGCATGATTTTCCAGTTCTTTTGACGCTCGCCTGCTTTGTGTTTTCCTGCGTCATCGTCTTCCTGACCGATCCATTTGCGATGCCGATGGCCATCAACGCGCAGAATCGCACGGCAAGAAGCTGGTCGCGCCGCGTTTGCGATTGGGCGGCGAGAATTCCGGTCATCGCATTGATCTATGCCGCCTTCTTCGCGATTTCCTGGCGTCCGCTCTACAGCACGCAGGCGGTCATCAGCTTTTTCGTCATTTTCTCGGGAATTTCGCGGGCAAAATTCGAATTCATCCGGGAGCCCCTGGTGTTTTCGGACATTGCACTGGTGGTCGATGTCTTCAAATACAGGGAAATCTTCTACGCGACCTCGCTGAACGTCGTCTTCTGGGTTATCGCTTTCGCTTATGTATTCGGCCTCAGCGGCCTCTATATGTACCTGGAGCCATCGGTATTGCCGGCGTCTGATGGCTTGCTTTGGATTTTCCTGATGCTCGCCATCGCCTTCGCGCCCTGGCTTGCCCTGTTCAGCAGGGTTGTCAGCGAACCGGTCTGCCGTTTCACACAAAAGTTCTTGGGCAAGGTCGACGTCAAGATCGATACCGTACGGTTCGGTACTTTCGCTTCCGTCGTCTTTCATTTCGTCATCTGGGTCGGCGTCAGGCGCGAGGCGATCGTCTCGGAATTGTCCGGTCGCTTCATCTCGGCACTTCACGAGCTTTGGGATCATGGCGAGGACGAGCCGCTCATTGTGATCTGGCAATCCGAATCCTTCATCGACCTCCGGCATTTCGGCGTAGAAAACATCAAGCTTCCGAATCTCGATCGCCTGCGTGAGCGGGCCTCGCAATGGGGCCGCATGACCAGCGTTTTCGAGGGAGGCTATACGCTGCGGACCGAATTCGCTGTCTTGAGCGGGCTGTTGCCTGAAAATGTGCATATCGATGCCAGCTATCCCTATCTGCGCGCCAGCCATTACAAGGATGTCGTCTGGCCGGCGCGGCTCAAGAAGGCGGGCTGGAAGACGCAGTTCATTCACCCCTACGACAAGACTTTCTTCCTGCGTCACAAGGCATTACCGCAGCTCGGCTTCGACCGGATGATGATGCTGGACGAATTCGATCACAATCCCGAACGCGATGGCCCCTATGTCAGCGACCTCCAGCTGACGAAGAGCGTGATTCGGACGATCGACGACGATGGCACCAGCAAGAATTTCGTCTTTGTCGCATCCATGGCGAACCATGGTCCTTGGGAGCCGGGTCGCTGCGGGGATCTGGTCAATCCCGTGGATATCTATGGCGAACTCCTGATGCGTGCCGATCATGCGCTCGGCAATCTTGCCCATCATCTCGACAGGCTGGATCGCCCGGTGTGGCTTCTTTTCTACGGCGATCATGCACCGTTGCTGAAGGCCTTCGCCGACCCGTTCCCGGATCCGCGGACCGATTATGCCATCGTTCCCCTTGGCCGCGCGCGTGCCCATTCGCAAAAGCCGCAGCCGCCGCGGGAAGAGGCGCCGTGGAACCTGATCGGCGCATTGCTGCATTATGCCGGCCTTGGCGCCGAGGTTCCGGAGTAATGGCCGACGGGCATGGGAAAAGGAGCGAGGGCGAAAGCCCGCGTACGTTTCTGTTCCTGCAGGGGCCATCCTCGCCGCTCTTCATAGAGATCGCCGAAATCCTGGAAATGGCGGGCCGCCGCTGCATCCGTATCAACCTCAATGCCGGCGACTGGATTTCGTGGCGCCGGCGCAACGCCTTCAATTATCGCGGCGATCTTGCCGGCTGGCGCGCCTATGTCAGGCGGCGAATCGAAGCCGAGAATGTCACCGACGTGATACTGCATGGCGAAGAACGTCCCTATCATCAGGTCGCCATCGAGGAAGCGCGCCGGTTGGGCGTTAGCATCAACGTCGTCGAGATGGGATATTTGCGGCCGGACTGGGTGACGCTGGAACGCGACGGGCTCTCCTCAAATTCGCATTTTCCGAATGACCCCGCCTACATCCTCGACGCGGCGTCCGATCTGCCCGATCCGGACTGGACGCGTCGCTATAGCCAGACATTCCTCGCCGAAGCGCTCTACGACCTCGTCTATTATCTGCCGACCGTCTTTCTATGGTTTCTCTATCCGGACTATCGACGGCACGGGCTCTATCACCCGCTCATGGAGTATGCCGGGTGGTTGAAGAGACTTCCCTCAAGCGGCAGAAGGTCGCGCGAAGCGGAGGGCGTGATCGAGGAGCTGATCGCCGGCGGCAAGCGGTTCTTCGTCTATCCGCTGCAGCTTCAGACCGATTTTCAGCTGCGTGCGCACTCGCCCTTTCATCAGCAGCAGGATGCCATCAGACTGATTCTCCGATCTTTTGCGGAAAATGCCCCGCTGGAAACGCATCTCGTCCTGAAACTGCATCCGCTCGACAACGGGCTTGTGGACTGGAAGGCCTATGCCGACGGCGTCGGCGCTTCCTTCGGACTGTCCTCTCGTATCCATTTCATGGATGGCGGCAATCTCGACCGGCTGATGGCCGCCAGTCAGGGAATGATAACGGTCAATTCCACGGCGGCACTTGCGGCGCTGCGGGCCGGCAAGCCGGTCAAGGCGCTCGGGGCGGCGATCTACGACATAGAGGACCTGAGCGACCGGGCGGCTTTGGATCGATTCTGGCACGAGCCGAGGCCGCCATCGTCCGAGCTTCGCGATGCATTCTTCAGGCTGCTCGCGGCCGCCATTCAGGTGCGCGGCAATTTCTGTTCCAAGGAAGGCGTGCACGCCGCCGCCGCTGAAATTGCCGAAAGATTGTCGTCACGGACGGTCAATCTGCCTGAAGGCTATGTCGATCCGCCGCCGCGGCGGCGACCATCGAAGATTCATGTGCCGTGAGCGCGGCGAAAAGGGAGCCGGTCGCCTGAAGGGTCTCGGCCCTGAAATTGACAATGCGGCGACTTACATGTGGACTGGAGCTGAACCTGGCGCAACGATTCGACGCCGGAAAAGCAAATAACGGTTTGCCGGAGCAACATCATGGATGACAGCAAGATGGAAAGGTTCATGCTGAAAGAGCTGCTGATGATTATCGCGGCACTTGTACTTGTTTCCGCAGTGCTTCTGGCGGTCGTTATTTTCGGCAATTATTGAGCTGTACCTGCAGGGCGCGCAAAAGCGCCGTTCGGGAACGAAAAACAACGTTCCTGTCTGAAAATTCGCCAATTAAAGTCGGGAAAGAATGGTGGGCGATGAGAGACTCGAACTCCCGACATCCTCGGTGTAAACGAGGCGCTCTACCAACTGAGCTAATCGCCCTTCAGCCAAGCGGGTCATTGGCCCGCCGCGTTCGGTGGCCGTGATCTATGCGGAACGGGGAAAAACCGCAAGAGTGTTTGTGAAGATTTTTTGATTTTTTTGGATTTTGCGCATCCCGAACCACCCGTCATCCACATGCGCCAATGTGAAGACGTGCCGATCGATGCGGTGCATATCAGGTGCCGATGAAATGCGTGAGGCGGGAACCTGCCATGCCAAATCGACGGAACGGAAAATTACGAACAGGCTTGTCGATAACAATTCACACTCTGTCATCGATTTGTATTCAAACCTGCTTGACACCCAAACACGAACCCCGTAGTTAGCCGCTCATCGAACGGCGAGGGCCGCTTTGATGGGTGCGAAAGCATCCGGAATGCTTGAAATGAAATGCGGGTGTAGCTCAGTCGGTTAGAGTGCCGGCCTGTCACGCCGGAGGTCGCGGGTTCGAGCCCCGTCACTCGCGCCATTCTCTCCAAGCCATTACAATCAAACGTCAATTTATTGCGATTGCGAACGAGCCTTTTCGCATTTGCGCCAATTTGTCGCGTTGTCGTCGCAACACATTGATATCTCCCGATCGATAGTACCCTACGGGACCGATTCAAAAGGCTTGCGCGCGCGCTCCGCCTGCGCTAACCACGGCTCTGTTGCAACGCTCTTTCGCTTGCTGGGCATTTGCTCAAAGGCGCCGCCCCGGCGCTGGTCGCAAGCAGGGATGGACATGATGACTGGACTGCTCAGTTCCTATATTCCGATAGCGATTTTCATTGGTATTGCCCTGGTGATTGGCCTGGCGCTGTTGATCACGCCGTTTGCCGTCGCCTTCAAGGCGCCCGATTCCGAGAAGCTGTCGGCCTATGAATGTGGCTTCAATGCATTCGATGACGCCCGCATGAAATTCGATATCCGCTTCTACCTGGTATCGATTCTCTTCATCATCTTCGATCTGGAAGTCGCCTTCCTCTTCCCGTGGGCCGTCTCCTTCGGCGCGATCGGCTGGTTCGGATTCTGGTCGATGATGGTGTTCCTGCTGGTGCTGACCATCGGCTTTGTTTATGAATGGAAGAAGGGAGCCCTGGAATGGGAGTAGCCCCAAGCAACACGACGCTCGTGGCGCCGCAGCCGAAGGGGATCATCGATCCCGCCACCGGCAGGCCTGTCGGCAGCAACGATCCGTTCTTCGGCGAAATCAACAATGAGCTCGCCGACAAGGGTTTTCTGGTCACCTCCACCGATGAGCTGATCAACTGGGCCCGCACCGGCTCCCTGATGTGGATGACCTTCGGTCTCGCCTGCTGCGCCGTCGAAATGATGCAGGTTTCCATGCCGCGTTACGACGTCGAGCGCTTCGGCTTTGCGCCGCGCGCCTCGCCGCGCCAGTCCGACGTCATGATCGTTGCCGGCACGCTCACCAACAAGATGGCGCCGGCGCTGCGCAAGGTCTACGACCAGATGCCCGAGCCGCGTTATGTCATCTCGATGGGCTCCTGCGCCAATGGCGGCGGCTACTATCACTATTCCTATTCCGTCGTGCGCGGTTGCGACCGTGTGGTGCCGATCGACATTTATATTCCGGGCTGTCCTCCCACGGCGGAGGCACTGCTTTACGGCGTGCTTCTGCTGCAGAAGAAGATCCGGCGCACCGGCACGATCGAACGGTAAGGCAGGGGACAAGGTATCATGAGTGAAGCCCTGAACGAGCTCGCCGCTTATCTCACCGAAGTTCGCAGCGCCTTGATCTCCTCGAGCGAGATCAAGTACGGCGAACTGAACGTGACGACGACGGCCGAAAACGTTATCGCCCTGTTGACCTTCCTGCGTGACGACGCCAAGTGCGGTTTCGTCAATATAACGGATATCTGTGGCGTCGACTGGCCGCAGCGCGCCGAGCGCTTCGATGTCGTCTACCATCTTCTGTCGCCGAAGAAGAACCTGCGCATCCGCGTCAAGGTTCCTGTCGGCGAGGATCAGCCTGTTCCCTCTGCTTGCGGCCTTTATCCTGGCGCCGATTGGTTCGAGCGCGAAACCTGGGACATGTATGGCGTTCTTTTCACCGGACACCCGGATCTGCGCCGTATCTTGACCGACTATGGTTTCGAAGGTCACCCGCTGCGCAAGGACTTCCCGACGACCGGTTTCGTCGAGGTTCGCTACGACGACGCCGCCAAGCGCGTCGTCTATGAGCCTGTGGAATTGAAGCAGGAATTCCGTAACTTCGACTTTTTGTCTCCCTGGGAAGGCACGGATTACGTGCTGCCGGGCGACGAAAAGGCGAAGCAGTAAGCTGAGGCAATAGGCATTAGCCAATAGGCAATAGGAGAATGGCAAACGGCAATTAATTCCTATCAGGACCTTACGGTGTGGCAACGCGCTATGGATCTTGCGGTTGAATGTTACGCTCTTACTAAGGAATTTCCGAAGGAAGAGATTTACGGTTTGGTCTCGCAGATAAGGCGAGCATCAGTATCGATCGCGGCAAACATTGCGGAAGGTTATGGGCGAGAGGCCACAGGGGCTTACGTCCATCACTTGAAGATCGCACAAGGTTCACTGAAGGAGTTGGAGACGCATCTGATACTTTCCACGCGGATAGGCATCGTCGCCTTTGAGCAAGTTAAGCCGGCGATGTCCACGAGCGATGAAATCGGAAAGATGCTGAGGTCTCTCATGCGCCGATTGCAAGACGAGCGACCTGGATATGAAAACTAACGATTACACTATTGCCTATTGCCTACCGGCTAATGCCTGCAATAAGCGGAGCGCATTGCAATGACAGAACATAACGTTCGCAACTTCAACATCAATTTCGGTCCGCAGCATCCGGCGGCGCACGGCGTCTTGCGTCTTGTCCTCGAATTGGACGGCGAAATTGTGGAACGCGTCGATCCCCATATCGGCTTGCTGCATCGCGGCACGGAAAAGCTGATCGAATCGAAGACCTACCTTCAGGCCGTTCCTTATTTCGACCGCCTCGACTACGTGGCGCCGATGAACCAGGAACATGCCTATGCGCTGGCCGTCGAGAAGCTGCTCGGTATCGATATCCCGATCCGCGGCCAGCTGATCCGCGTGCTCTACTCGGAAATCGGCCGCATCCTGTCGCATTTGCTGAACGTCACCACGCAGGCCATGGACGTCGGTGCGTTGACGCCGCCGCTCTGGGGCTTCGAAGAGCGCGAAAAGCTGATGGTCTTCTACGAGCGTGCCTCCGGCTCGCGTATGCATGCAGCCTATGTTCGTCCGGGCGGCGTTCACCAGGATCTGCCGGAAAAGCTCGTCCAGGATATCGGTGACTGGTGCGATCCCTTCCTGAAGGCGCTCGACGATATCGACGACCTTCTGACGGGCAACCGCATCTTTAAGCAGCGTAACGTCGATATCGGCGTGGTCTCGCTGGAAGACTGTTGGGCCTGGGGCTTCTCGGGCGTGATGGTCCGCGGCTCCGGCGCTGCCTGGGACCTGCGCAAGGCGCAGCCCTATGAATGCTATTCCGATCTCGAATTCGACATTCCGATCGGCAAGAACGGCGATTGCTACGATCGTTACCTCATCCGCATGATCGAAATGCGCGAATCCGTCCGCATCATGAAGCAGTGCGTCAATCGCTTGCTGGGGGATGCCAGGGTCGGGCCGGTCTCTTCGCTTGACGGCAAGGTCGTGCCGCCGAAGCGCGGCGAGATGAAGCGCTCGATGGAAGCGCTGATCCATCACTTCAAGCTCTACACCGAAGGTTATCACGTGCCGGCCGGCGAGGTTTACGCAGCTGTCGAAGCGCCGAAGGGCGAGTTCGGCGTCTATCTCGTCTCCGACGGTTCCAACAAGCCTTATCGCTGCAAGATCCGTGCGCCGGGCTATGCGCATCTGCAGGCCATGGACTTCATGTGCCGCGGCCATCAGCTCGCCGACGTCGCCGCGGTGCTTGGTTCGCTCGATATCGTGTTCGGTGAGGTGGATCGCTGATGCGAGCCTGGCAGGTCGCTATTCCTTTGATCCTGTTTGCCTGCGGTGCTTCGGCGCAGCAGACGGGCAATGCACAGGCCCTGCCGAACATCAATATGCAGGGTTCGACCGCGATCGGCGGGAAGTCTGCAAAAGGTGGAAACGAGGTACAGGAGAACGTGGATTCCACGATCGCCGGCCTCCTTTCCCGCGGTTACCAAATCAAGGCCGCTGTGCCGAACGGCGGCAAGTTTGTTGTGTTTATGCAGAAAGACCAGTCGGCCTATGCCTGCGAATTCTCGTCCCTGACGAATACGCGGTGTGGGTCCTTAAACTGAGATAAGGCGTGAAAGATGTCCGTTCGTCGACTTGCCGAAGATCAACTCCAGCCTGCCGCCTTCGCCTTCAATGCGGAGAATACGGTTTGGGCTGAAAAGACGATCAAGAAATATCCCGATGGTCGCCAGCAGTCCGCGATCATCCCGCTGATGATGCGTGCGCAGGAGCAGGAAGGCTGGGTCACCAAGGCCGCTATCGAGATGATAGCGGACATGCTTGACATGGCCTATATCCGCGCGCTCGAAGTCGCGACCTTCTACACGCAGTTCCAGCTGCATCCGGTCGGCACGCGCGCGCACGTCCAGGTTTGCGGAACGACGCCCTGCATGCTGCGCGGCGCCGAGGGGCTGATCAAGGTCTGCAAGAGCCGGATCAACGATCACGCTTTCGAGCGCAATGCCGACGGCACGCTCTCCTGGGAAGAAGTCGAATGTCAGGGCGCCTGCGTCAACGCACCGATGGTGGTGATCGGCAAGGATACCTATGAGGATCTGACGCCGGCACGTCTCGAAGAGATCATCGATGCATTCGCCGCAGGCAAGGGCAGTGACGTTCCGACCGGCCCGCAGATCGACCGCGTCTTCTCCGCTCCGGAAGGTGGTCTGACGAGTTTGCTATCGGATGAGGCGAAGGCAAAGGGCGCTGCGGGCAAGGCCAAGACGGCCGCCGAGGCCGTTTCGATCCCGCCGTCCGAAGCAGGTCGCGCCAAGAGCACGGATGCCGAAACCAATCGGAGCCTGAAGACGCCGGCAACGGCGCCGAAGGAAGCAGCCAAGAATGCCAAGGCCGCTGAAACGCAGCCGCTTTCGGGAACCGCAGCGTCCGCAACCGTATCGGAAAAGGCCGGCAGCACCCAGAAGCCGTCGCTGACGGACAAGGATCGTCCCGCCGCGATCGAAAAGCCCGCGCAGCCGGATGATCTGCAGTTGATTTCCGGCGTCGGTCCGAAGATCGAGTCTATCCTGCATGAAATCGGCATCTTCACTTTCGCGCAGGTCGCGAGCTGGAAGAAGGCCGAACGCGAGTGGGTCGACGGCTACCTGAATTTCAGGGGCCGCATCGAACGCGACGACTGGGTCAAGCAGGCTAAGGCACTCGCTAAGGGTGGCGAAGCGGAATATATCAAGGTCTTCGGCAAGAAGCCGCGGTAAGAGGTGAAGCATGTTACAGGATCAGGATCGCATCTTTACCAATATCTACGGCCTCAAGGACAAATCCCTGAAGGGCGCGATGTCGCGCGGCCATTGGGACGGCACGAAGCAAATCCTCGAAAAGGGTCGTGACTGGATCATCAACGAGATGAAGGCTTCCGGCCTTCGCGGTCGCGGCGGCGCAGGCTTCCCGACAGGTCTGAAGTGGTCCTTCATGCCGAAGGAAAGTGACGGCCGTCCGCACTATCTCGTCGTCAACGCCGACGAGTCCGAGCCCGGCACCTGCAAGGACCGCGACATTATGCGCCACGATCCGCATACGCTGATCGAAGGCTGCGTCATCGCCGGTTTCGCCATGGGTGCCAACGCTGCCTACATCTACGTTCGCGGCGAATACATGCGCGAACGCGAAGCCCTTCAGGCAGCGATCGACGAATGCTACGATGCTGGATTGCTGGGCAAAAACAATAAGCTCGGCTGGGACTTTGATGTTTACGTTCATCACGGCGCCGGCGCTTACATCTGCGGCGAGGAAACTGCGCTGCTCGAAAGCCTGGAAGGCAAGAAGGGCCAGCCGCGCCTGAAGCCGCCGTTCCCGGCCAACATGGGTCTCTACGGCTGCCCGACCACCGTCAACAACGTCGAATCCATCGCCGTTGCCCCGACGATCCTGCGCCGCGGCGCAGGCTGGTTCTCCTCCTTCGGCCGTCCGAACAATGTCGGCACGAAGCTGTTCATGCTCTCCGGTCACGTCAACCGTCCCTGCACGGTCGAGGAGACGATGGGCATCACCTTCCGCGAGCTGGTCGAAAAGCATGGCGGCGGTATTCGCGGCGGCTGGGACAACCTGCTTGCTGTCATTCCCGGCGGTGCATCGTGCCCGGTCGTTCCGGCTGCCGACATCATCGATTGCCCGATGGATTTCGACGGCCTGCGCGAAGTCAAGTCGTCCTTCGGCACGGCTGCGGCGATCGTCATGGACAAGTCGACCGACATCATCAAGGCGATCGCCCGCATCTCTGCCTTCTTCAAGCATGAGAGCTGCGGCCAGTGTACGCCGTGCCGCGAAGGCACGGGCTGGATGTGGCGCGTTCTTGAGCGTATGGCACGCGGCAATGCGCAGAAGCGCGAGATCGACATGCTGTTCCAGGTGACGAAGCAGATCGAAGGCCATACTATCTGTGCGCTCGGTGACGCAGCTGCATGGCCGGTGCAGGGTCTGATCCGCAATTTCCGTCCGGAAATTGAAAAGCGCATCGACCAGTACACCGCCAATGCAACGAGCCACGGCGCGGTGCTGGAAGCAGCCGAGTAAGGACCGATGATGGCGAAGATCAAGGATATCAGGCAGGGTAGCGGAGCGACCGATCAAGCATCGGCCGACCTCGGCCGCATCGCCGCCGATATGCTGCGGAATTCGCCAGCCATGCCGATCCATCCGCTGATGGCGCATCCGGCGGCGGCGTTTGCCGCTGCGGCGGCCATAGGCTTCGGCGTTACATCGCAGATCGCCGGCGCGTTCTTCGGTGCGCTTCAGGGGGCGGTCGAGGCGGCAAGCAAGCGTCCCGCCGAGCCTAGCGAAGAGAATGATGTCGTTGCCGCTGCCAAGCCGGTCGTTTCAAAGCTGGCTGCCGTCAAACCGAAGCCTGCGGTCGCAAAGAAGGCCGAACCGAAGCCGGTTGCTGCTGTCGCGATCGTGACGCCGCCCGTCAAGAACAAGGCCCCTGCCAGGAGCAAGGCCAAGGTCGAGGTAGCGGCGCCGGTCGCCGCAAAGCCAGCGCCTGTCCGTAGCCGTAAGGCTGCAGTAAAGGCCGACGACCTCAAGCGCATTTCCGGCATCGGTCCGAAGCTGGAGCAAGTGCTGAACGGACGCGGCATCAAGCACTTCGCCGACATCGCTGCCTGGAGCGAAGCCGATATCGAGCGGATCGATGGAGAGCTCGGCTTCGATGGCCGCATCCGGCGCGATGACTGGGTCGGTCAGGCGAAGGCGCTGCTGCCGAAGGGCCGGAATTGAGTTTTTCCTCGGCTGCATCCGGCGGCCGGGGAGGGTGGGTGAACGCGGTTGAGGTGATTGCGGAGATGTCCGCGATGTTTCGATCGCGAGGCTGGTCTTGCGGGGACAAGATTCGGCAAAGCTTATTGTGAGCGAACCGGTGCCATCAGGCGTTTGAGCCGTTCCGATGGCAATCCGGTTTGCGATCATGAAATTGTCTGCGGCCAGATCGGGCTGGAGACGTGACATAGGACTGAGTGGACGATGGCTAAACTGAAGATTGACGGTAAAGAGATCGAAGTTCCGGATCACTACACGCTTATCCAGGCGTGCGAGGAAGCCGGCGCCGAAGTCCCGCGCTTCTGCTTCCATGAACGACTGTCGGTGGCCGGCAATTGCCGCATGTGCCTTGTCGAGGTGAAGGGCGGCCCGCCGAAGCCGCAGGCATCCTGCGCCATGGGCGTTCGCGATATCCGCGGCGGCCCGAACGGCGAGCTTCCGGAAGTCTTCACCAACACGCCGATGGTCAAGAAGGCCCGCGAAGGCGTGATGGAATTCCTGCTGATCAACCACCCGCTGGATTGCCCGATCTGCGACCAGGGTGGCGAATGCGATCTGCAGGACCAGGCCATGGCCTTCGGTATCGACAGCTCGCGCTATCAGGAAGATAAGCGCGCGGTCGAAGACAAGTATATCGGCCCGCTCGTCAAGACCGTGATGAACCGCTGCATTCACTGCACGCGCTGCGTCCGCTTCACGACGGAAGTCGCCGGCATCTCCGAACTCGGCCTGATCGGCCGCGGTGAGGATGCCGAAATCACCACCTATCTCGAACAGGCGATGACCTCGGAGCTACAGGGCAACGTCGTTGACCTTTGCCCGGTCGGCGCGCTGACCTCGAAGCCCTTCGCCTTCACGGCCCGCCCGTGGGAACTGAACAAGACCGAATCGATCGACGTCATGGACGCGCTCGGTTCCGCCATCCGCGTCGATACGCGCGGCCGCGAAGTCATGCGCGTGCTGCCGAGGGTCAACGAGCAGATCAACGAAGAGTGGATCTCCGACAAGACCCGCTTCATCTGGGACGGCCTGAAGACCCAGCGCCTCGACAAGCCCTATGTCCGCAAGGACGGCCGCCTGCAGCCCGCAAGCTGGGGTGAAGCCTTCGCCGCCATCAAGTCGGCCGTTTCCGCCACCAGCGGCGACAAGATCGGCGCCATCGCCGGCGATCTCGCCTCGGTCGAGGAAATGTACGCTCTCGGCGAACTGCTGAAGTCGCTCGGATCGGAAAATCTCGACTGTCGCCAGGACGGGACGGCGCTTGATACGTCGCTCGGCCGCGCAAGCTACATCTTCAACCCGAGCATCCAGGGTATCGAAGCCGCTGACGCACTGCTGATCGTCGGCGCCAATCCGCGCTTCGAGGCTGCTGTGCTGAATTCGCGCATCCGCAAGCGCTGGCGCCGCGGCAAGTTCCCGATCGGCGTGATCGGTGAAGCTGCCGACCTTCGCTACTCCTATGATTATCTCGGCGCAGGCCCGGATACCCTGGCCGATATTGTCAACGGCTCGCATAGCTTTGCCGATGTCCTGAAGAATGCCGAAAAGCCGATGATCATCATCGGGCAGGGTGCTCTCACCCGCGAAGACGGTGCCGAAGTGCTGGCGAACGCTGCCAAGCTCGCCGCTGCCGTGGGCGTCATCAAGGACGGCTGGAACGGCTTTGCCGTGCTGCATACTGCGGCCTCGCGCGTCGGCGGCCTCGATCTCGGCTTCGTGCCGGGCGCAAAGGGCGTCAATGCCGCTGCCATGCTGTCGTCGATGGACGTCCTCTTCCTGCTCGGCGCCGATGAGCTCGACTTCAGCCGCAAGGGCGCAAAGTTCACTGTCTATATCGGCTCGCACGGCGACAGCGGCGCTCAGGCCGCCGATGTCATCCTTCCGGCGGCTGCATACACCGAAAAGTCGGGCACCTGGGTCAACACCGAAGGTCGCGTCCAGATGGGCAATCGCGCCGGTTTCGCGCCGGGCGATGCCCGCGAGGACTGGGCGATCATCCGTGCCCTTTCCGACGTGCTCGGCCAGAAGCTTCCCTTTGATTCGCTGAGGGAATTGCGCGCGAAGCTCTATGCAGCCTTCCCGCATTTCGCCGGTATCGACGAGATTGCCGAAGCCGATAGCGCCCAAATTGCCGCACTCGCGAAAAAAGCCGGCGCAATGGGCAAATCGGCATTTGCTTCGCCGATCAAAGACTTCTATTTGACGAACCCGATAACGCGCGCATCGGCTGTCATGGCCGAGTGCTCGGCATTGGCCCGCAACAATTTCCGCGTTGCGGCAGAGTAAGGGCAGAGGACTATGGATTCATTCGTTTCGACCTATCTCTGGCCGGCGCTGATCATGATCGGCCAGTCCCTGCTGCTCCTGGTCTGCCTGCTGGTTTTCATCGCCTACATCCTGCTTGCCGACCGTAAGATCTGGGCTGCCGTGCAGCTGCGCCGCGGCCCGAACGTCGTCGGTCCCTTCGGCCTGTTCCAGTCCTTCGCCGACCTGCTGAAGTTCATGTTCAAGGAGCCGATCATCCCGGCCGGCGCCAACAAGACTGTGTTCCTGCTGGCGCCGCTGGTTTCCGTGGTGCTGGCACTCTCCACCTGGGCCGTCGTGCCGGTGGCGCAGAATTGGGTCGTCGCGGACATCAACGTCGGCATCCTCTACATTCTGGCGATCTCGTCGCTGGAAGTTTACGGCATCATCATGGGCGGCTGGGCTTCGAACTCGAAGTATCCGTTCCTCGGCGCGCTGCGCTCGGCAGCACAGATGGTGTCCTACGAAGTCTCGATCGGCCTCGTCATCGTCACCGTGCTGCTCTGCGTCGGCTCGCTGAACCTGACGGATATCGTGCTGTCGCAGCAGACCGGCCTCGGCACCAAGCTCGGCCTGCCGGCCTCGTTCCTCGACTGGCACTGGCTGTCGCTGTTCCCGATGTTCATCGTGTTCTTTATTTCGGCGCTGGCTGAAACCAACCGTCCGCCCTTCGACCTTCCGGAAGCGGAATCGGAGCTGGTTGCCGGCTTTATGGTCGAATACGGCTCTTCGCCCTACATGATGTTCATGCTCGGCGAATATGCGGCCGTCGTCCTGATGTGCTCGCTGACGACGATCCTCTTCCTCGGCGGCTGGTTGCCTCCGGTCGATATCTGGATCCTGAACTGGGTTCCGGGCATCATCTGGTTCCTGCTGAAGTCGTGCCTGGTTTTCTTCATGTTCGCGATGGTCAAGGCCTTCGTGCCGCGCTACCGCTACGACCAGCTCATGCGTCTCGGCTGGAAGGTTTTCCTGCCGCTGTCGCTCGCCATGGTCGTTATCGTTGCATTCGTGCTGAAGCTGACGGGATGGGCGTGATGATGTCTTTCCCCGCTTCTGGCAGTTTTGGAGGTTAAGATGGCCGGTTTGTCCAACACCGTCAGCTCGCTGTTCCTCAAGGAATTCGTCGGCGCATTCTTTTTGTCGATGCGTTACTTCTTCAAGCAGAAGGCGACGATCAACTACCCGTTCGAAAAGGGACCGGTCAGCCCGCGCTTCCGCGGCGAACATGCGCTGCGCCGTTATCCGAACGGCGAAGAGCGCTGCATCGCCTGCAAGCTCTGCGAAGCCATCTGTCCTGCCCAGGCCATTACCATCGAGGCCGGGCCGCGCCGCAACGACGGCACCCGCCGCACGGTGCGTTACGACATCGACATGGTGAAGTGCATCTATTGCGGCTTCTGCCAAGAGGCATGCCCGGTCGACGCCATCGTCGAAGGGCCGAACTTCGAATTTGCCACCGAGACCCGCGAAGAGCTTTACTTCGACAAGACGCGGCTCCTGGACAATGGCGACCGCTGGGAACGCGAAATCGCGCGCAACATCGCGATGGATTCGCCGTACCGCTGAGCGGAGTTTTGAATATGCCGTGACGGGCGGCCACGATTGTCGCCGTCGCGGTTGAAACTAGACCGGGGCTTTGCTGGACTTATCGTCCGGTCGAGCTCCATCGGGCAGGGAAACTCCCGGCTGCCCGGGGGAAGACGAAAAAGGCACCAACATGGGTCTGCAGGCTCTTTTTTTCTATATCTTCGCCTTTGTCGCTGTGGCGTCGGCGTTCATGGTCATCTCGGCGCGGAATCCGGTCCATTCGGTCCTGTTCCTCATCCTAGTATTCTTCAACGCGGCCGGTCTCTTCCTGTTGATGGGGGCTGAATTCCTGGCGATGATCCTGCTGGTCGTTTATGTCGGCGCGGTGGCGGTTCTCTTCCTCTTCGTCGTCATGATGCTCGATATCGACTTCTCCGAGCTCAGGGCAGGCATTCTGGAATATGCTCCGATCGGGGCGCTGATCGGCATCATCCTCGCAGCCGAGCTGATCGTCGTCATCGGCGGCAGTGTGATATCGCCCACTATCGCCAAGTCCGTCGCCATGCCGATACCGGCGCCGGCGACCCGGACGAATACCGCCGCCCTCGGCGACGTGCTCTATACCAACTACGTTTATTTCTTCGAGATCGCCGGCCTTGTGCTGCTGGTCGCGATGATCGGCGCAATCGTGCTGACATTGAAGCATCGTACGCACATCAAGCGCCAGAACATTTCCCAACAGGTCGCCCGCACGCCCGCGACCGCCGTCGAGGTGGTCAAGGTCAAGCCGGGGCAGGGCGTCTGAGGCGAGGCACGAGGATCAAAGGAACAAGAACATGGTCATCGGACTTTCCCATTACCTCACGGTCAGCGCTATCCTCTTCGTGCTCGGCGTTTTCGGTATCTTTCTCAACCGCAAGAACGTCATCATCATCCTGATGTCCGTCGAGCTCATATTGCTCGCGGTCAACATCAACATGGTCGCCTTCTCGTCGTTCCTCAACGACATCGTCGGCCAGGTTTTCGCTCTGTTCATTTTGACTGTCGCCGCCGCCGAGGCTGCCATCGGTCTTGCAATTCTCGTCGTCTTCTACCGTAACCGCGGTTCCATCGCCGTCGAAGACGTCAACATGATGAAGGGCTGATACAGCTATGTTTTTATATAAGGCTATCGTCTTTCTTCCCCTAATCGGCGCGATCATAGCCGGCCTTTTCGGCCGTGCGATCGGCGCCAAGGCTTCGGAATATGTCACCACCGGCCTGATGATCGTCGCTGCGGTTCTGTCCTGGGTCGTCTTTTTCACCGTGGCTCTCGGCCACACGGACGGCGCCATCAAGGTCGAAGTGCTGCGCTGGATCCAGTCCGGCGGCATCGACGCCTCCTGGTCGCTGCGCGTCGATACGCTGACCTCGGTGATGCTGATCGTCGTGAACTCGGTTTCGACCCTGGTTCACGTCTATTCGATCGGATACATGCATCACGATCCGCATCGTCCGCGCTTCTTCGCCTATCTCTCGCTCTTCACCTTCGCCATGCTCATGCTGGTGACCTCCGACAATCTCGCCCAGATGTTCTTCGGCTGGGAAGGCGTCGGTCTGGCCTCCTATCTGCTGATCGGCTTCTGGTTCAAGAAGCCGTCCGCCTCCGCGGCGGCGATCAAGGCCTTCATCGTCAACCGCGTCGGCGACTTTGGTTTCGTGCTCGGCATTGCCGGCGTCTTCGTCCTTTTCGGCTCGATCAATTTCGATGTCATCTTCGGCAATGCGCAGAGCTTTGCTGCGGGGCAGGGCGGTCAGCCGGGCGATATCGTGCTGAACTTCTTGGGCATGCATCTCGATCGCGGCCACGCGCTGACGGCTGTCTGCTTGCTGCTCTTCATGGGCGCAATGGGTAAGTCGGCGCAGTTTCTGCTGCACACCTGGCTGCCGGACGCCATGGAAGGCCCGACGCCGGTGTCCGCACTCATCCATGCCGCAACCATGGTCACCGCCGGCGTCTTCCTCGTCGCCCGCATGTCGCCGATCTTCGAACTGTCGCAGGATGCGCTGACCGTCGTCACCATCATCGGTGCGATCACGGCCTTCTTCGCCGCAACCGTCGGCCTCGTGCAGAATGACATTAAGCGCGTCATCGCCTACTCGACTTGTTCGCAGCTCGGCTACATGTTCGTCGCCCTCGGCGTCGGCGCTTACGGCGCCGCGATCTTCCATCTCTTCACTCACGCCTTCTTCAAGGCGCTGCTCTTCCTTTGCGCCGGCTCGGTCATCCACGCCGTCGACGGCGAGCAGGACATGCGTCATATGGGTGGCCTGCGCCCGCATATCCAGAAGACCTTCTGGATGATGGTTATCGGCACGCTGGCAATCACCGGCGTCGGAATCCCGCTCACGCATATCGGTTTTGCCGGCTTCATCTCGAAGGACGCGATCATCCTGGCCGCCTTCGCCTCGCACAATGCGGCCGCCGGCTTTGCCTTCACGCTGCTCGTCATCGCCGCGATGTTCACCAGCTTCTATTCCTGGCGCCTGATCTTCATGACCTTCTTCGGCAAGCCCCGCGCTTCGCACGAGGTCATGCATCACGTGCATGAATCGCCGAATGTCATGCTGATCCCGCTTTACCTGCTGGCGATCGGCGCCGTCTTCGCCGGCATGTATTTCAATGCCGATTTCGTCGGTCATGCCTATGAGGAATTCTGGAAGCATGCACTGTTCACGCTCCCGGACAACAAGATCCTCGAAGAGATGGAACATGCGCCTCTGTGGGTTGAGCTAAGCCCCTTCATCGCCATGCTCCTCGGCCTCGTCACCGCCTGGTATTTCTATATCCAGTCGCCGGAGACGCCGCGCCGGCTCGCTCAGCAGCAGCGCGTGCTCTACGAGTTCCTTTTGAACAAGTGGTATTTCGACGAACTCTATGACTTCCTCTTTGTCCGCACCGCCAAGGCGCTTGGCCGCTTCCTCTGGCAGAAGGGCGACATCGGGGTCATCGACACCATCGGCCCGAACGGCATTGCCGCCCGCGTCGTCGATGTCACCAACCGCGTCGTGCGCCTGCAGACCGGCTACCTCTATCACTATGCCTTCGCGATGCTGCTCGGCATTGCCGCCCTCGTTACCTGGATGATGCTCGGGAGTTCCCTCTGATGACCGATTGGCCTATTCTTTCAACGGTCACTTTTCTGCCGCTGGTCGGCGTCCTTCTCCTGCTGTTCACGCAGGAGAACGGGGCCAACGGCCGCCGGAATGTCCTGAACATCTCGCTGGCGACGACCATCGTCACCTTCATCGTGTCGCTGTTCGTCTGGATCTGGTTCGACAACGCCAATCCGGGCTTCCAGCTGATCGAAAAGCGTGAGTGGCTCACCGGCGGCATCAGCTATCACATGGGCGTTGACGGCATCTCCATGCTGTTCGTCATTCTCTCGACTTTCCTGATGCCCTTCTGCGTGCTTGCCAGCTGGCTCTCGGTCGAAAAGCGGCTGAAGGACTACATGATCGCCTTCCTCGTCCTCGAGACGATGATGGTCGGCGTGTTCACGTCGCTGGATATCGTGCTGTTCTACGTCTTCTTCGAAGCCGGCCTCATTCCGATGTTCCTGATCATCGGCGTCTGGGGCGGCAAGGATCGCGTCTACGCCAGCTACAAGTTCTTCCTCTACACGCTGCTCGGCTCCGTGCTGATGCTGCTTGCCATCATGGCGATGTACTGGCAGTCCGGCACGACCGATATCCCGACGCTGCTGCAGTACAAGTTCCCGCCGCAGATGCAGACATGGCTATGGCTGGCCTTCTTCGCCTCCTTCGCGGTGAAGATGCCGATGTGGCCGGTTCACACCTGGCTTCCCGACGCGCACGTTCAGGCGCCGACGGCAGGCTCGGTCATCCTCGCAGGCATCCTTCTGAAGCTCGGCGGCTACGGCCTCATCCGCTTTTCGCTCGGCATGTTCCCGAACGCTTCGGAATATTTCGCGCCGCTCGTCTTCGCGCTTTCGGTCATCGCCATCATCTACACCTCGCTGGTCGCGATGATGCAGGATGACATCAAGAAACTGATCGCCTATTCGTCCGTCGCCCACATGGGCTATGTGACCATGGGCATCTTCGCGGCCAACCAGCAGGGTGTCCAGGGAGCGATCTTCCAGATGCTCTCGCATGGCATCGTCTCAGGCGCGCTCTTCCTCTGCGTCGGCGTGATCTACGACCGCACCCATACCCGCGAGATCGCGGCCTATGGCGGCCTGGTCAACAACATGCCGAAATACGCCGTCGCCATGATGGTCTTCACCATGGCCAATGTCGGCCTGCCAGGCACCTCCGGCTTCATCGGCGAATTCCTGACCCTGATCGGCGTCTTCCGCGCCAATACCTGGGTTGCGCTCTTTGCCGCGACCGGCGTGATCCTGTCGGCAGCCTATGCGCTCTGGCTCTATCGCCGCGTCATTTTCGGCGCGCTGGAGAAGGAAAACCTGAAGAAGCTTCTGGATCTGTCGCCGCGTGAACAGCTGATCCTCTATCCGTTGATCGCGCTCACAATCTTCTTCGGCGTCTATCCGGCTCCGATCTTCGATGCCACGGCCGCTTCGGTGGATTTGTTGGTGAACAATTATACCGCTGCCCTGCACGCTGCGCAGAATGTTGCGCTGTCGATGAATTGATGACGGGACCTATTCGACATGACTGCTGACACAATTCTTGCAAGTCTGCATCTTTCCATTCCGGAGCTCATCCTCGCGGTCGGTGCGCTTGCGTTGCTCATGATCGGGGTGTTCTCGGGCGAGCGGTCGGGACCCACGGTCACCGGTCTTGCCATCGCGCTCCTCGCGGTGGCCGGTCTCTGGATCATCTTCGTCCCGGGCGAGGGGCTAGCCTATGGCGGCGCCTACCTCGCCGACGGCTTCTCCCGCTTCATGAAGATCGTCGCCCTGGTAGGCTCGATCGTCGCCATGTTCATGAGCATGGGCCAGGCGCGCGAGCAGCAGCTCGATCGCTTCGAATTCCCGGTGCTCTTGCTGCTGGCGACCCTCGGCATTCTGCTGATGATCTCGGCGCATGACCTGATCTCGCTCTATTTGTCGCTGGAACTGCAATCGCTGGCCCTCTACGTCGTCGCCGCCATCAACCGTGATAGCGTCAAGTCGACCGAAGCCGGCCTGAAGTACTTCGTCCTCGGGGCGCTGTCTTCCGGTATGCTGCTCTACGGCATGTCGCTGGTCTACGGCTTCACCGGTCATACGACCTTCGATGCCATCGCAACCGCGCTCAGTGCCGAGACCCGTTCGCTCGGCCTCGTCTTCGGTCTGGTCTTCGTGCTTGCGGGTCTTGCGTTCAAGATCTCCGCCGTGCCGTTCCATATGTGGACGCCCGATGTCTACGAAGGTGCGCCGACCCCGGTCACCGCCTTCTTCGCGGCGGCACCCAAGGTTGCCGCCATGGCGATCCTGACGCGCATCGTCGTCACCGCTTTCCAGCCGGTGCTTGCCGACTGGCAGCAGATCATCGTGTTCATCTCGATCGCCTCGATGCTGCTCGGCGCCTTCGCCGCGATCGGTCAGCGCAACTTCAAGCGGCTGATGGCCTATTCGTCGATCGGTCACATGGGCTATGCGCTTGTGGGCCTCGCCGCCGGCACCAAGACAGGCGTCTCCGGCGTCATGCTCTACATGGTCATCTACATGGTCATGACGCTCGGCTCCTTCGCCATCATCATGGCGATGCGCCGCAAGGATGGCCGCCAGGTCGAAAACATCGACGATCTCGCCGGCCTTTCCGCGACCAACCCGTTCATGGCGGTGGTGCTGACGGCGCTGATGTTCTCGCTGGCCGGCATTCCGCCGCTCGCAGGCTTCTTCGGAAAGTACTTCGTCTTCGTCGCGGCCATCCAGGCGCATCTCTATGCGCTCGCCATCATCGGCGTATTGGCCTCCGTCGTCGGCGCCTACTATTACCTGCGCGTCATCAAGGTGATGTGGTTCGATGAGGCCACGGACGAGTTCACCCGCACGGCCGGTTCGCTGCGCCTCGTCTTCGGTCTTTCCGGCCTGTTCGTCATCACCTATGTCTTCTTCGGCGGCGCAATCGGCGGGGCCGCCGATCTGGCTGCCGCGACGCTGTTTTGATGGCGTCTGACTTGAATAGCCGGAAGTCGCTCGCCGACTTCCGGCATGATGCCCTTCAAGAGACTTCGTCCACGAATAGCGTGTGCCTCGAGCG
The DNA here is from genome assembly GCF_056755475.1 of Rhizobium sp. KNZ2-6A. Lineage (NCBI taxonomy): Bacteria > Pseudomonadati > Pseudomonadota > Alphaproteobacteria > Hyphomicrobiales > Rhizobiaceae > Rhizobium > Rhizobium sp. KNZ2-6A. The sequence goes on along the minus strand of NZ_JBNDIC010000007.1, from coordinate 64,563 downwards.
TGCACGCGCGGGCGACCCCGGGAACCTTTGGGTGACCGCCGAGCGCCAGACGGGCGGACGTGGACGCCGGGGGCGCCCCTGGGTATCGGAAGCCGGCAATCTCTACGCATCTCTCCTCTTGATCGATCCCGCTCCCATGGACCGCCTCGGCTCTCTGCCTCTCGCGGTCGCGGTCGCCGTACATCAAGCTGTTCGTGGCGTGCTGCCGCTTGCCGCCGAGCCGGCCGAGATCAAGTGGCCTAATGACATATTGATCGGCCGCAAGAAAACCTGCGGTATCCTGATCGAGGGCGAAGCATTGCCCGACGGCCGCTATGCGCTTGTTATCGGCATCGGCATCAATATTGCAGTCATGCCCGACAACCCGATGTATCCCGTCACCTGCCTCAGGCAGCAGGGCTCGATGGTTTCGCCGGACGAGCTGTTTGCCCATCTTTATGCTGCCATGTCCGAAGCGCTCGATGTCTGGAACCGTGGCAAGGGCATTCGCGAGATCACCGCGCGCTGGCGCGAATTTGCATGCGGCATAGGGGAAAAGATCACGGTGAACTTGCCGGATCGCTCGATTTCGGGCCATTTCTCCGGAATCGATGATAATGGCCTGTTGCTGCTCGAGACCGAGGACGGCAGGATCATGCCGATCGCCGCGGGCGACGTTTTCTTTAGATGATGGTTGGGAATCAGATGGCGAAGCAAGACGAACTGGTGTTTCTGCCCCTCGGCGGCGTCGGCGAGATCGGCATGAATCTCGCCCTCTACGGCTATGGCCCCGCGGAGCAGCGCCAGTGGATCATGGTCGATTGCGGCGTGACGTTCCCAGGGCCGGATCTACCTGGCGTCGATCTCGTCCTGCCGGATATCCGTTTCCTCGCCAAGGAACGCAAGAACCTCAAGGGCATCATCATTACCCACGCCCACGAGGATCATTACGGCGCGCTGAACGATCTTTGGCCGGGCCTGAATGTTCCGATCTATGCATCTCCCTTTACCGCCGGCCTTCTCGAAGCCAAGCGCGACTATGAGAAGTCGATGGGCGAGATCCCGGTGACGCTCTTCAAGGCCGGCGATCGCATCAATGTCGGCCCCTTCGAGATCGAGGGCGTCGCCGTCAATCACTCGATTCCCGAGCCGATGTCGCTGATGATCCGCACGCCGCTCGGCAATGTCGTCCATACCGGCGATTGGAAGATCGATCACGAACCCTCGCTCGGGCCGCTGACCGATGAGACGCGCTTCCGCCAGCTCGGTGATGAGGGCGTGCTGGCGCTGATGTGCGATTCCACCAATGCGCTGCGTGATGGCGTTTCGCCGTCGGAGAAGGACGTCTCCGAAAGCCTGCGCAAGATCATCGAAGATGCCGAGGGCAGGGTGGCGATCACCACCTTCTCGTCGAATGTCGGCCGTATCCGCACCATTGCCGAGGCTGCGGAGGCTGCCGGCCGCGAAATTTTGTTGCTCGGCAGCTCGCTGAAGCGCGTTGTCGATGTCGCCCGCGATATCGGCATCATGGAAGGCATCAAGCCCTTCATCGCCGAAGACGAATATGGCTATATTCCGCGCGATAAGGTCGTGGTGATCCTGACCGGCAGCCAGGGCGAACCGCGCGCAGCCCTTGCCAAACTTTCGCGCGACGAAATGCGCAATGTTGCATTGGCCGCTGGCGATATCGTCGTCTTCTCCTCGCGGGCCATTCCCGGCAATGAGAAGGCGATCCAGGACATCAAGAACGGCCTGATCGAGCAGGGCGTGCATGTGGTGACGGACGCGGAAGCGCTCGTGCATGTCTCCGGCCACCCCAGGCGCAACGAATTGCAGAAGATGTATGAGTGGACGCGTCCGAAGGTCGTCATCCCCGTGCATGGCGAGGCGACGCATCTGACCGCCCATAAGGAACTGGCCGAGCAGAGCGGCATTGCCACCGTGCCGCGCGTCCGCAACGGCGATGTCGTGCGTCTTGCGCCCGGTCCGGTCGAAGTGATCGGCGAAGCACCGCATGGGCGCATCTTCAAGGACGGCATACTGATCGGCGATTTCGACGAAATGGGCATCGGCGAGCGCAAGAAGCTTTCCTATGTCGGCCATGTTGCCGTCAATGTCGTGCTCGATGCCCGTTATGATATCGTCGGCGATCCCGATCTCGTGCCGATCGGCCTGCCTGCCTATGATGACGAAGGCGAGGAGATGGAGGATACGCTCTTTGACGCCATCGTCAGCGCCATCGAGAGCATTCCGCGGGCCCGCCGCAAGGATCTGGGCATGCTGCAGGAGGCTACGCGCCGTGCCGTTCGCGCTGCCGCCAATCAGGGTTGGGGCAAGAAGCCTCTCGTGACCGTGTTCATTACACGCACCGGCGGCTGAACCTCGCTGTGATCGGGGAGGAGGGATCATGCTTGGACGCATCAATCATGTCGCGCTCGCCGTTCCGGATATAGAAAAGGCCTCCAAGGCCTATCGCGACATGCTGGGCACGACGGTGTCCGCGCCACAGGCACTGCCGGAGCACGGGGTGACTGTCGTTTTCGTCGAATTGCCGAACAGCAAGGTCGAATTGCTGGAGCCGCTGGGCGAGGCCTCTCCGATCGCCGCGTTTCTGGCGAAGAATCCCGATGGCGGCATGCATCATATCTGTTACGAGGTTGCCGACATCATTGCTGCGCGCGATCATCTGGTCGCCGCCGGTGCGCGCGTGCTGGGAAATGGCGAGCCCAAAATCGGCGCGCATGGCAAGCCTGTGCTCTTCCTGCATCCGAAGGATTTCTTCGGCACGCTGATCGAGCTTGAGCAGGTGTGACATTACAGCGCCGCGTCGGCTATGACGCTGATCGGCGCTTTGAAAGACGATTGCTTTGCCCCTATAAGCAGCTTGGAAGAGGAGGAGACGGATAGACACGTCTCGAAGGGAGCATAATGGCCCAGCAGATCATCGCCAGTTTCGCCGTTTATTTCGTCATCTGGTGGATTACGCTCTTCGCCGTCCTGCCGTTTGGCCTGCGCACCCAGGCCGAGGACGATCATGTGATTCTCGGCACTGTCGAAAGCGCCCCGACGAAGTTTCGAGCCTGGCGGGTCGTGCTCGTCACGACGCTTGTGTCTGCTCTCATCTATGGCGCCTGGTATATCGCCTCGCATTACTTCGGACTGAGTATAGATTCCATTCCCCAGATCGTTCCAAGCTATAAGTGATCTCTAGAAATAGTAGAGAAAGGCGCGTCAAGCCGCGTGCCCTGTAATCGCCATCAATCCGTCACACGCCTGTCATGTGGGTGGGGCAAAGCATCTCAAATGCGCCTGTCATATTCTGGCTGAAGGGCTGGAAAGGCTTTTTCGCCAGAGGGCTGATCGACAGAAGGTCGAGCTGAGAAAGCAAAAAAAAACAAGGCCATAAGCCTTGTTTTAAAGTATCGCGTGATCCTTATCCGTTACCGGGGCAGCGAGCAAACGCGCCTAAGATCTGATCCTCCCAAGACTTGACCGCGAAACGGCAAGAATTTAGCCTTCCTGCCTCTTTTGTGAGCTAAAATTAGCTCAAACATTGAGCTTTGTCATCCTTTTTTTTGCTTTTTTGCTACAGTTGCGCAGAATTTTTCTGTTGACGGATTTCCGTCGTAAATCCTTATAAATGTGCTTTTTTTGAAACATCGGAAATAGGCTGTATCGCCTGTATTTCCGGGCGTTTGCCAAATTCTTCTATTGCAGAATGCGGGTTTCCTTCCAACGCCGAAGCAGTTATGAACTGCCTCCAGTACACAATTTGCTAACGATTCCGCAAAAAGCGGAACGTCAAACCATCTGGAACAAGCGTCATGCGTCTGTCTCGTTACTTCATGCCCATCCTGAAGGAAAACCCTAAGGAGGCTGAAATTGTTTCCCATCGGCTCATGCTGCGCACCGGTATGATCCGCCAGCAGTCGCAAGGCATCTATTCCTGGCTGCCGTTGGGCAAGCGCGTGCTGGACAAGGTCAACAAGATCATCCGCGAGGAACAGAACCGTTCCGGCGCCATCGAGCTGTCGATGCCGACGCTGCAATCGGCCGAGCTCTGGCAGGAAAGCGGCCGTTACGACGCTTACGGCAAGGAGATGCTGCGCATCAAGGATCGGCAGGACCGTCCCATGCTCTACGGCCCGACCAATGAAGAGATGATCACCGACATCTTCCGGTCCTACGTCAAGTCCTACAAGGACCTGCCGCTGAACCTCTACCATATCCAGTTGAAGTTCCGCGATGAAATCCGTCCGCGTTTCGGCACGATGCGCTCGCGCGAATTTATGATGAAGGATGCCTATTCCTTCGATCTGACGCAGGAAGGCGCTGTGATTGCCTACAACAAGATGTTCACGGCGTATCTGCGTACCTTCGATCGCCTTGGTCTGAGGGCGATCCCAATGCGCGCCGATACCGGCCCGATCGGCGGCAATCTCAGCCACGAATTCATCATCCTCGCCGACACCGGCGAGTCCGAAGTCTTCTGCCACAAGGATTTCGTCAATTTCGACATTCCCGGCGAAGACACGAATTTCGATGATGTTGCCGGCCTCAAGGGCATCTTCGACAAGTGGACCTCGCTTTATGCGGCCACCTCCGAAATGCACGACGAAGCCGCCTTCAACGCCATTCCGGAAGGTGAGCGCCTTTCCGCGCGCGGCATCGAGGTCGGTCACATCTTCTATTTCGGCACGAAATATTCCGAGCCGATGGGCGCGAAGGTGCAGGGGCCGGACGGCAAGGAGCATCCTGTCCACATGGGATCTTACGGTATCGGTCCGACACGCCTTGTTCCCGCCATCATCGAAGCATCGCATGATGAGAACGGAATCATCTGGCCGGATTCGGTAGCGCCATTCGATGTCGTGGTGATCAATATGAAGGCCGGCGATCAGGCTTGTGATGACGCTTGCGAAACGGTCTATACCGCGCTGTCGAAGGCCGGCAGCGACGTGCTCTACGACGATCGTGACGAGCGCGCCGGAACGAAGTTCGCGACCGCTGATCTGATCGGCGTGCCGGTACAGATCATCGTCGGCCCGCGTTCGATCGCGAGCGGCGAAGTGGAAGTGAAGGACCGCAAGACCGGCGCTCGCGAGACGATGACGGTCGAGGCGGCGATCAAGCGGCTCGCCGGCTGATCGGCGATAGATAGGATGGAAGGCGAATGGCGGTGAGTGCGGCAGTGGAACAGCAGGAAAATTCGTTCAAGGCCGGCCCATCGTCTCGTCCGTTTTCCGGATTCGAACGGCTCGTCGCCTGGCGCTATCTTCGCTCCCGGCGCAAGGAGGCCTCGATTTCGGTCATTGCCGGCTTCTCGCTGGTCGGCATCATGCTGGGCGTCGCGGCACTGATCATCGTCATGGCCGTCATGAACGGTTTCCGCGCCGAACTCTTCAAGCAGATTCTCGGCTTCAACGGTCATGTCGTTGTACAACCTATCGATTCGCCGCTGAATGATTATGCCGAGCTGGCAAAGAAGTTCGCTGCAGTCCACGGCGTCACCATGGCCTTGCCGCTCGTTGAGGGCGAGACGCTTGCCTCCGGCCGCGGTGGCTCCGGCACCGGCGCCCTGGTGCGCGGCATCCGCGCGGAGGATCTGACGAAGCTCAAAACCGTTTCGGATCACATCGTTTCCGGTGACATGGTCGGCTTCGCGTCCGGGCAGGGCGTAATGGTCGGCAGCCGACTCGCTCGGCAATTGGGTCTGACGGTCGGCGATCAGATCACGCTGACGGCGCCGGACGGCGATGTCACACCCTTCGGCGTCAATCCGCGCGTCAAGGCATACACGATCTCGGGCATCTTCGAAGTCGGTATGTCCGAATATGATTCCTCCGTCGTCTTCATGCCGCTGGAGGAGGCGCAGGTCTTCTTCAACGCTCAAGGCGTCGTCGAAAAGATCGAACTTTTCATCACCAATCCGGACGATGTAGACGAGCTGAGGCCGAAGATCGAGGAAGCAGCCGGGCGGCAGATCTTCCTGACCGACTGGCGGCAGGTCAACGCCACCTTCTTCTCGGCTTTGCAGGTCGAGCGCAACACCATGTTCATGATCCTGACGCTGATCGTCCTCGTCGCCGCCCTGAACATCATATCCGGCCTGATCATGCTGGTGAAGGATAAGGGCAGCGATATCGCCATCCTGCGCACCATGGGTGCGACGTCAGGCGCCATCATGCGCATCTTTTTCATGACGGGTGCGGCCATCGGCGTCGTCGGCACGCTTGCCGGTGTGATCCTCGGCGTCGTGGTCTGCCTGAACATCGAGTCCATCCGCCAGTTCTTCTCCTGGATTTCGGGCACCGTGATCTTCAATCCGGAAGTCTATTTCCTCAGCAAATTGCCGGCCCAGATGAATCTCGGCGAGACCGTCTCCGTCGTCGTGATGGCGCTGACACTTTCCTTCCTTGCTACGATCTTTCCGGCCTGGCGTGCCTCGCGGCTCGATCCGGTGCAGGCGTTGCGCTACGAATAAGGAATCCGCATTTGATAAAACGCAACGTCGTTCTCCAGCTCTCTGGCGTGGAGCGTCATTATGGGCAGGGTGAGACGCGGCTGTCGATCCTGAAGGGGGCCGATTTCGCCTTGCGCAGCGGCGAGATCGTCGCGCTGGTTGCGCCTTCAGGCACGGGCAAGTCGACGCTGCTGCATGTGGCAGGCCTGCTGGAGCATCCCGATGGCGGCGAGGTGGTCGTCAATGGCCAGGCCTGCGAAGCCTTGTCCGATGAAAAGCGCACGGCCGTGCGCCGCGGCGAGATCGGCTTCGTCTATCAGTTCCATCATCTGTTGCCCGAATTCTCGGCGCTCGAGAACATCATGATGCCGCAGCTCATTTCCGGCCTGTCGCGCAAGGATGCGAGCGAGCGAGCCGCGCAGCTTCTCGACTATATGCGCATCGGTCACCGCGCCGATCACCGCCCGGCCGAACTGTCCGGTGGCGAGCAGCAGCGCGTCGCGATCGCCCGCGCGGTTGCCAACGCGCCGCTGGTGCTGCTGGCAGACGAGCCCACCGGCAATCTCGATCCGGAGACCGCGCATTACGTCTTCGATGCATTGGAAGCGCTGGTGCGTCAATCGGGCCTTGCGGCCTTGATCGCCACGCACAATCACGAGCTCGCCGCCCGCATGGATCGCCGCGTCACACTGAGCGACGGCAAGGTGGTCGAGGTCTGATTACTCGCTACGGAACGATCAGACCACCGCGATAATCCAGTTCGTAGGCTTTGCACTGGTTCACCACGATGGCTTCATGGCCGAAGAAATGGTCGCAGCCGCCAGTGCTGCGGTCGATATAGCGGCCATAGGCATGTTCAAACTCGAAGCCGCCGAGAAAACGCTTTTCATCCAGATAAAGACGCAGCAGCGATGCCTTGATCACCATGCCGGCGCGGGTGCCGTCGATCAGATCGGGCTCGATGATATGGCCGAAATAATTCATGGCCCAGACCGGCTCGTCGTCATGCCAGACCAGTTCCTGGCCGGCGAAATCCGTGCCGCCGAAATAGCTGTCGAGATAGCGCCAGCGGCCGCTTGCATAGCCGATGTCATGCGACCCGGTGCGGCAGGACGGCAGTCTCTCGCCATCGCCGACATAGGTCTCCGCCTTGGCGATGACAATAAAATCGTTCAGCTCGGCAAGATCCGGCATGACCCTCTCCAGGTTTGGTGAGTGGGCACGATGCCATTCAATGTGCTGGTTGTAAAGAACAAAAAGAGAACATTCTTGATTAACGGCTGCCTTCGCAAGCCTTCTCGCCAAAATCGTCCTGCCAGGCCTGAATGCTGACGGTCCTCGCTTCGGCCTTCAGCGCCTTGCCGTCCTTCGTCACCTTGCCGGTCAATACGTTATAGTCGCAGGTGTGACTGTTGTCCGGTTCGAGCGTATCGCGGGAACCGTAGGTATAGCCGGCCACCACGAAGCTGTTGTTGCGATGGGCAAGCGTCAGCGTCTGTTGCCAGCGATCGCGACCGATGGAGTCGTTCTGCGAGACGATCGCGATCGAACCGTTCGGCAGCGCCGAGATCGATGGTTCCTGGCCGACGATGCCGCCGGGCTCGACGCTACCCCATATTTTGTTCGGAGCGCGTGCGGCGAGCTTCAGCAAGGCGTGCTCGTCATCGCGTAGATAAATATTGATGCCGATCTGATTGTCAGCCTGATCATCCGAGGGGAGTGCCACCAGAAGGGCGAGATCCGGTTTGCCGTCCTTGTTCCAGTCTCCGATTGCGGCATCGATGATGCGGCCGGGCGCGGCGGTGTCTTCGGCGCGGGCCGTGGTTGCAAGCGAAAGCAGAATGAGCCCGCAGGCAAGCGATTTCATCGTGGTCTCCCTGTCCCCCATCTCCATAGCGCCAGACTGTTTCGGCGTCCATCGGAGAACGAAAGAGTCGCGTGATGAAATTTATTGATGCTCCTATTGACTTCCGAACAAAAATAGAACAAAAAAGAAACATAACGAGTAAGGAGCGCGTAAATGACCGATATCATTCGAGACGTTGCAGCATTCACCTCCATCGTCATGTTCGTTGCCAGCTTTTCCCTCATCATGATGGCGATGTAAGTTTTATCCCCGTTTGCACAGGCTGTTCCCATATTTGATGGGAGCAACTTCTGGACTTTACGATCCGCAATGCCGAAAATGTCACCGATTCATTTGGGCATGCGGAAGGGTTTGAGATGGCGGATATGGGTGGCAGCGGCACGGCGACGCCGGCCGGCGAAACGCCGGAATTTGTGCACCTCAGGGTTCATTCCGCTTATTCCCTGCTGGAGGGCGCGCTGCCGCTCAAGAAGATATTGGCCAAGGCGGTAGGCGACAGCCAGCCGGCCATCGCGATTACCGATACCAACAATCTTTTCGTTGCCCTCGAATTCTCGCAGAAGGCGATGGACGAAGGGCTGCAACCGATCATCGGCTGCCAGGTATCGATTGACATGGAAGATGGCGGCGAGGGCGAGAAGCGAGGGCCGCAGCAGGCGCTCGCCAAGCTGCCGTCCATCGTGCTGCTTGCCGCCACGGAGCGGGGCTATGAACGCCTGGTCGATCTCGTCAGCCGCGCCTATCTCGGCGGCGAAGGCAATGGTGCCGTTCACATCACCAGCTCATGGCTTGAAGAGATCGGCACGGAAGGCATGATCGCGCTGACCGGCTCGTTGAGCGGGCCGATCGATATGGCGCTGAAGGAGGGGCATGCCGCGCAGGCGCTCTCCCGCCTGCTGACCCTGAAGCGCCTGTTCGGCGACCGGCTCTATCTCGAATTGCAGCGGCATGGCACCTATGATCGCCGCCATGAGCAGAAGATGATCGCGATGGCCTACGAGCATGAGATTCCGCTCGTTGCAACCAATGAAGCCTTTTTTCCGACGCGTGACGATTACGATGCCCACGACGCGCTGATGGCGGTTGCCCACAACGCAATCGTCTCGGACGATACGCGTTTTCGCCTGACGCCAGATCATTATCTGAAGAGCCGAGCCGACATGGCGAAGCTTTTCGCCAATCTGCCGGAGGCACTGGAAAATACGGTCGAGATCGCCCGCCGCTGCTCCTTCATCCTGAATACGCGCAAGCCGATCCTGCCGCGTTTCACCGGCGCTACCGATGATGCGGAGGAGGCCGAGCGCGCCGAGTCGGCGGAGTTGCGCGCCCAGGCGGTCGAGGGGCTCGACCAGCGTCTCGCCTCGCTCGGCATGGCGCCGGGCTACGAGGAGAAAGAATATCGCGAGCGGCTGGAATTCGAACTCAGCGTTATCGAGCGCATGAAGTTTCCCGGCTACTTCCTGATCGTCGCCGACTTCATCAAATGGGCCAAGCGGCATGATATCCCGGTCGGCCCTGGCCGCGGCTCCGGCGCGGGCTCGCTGGTGGCTTACGCGCTCACCATCACCGACGTCGATCCATTGCGCTTCTCGCTGCTGTTCGAGCGCTTCCTCAATCCCGAACGCGTTTCGATGCCGGACTTCGATATCGACTTCTGCCAGGACCGGCGTGAAGAGGTGATCCGCTACGTGCAGGCCAAATATGGCCGCGAGCAGGTGGCGCAGATCATCACCTTCGGTTCGCTGCAGGCGCGCGCCGCGCTTCGCGACGTCGGCCGCGTGTTGGAAATGCCCTATGGCCAGGTCGACAAGATCTGCAAGCTCGTGCCGAACAATCCCGCCAATCCGACCCCGCTCAGCAAGGCGATCGAGGAGGAGCCGCGCCTGCAGGAGGAGGCGGACAAGGAGCCGGTCGTCGCCCGGCTTCTCGACATCGCCCAGAAGATCGAAGGCCTCTATCGCCACGCCTCGACGCACGCCGCCGGTATCGTCATCGGCGATCGCCCGCTTTCGAAACTGGTCCCGATGTATCGCGACCCGCGTTCCGACATGCCGGTCACACAGTTCAACATGAAATGGGTAGAGCAGGCCGGCCTCGTGAAGTTCGACTTCCTCGGCTTGAAGACCCTGACCGTGCTGAAGACGGCCGTCGATTTCGTCGCCAAGCGCGGCATCTCGATCGATCTCGCCAGCATCCCGCTGGATGACAAGACGACCTACGACATGCTCTCGCGCGGCGAGACGGTCGGCGTGTTCCAGGTGGAAAGTGCGGGCATGCGCAAGGCGCTGATCGGCATGCGCCCGGACTGCATCGAGGACATCATCGCGCTGGTTGCGCTCTATCGCCCCGGCCCGATGGAGAACATTCCGGTCTATAACGCCCGCAAGCATGGCGAGGAGGAGATCGAATCGATCCACCCGAAGATCGATTACCTCCTGAAGGAAACGCAGGGCGTCATCGTCTACCAGGAGCAGGTGATGCAGGTCGCCCAGGTGCTCTCTGGCTATTCGCTCGGCGAAGCCGATCTTCTGCGCCGCGCTATGGGTAAGAAGATCAAGGCGGAGATGGACCAGCAGCGCGAGCGCTTCGTCGATGGCGCCATCAAGAACGGCGTGTCGAAGGGGCAGGCCGACGTGATCTTCGATCTGCTCGCCAAATTCGCGAATTACGGCTTCAACAAGTCGCACGCCGCAGCCTACGCCATTGTCTCCTACCAGACCGCCTATATGAAGGCGCACTATCCGGTGGAGTTCCTGGCAGCGTCGATGACGCTCGATATGTCCAATACCGAGAAGGTCAACGACTTCCGCCAGGATGCCAAGCGCCTGGGCATCGAGGTCATCGCGCCCTCGGTGCAGACTTCGTTCCGCCATTTCGAGACGGGCGACAACCGCATCTATTATGCGCTGGCCGCCATCAAGGGTGTGGGCGAATCCGCCGTTGATCATATCGTCGAGGTGCGTGGCGATCAGCCCTTCGCCGGCATCGAGGATTTCTGTCTGCGTATCGATCCCAAGCAGATCAACCGCCGCGTTCTGGAAAGCCTGATCTGCGCCGGCGCCTTCGACTGCTTCGAGATCGATCGCGCGCAGCTGATCGCGGGCCTGGACCGCGTCATGGGCTATGCCCAGGTGGCGCAGGAAAACAAGCGCAGTGGTCAGCACGACATGTTCGGAAGTGCAGCCTCTGGCCCGGAAAAGATCGTGTTCCCGCCCTATACGCCTTGGCTCGCTTCGGAGCGGCTGCTGCGCGAATTCCAGGTGCTCGGCTTCTATCTGACGGCGCATCCGCTCGACACTTACAAGAGCGTGCTTGACAAGATGCGGGTACAGCCCTTCGCCGATTTCTCGGCTGCGGTGAAACAGGGCGCCAGCAATGGGCGTTTGGCCGGCACGGTGATCTCGAAGCAGGAGCGCAAGACCCGCACCGGCAACAAGATGGGCATCTTCGTCTTCTCGGATGCGTCGGGCCAGTTCGAAGCCGTGCTCTTCTCGGAGACGCTCAACCAGTATCGCGACGTGCTCGAGGTCGGAAAATCCTTCGTCATCACAGCCCAGGCGGATGAGCGTCCGGAAGGCATCAGCCTGCGGCTGCAGACGGCGCAGTCGCTGGAGGAGAAATCACTGCAGATGCAGAAGGCGCTGCGCGTCTATGTCCGCGATGCCGGACCGCTGAAGGCCGTTGCCGCGCATTTGAACGCCAGGGGCGACGGCCTCGTCTCTTTTATCGTCATCAAGGAGGAAGGGATGCGCGAGGTCGAGGTGGCGCTGCCTGAGAAATATCGCATCACGCCGGAAATCGCCGCCGCCTTGCGTACGGCACCGGGCGTGATCGATGTGGAGCTGGTTTAAAGCATGTCGCGCAAAAGTGTGCAGCGGTTTTGCGATAACGACATGCGAAGAATCAAGATCTTAAAGCGCATGGAGCGAATCCGTAAGATTCGCGACGCGCTTTAAGAGCAATTCCAGGAAAAGTGCGTCGCGGTTTTCCGTCCGGAATTGCGTAAAATAAAGGACAGAGCGTTTTCGCGATTCGCAGAAAAGCGGAAAGGCTTTATCCCTTCTTGCCGAGCGCGCCATTGTTGGTGACGGTGATGAAATCGGTCCCGTTGCCGGTTTCCGGCCCAACGCCGGTGTCGGAAATCGTCAGCGAAGAACCAGCCGTCAGCAGATCCTCGATGCGGTGGCGGACATCGTCGGGAATGGTGATGCGGGCAAGCGCCTGTCCGGCGGCATCGAGCGATTGCGATTGTTCCTCGCTGGTGATGCCGTATCGCTTCTTTGCCTGCTTGCTGAGATCTTCTTCGAGCGTCATGCCGAACCAGTCGGCCTTGCCGCTGATCCGGTCGATCGCGTTGGCGGTGAAGAAATGCACGCCAAGCGCCTCTTGCGGCTCGGCGATGATGGCGGGGCCCTCGAAGAGCGGTTTGAAGTTCTGGCGGACCATGACCGCGCCGTTCGGAGGTTCGCCCTTGCCGGCGGCGGCATAAACAGCCTTCATCAGCGTGGGGCTGACGAGGCTGCCCGTCGCCGTGATGTCATGCGCCTTCTTGAAATCTTCGATCGCCTGCACCGTTGCCGGCCCGAGCATGCCGTCGGGCGTTCCGGTGATGAAGCCCATCCCGTTGAGGATATCCTGTAGGTCGCGGACATTTTCACGCAGGCCGCGCCGGGTAATGAGAATGCTGAGCGGCGCCTGATCGGCGGGCGGGGCAATGATTTCCCGTGCCTTCGGCATCCGGATCGAGGTCACGTCGTTCGTCGCAACCTGCAGAGATTGCCCCTGCGGCAGAAAGCTCGCAGTCATCGGGCGCAGTTCGATACCGGAAAACAGTGCCGGTGGAGGTGCCGCCGGCGGCTGGAACAGCATTGCGCTCTCGAAAGGCTGCGGCACCAGTGGCTGATTGGCGATGACGACATGCACGCCGCGCTCGGTCATCTGGTAGAGCATCTTGGCGAAGGCCTTAGGCATGCGCACGCAGCCGTGGGATGCCGGATAGTTCGGAACCGAATTGGATTCGTGCAGCGCGATGCCCGACCATGTCAGCCTTTGCATGAAGGGCATGGGCGCGGCCGAGTAGAGGTTTGACTCGTGATAGACCTTCTTTTCCAGAATGGAGAAGATGCCGCTCGGCGTCGTATGCCCCCGCTTGCCGGTCGAAACCTTTGAGGTCGCGATCACCTGGTCGCCATCATAGACGGCAAGCGATTGCCTGTCCTTCGACACCACGATCTGCAGCGTGCGGGCATCCGGCGCGGCAAGAGAAGGATGTGAGAGGGCGGTGGCCGACAACAGCCCCAGCCCAAGCAACAAAAACGGCTTCATATGAACACAAACCAATACGCAATACTCGTACCGCCAAGGTTAGGCTTTGAAGTTTAAGGAAGGCTTGCCGAAAAGACCTGCCTTTTCGTTCCGGCGAAACCTTGGGGTTTATCTATTCGAAGCCGGATTCAGCAATGCCGAAGCGAGGCTGGCGACCCTGCTTCGGCATGAAGGCATCGGCGGAGATCGAACGGACGATCAATGCGCGCTTGAGGCTACCCAGTTGTGCCAGTCCTGCTCGCTGCCGTGGAAGGCGTTGAGATCGATCTTGCCGTCGACGCCATGAGAGACGCCGGAGCCGGAATATTGCCAGAACAGCCATTTCCGGCCCGGATAGACCTTGGACGGATGTTGGGCCACGGCGCGCAGCCAGAAGGGATAGTCGAGCAGTTCGCCGCTGAGATTGTCGCGATAGAAATCCGGTGCGGTATAGACGATCGGCCGCTGGCCGTAATGCCTCTCCAGCTTGTCCATAAAGACCTGCATCTTGGCAAGGACCTGCTCGCGCGAGGGCCGGCGCTTGCAGCTCGACTCGCCGTTCCATTCCACATCGATGACGGGCGGAAGGGCGCCTGCTTCCTTCGGCACGTTGCGGATGAACCAATCGGCCTGCTCGCCGGCCGTCCGGCACCAGTAGAAGAAGTGATAGGCGCCATGCTTTAAACCGGCCTGCTGGGCGGCCCGCCAGTTCTTCCTGAACATCGGATCGAGATGATCGCCGCCATCGGTCGCCTTGATGTAGACGAAGTTCGCACCCTGGGTGCGCAGCGTGTCCCAGTCGATCTCTCCCTGCCAGCGCGAGACGTCGACGCCATGCACGGCGAGCTTCCGGGGCGAGGTGGAGGAGCCGAAGTTGATCGGCTTGGCATCGCGGAAGCGGTGGCCATAGATCTGCATCGGCTGCTGCCGCATGGCACGAGGCATGGGATTCGACGGCGCGAGCATGGCGAGCGGCCGCTGCAGCGGTACGGGAGTGTCATCGCCGCTCTGATCGGAAGGCATGAGCCCCTCTGGACGAAGATTCGTCGGCATTGCAACCGCCAAGGCTTGTTGCTGCTCGACGCGCGAGACCGTTTCGCCGATTTCGACGGACGGCACTGGCCGGTTGCTCTTTGCGATGGAGCTGGTCGTTTCCTTCGAAGGCGGGCTGGCTTGCGCGGCTTCGCGCTCACCTCGGGCGGCGCAGCCTGAGATCGTCAGGCAGGCAAGAAGAATGGTCGATACAGCCGATATACGCATAGGAACCCGTACGCAAAACACAATCGACGGCGGATCCGCGCCGTTCGGAAGTCACAGAATCCAAGTCCTAATGGAAATTTACCAAAAAAGTTTGAATCCGAGCTTTCCGTCACAAAGAATCGCGCGCATGACGCGATTATCCGCCGCGTATTTTTATGTCACTGGTCGGTGACTTTATTTTAAGTCGTTGTTATTTATGGCGCTTGTCGCCGAATGTATAACCGGTCTCGACCGTCTTGTTGCCGAATTTTTCTTTGAGCTTATCCATGGCAGCTTCTACGGCCGCGCGTCGCGTCGCCTGTACGTCGATAAGATCCGGCGGGTCCGCGCGCCCCGCGTCGCCAAGATCGGTGACGCCAATGCCGATGAGGCGGAACTTCGTGCCATCGGTCTCGTGTTCGAGCAGGCGTAGCCCGGTGCGGAAGATCCGGTCGGCAAGCTGGGTCGGATCTTCCAGCCGGCGGTTGCGCGTGCGGATCTTGAAGTCGGCGGTCTTCAGCTTCAGCACCACGGTCTGCCCGGCAATGCCGCTGCGCTTCAGGCGTCGCGAAACCTTCTCCGAGAGATCGCGCAGGATCGGCACGAGATCGTCGTGGCGTGAAATGTCGTCGAAGAAAGTCGTTTCGGAAGACACGCTCTTTGCCGCTTCGTTCGGATGCACGGTGCGGTCGTCGATGCCGCGGGCGAGACGGAAAAGCCGTTGCCCGATGACGCCGTAGCGACGCATCAGATCGCCTTCCTCCATGGACTGCAATTGGCCGATCGTGCGAATGCCGTCGCTTTCGAGCGTTGCCGCAAAGGCCTTGCCGACGCCCCAGATCGTGGTGACGGGGCGTGGCTCCAGGAAGGAGAGCGCCTCTTGCCGCCCGATGACGGAGAAGCCACGCGGCTTCTGCAGGTCTGAGGCGACCTTGGCGAGGAATTTGCAATAGGAAAGGCCGACCGAGATGGTGATACCGATTTCCTGTTCTACTTTCCGGGCGAATTTGGCGAGAATGCGGGCCGGCGGATCGTGATGAAGCCGCTGCGTGCCGTCGAGCTCCAGAAAGGCCTCATCGATCGAAAGCGGCTGCACCAACGGCGTCAGCTCCTGCATCATGCTTCGGATCTCACGGCCGACGCGGACGTATTTCTCCATGTTCGGTCGGATGACGACGGCGTTCGGACAGGCTTCCAGCGCCTTGAACATCGGCATGGCGGAGCGCACCCCATGAATGCGGGCGATATAGCAGGCGGTGGAGACGACGCCGCGTTTGCCGCCGCCGATGATGACAGGCTTGTCGGCCAGCTCCGGATTGTCGCGTTTCTCGATCGAGGCATAAAAGGCGTCGCAGTCGATATGCGCCAGCGTCAGTCCGTAGAGTTCGCGATGATAGACGAGGCGAGGGCTGCCGCAGCTCCGACAGCGCGTTCGTGCGGCCGATTGCTCGCTCAAGCAATCGCGACAGAAACCTGAGATCTTGTCGGGCGCATTGGTCATCGAACGAGAACAAAAATTGAACATCGCTACTTTATGTTTTAAGCTTCTGAGTCTCAAGCCGGAAAACTGTCGGGGAGTAGGGAGTGCAGAATTTAAGCGTGCAACCATTAACGCCCGATCGCTGGGACGATTTCGAGGTGCTCTTCGGGCCGAGCGGCGCCTGCTACGGTTGCTGGTGCACCTATTTCCGCGTTCCGACGTCGCAACGTAAGACGATGGATGCTGCGGCCAAGAAGTGGTTCATGCAGGAGCGTGTCGCGGCTGGACCGCCACCCGGTCTCCTTGGCTACATCGATGGGCAGCCGATCGCCTGGGTGCAGATCGGTCCGCGCGCCGAGCTGCCGCAATGGAATTCGCCTAAAACCGTATCGCGCCCGCTCGATCCGGCGGATGCGGAGAATAGCTCGATCTGGGCCGTCAGCTGCTTCTTCATGAATGCGCGCGATCGCGGCAAGGGATACAGTCATCGCATGCTTTCGGAGGCCGTCAACTTTGCTAAGGCATCCGGTGCGAGGCTGTTGGAGGGCTGTCCGATCGAGCGGACCAAGCAATCGAAATCCGTCGGCCTTTATGTGGGCTCGCAGCGCATATTCGAAGCGGCCGGATTTTCGGAGGTTGCCAAGCGTAAGGATGGCCGGCCGCTGATGCGGCTCATCCTTTGAAATCGGGCTTTGAGATCGGGTTGTATAGCCTCAGCGCATTTCCAGGAAAAGTGCGCAGCGGTTTTCCGTCCGGAATGCGTGAAAATAAGAGCATAGAGCGTTTTCGCGATTCGAAGAAAAGCGGAAAGGTTCTAGCGCACGATATGGGCCTGGATCAGTGGCGCTGCCTGGCCCCATTCGTTCGCTTGGGGGATCCCTGCCGCGACGGCTGGCGCCATGCGGTGGACGATGGAGTCCGGTTTGAGGTTGATCAGGAGGCACTCCGGAACATGTTCGCTGACCGAATGCAGATTATGGGCCATGTCCTCGACGAAGGCGACGGGCATGGCGCGCTGTTGATGCAGCGACCGCACGATCGGCCCCTTCGGCTGCAGCGATGCCAGCAGAGGATAGGCGAGATCCAGCCTGTCGAGCAGGCGGCGTCTCTGGGCCCAGAATTGTGGCGGCATGGCTGTGAGGAAGACGATATCGGCGTCTTTCGAGAATTCGCCGAGCGTATCGACAACGCGCTCGAAAGGCGTCTGCCATTGTTCCTGCGCCTCGAAGAAGGCTTCGATCAGCCGGTGAACATCCTTTTCTTCCAGGGCGGAGCCATTGTCCCTGGAGACGATGTTGCCGGTCAGCCGGAAAGAGCGTGGCAGGAATTCGTAGCCCTCGCCATCGATGAAGGTCAGGAAAGGAGCAAAGAAATGCAAGACGACGTCGTCGACATCGCAAACGATCAGCGGCCGCTCCTGCAGCCGGATATGCGATACGTCGAATTCGAACGGGGCGTCCATGGTCAATACTCTCCAGAGGCGAGGCCGGGTGGCGAAAAATGCGCCGACGCGGCGGCGATGGCCTCCGGTGGAATGCCGCTCGCCTCGCAAAAGGCCAGCAATGTCGGTTCATGGTTCATGAGGAAGTCGAGCATGCCGGCAAGAAAGGCGGGCTCGTTGATGGCGTTGCGCACCTGCGCCGGCTCCACGCCGGTCAGCGCCAGGAAGCGGCCGAACATATCCGGTTCGTTGGCCAGCCAGCCGAGTACGGCAATCGCGGTCTCTTGCGGGTCGGATGCATTCTTCTTCGGGTTCTTGAAGTTACTTTGCATTTTGAAGGGTGAGTTACCTATTTTTCAACCAAATGCCGGTAGTTTGCGATTCAAGTATTTCTGGAATCGATTCCTCGCGACCCTATATTTCGAGAGAATGAATGCAATACCGGATGCAGGGACAGCTTTCCATGCCTAAGCAGGTAATGATTGTAGAAGACAATGAGCTCAATATGAAGCTCTTTCGCGATCTGATCGAGGCGTCCGGCTATACGACGATCCAGACCCGTAACGGCATGGAAGCGCTCGATCTTGCTCGCAAGCATCGTCCGGACCTGATCCTCATGGATATCCAGCTCCCGGAGGTTTCCGGCCTGGAGGTCACCAAATGGCTGAAGGAAGACGATGATCTCCATGTCATCCCCGTAATTGCGGTTACCGCCTTCGCCATGAAGGGCGACGAGGAGCGCATTCGCCAGGGCGGATGCGAGGCCTACGTCTCGAAGCCGATTTCGGTGCCGAAATTCATTGAGACCATCAAGACCTATCTGGGCGACGCCTGACGATGGGGAAGAACTGATGACCGCACGCATCCTGGTAGTCGACGATATCCCCGCCAACGTAAAGCTTCTGGAAGCACGGCTGCTTGCC
The DNA here is from genome assembly GCF_056755475.1 of Rhizobium sp. KNZ2-6A. Classification (NCBI taxonomy): domain Bacteria; kingdom Pseudomonadati; phylum Pseudomonadota; class Alphaproteobacteria; order Hyphomicrobiales; family Rhizobiaceae; genus Rhizobium; species Rhizobium sp. KNZ2-6A. The sequence continues at coordinate 45,867 of NZ_JBNDIC010000007.1, read as the reverse complement.
GAATATTTCGAAGTGCTGACGGCGGAAGACGGATTGAAGGCGCTCGCCATTTGTGCGAACGCCCAGGTCGATCTCATCCTTCTCGACATCATGATGCCCGGCATGGACGGATTCGAAGTATGCGAGCGTCTGAAGTCGGATCCGCACACGGCGCATATCCCCGTCGTCATGGTGACCGCGCTCGACCAGCCGGCCGACCGTGTGCGCGGCTTGAAGGCCGGTGCCGACGATTTTCTGACGAAGCCCGTCAACGACCTGCAGCTTATCTCCCGCGTCAAAAGCCTTCTTCGCTTGAAGACGCTGAGCGACGAATTGAACATGCGCAGCGAGACCGCGCGCAATTTCGGCATCGAGGATCTGCTTCGGGCCGGCGATGGCCGTGCTGACGAAGCGGGACAGGTGCTTCTGGTCGATGGCCGTGCCAATTCGCAGGAGCGTATCATCCGCACGCTCAAGCCGATCGCCCAGGTCGTCGCAATGTCCGATCCGCAGGCCGCCTTGTTCGAGGCGGCCGAGCAGCCTTTCGAGCTCGTCATCGTGAATTCGAATTTCGAAGGCTACGATCCGCTGCGGCTTTGCTCACAGCTTCGCTCGCTGGAGCGCACGCGCTTCCTGCCCGTGCTGCTGGTGACGGAGCAGGGCGCCGACGAGATGACCGTCCGTGCGCTCGACCTCGGCGTCAACGATTATATCGTCCGTCCGATCGATCCGAACGAGCTCGTCGCCCGCTGTCTCACTCAGATACGGCGTAAGCGCTATAACGACCGGCTGCGTGCCAGCGTGCAGCAGACCATCGAGCTTGCCGTCACCGACGCGCTCACCGGCCTACACAACAGGCGATACCTGGACAATCACCTCAAGGTGCTTTTCGATCGTTCCCTGGCGCGGGGACGCCCCCTTTCGATTCTGATCACCGACATAGATCGTTTCAAGACCGTCAACGACACCTATGGTCACGATGCCGGTGACGAGGTGTTGAAGGAATTCGCGGCGCGCATCCGCTCAACGGTGCGCGGTGCCGATTTGGCCTGCCGTTACGGCGGCGAGGAATTCGTTGTCGTCATGCCGGATACGACAGCCGATATCGCGGCGGCGGTCGCCGAGCGTCTGCGCGCTGCGGTAGAAAATATGCCGGTGAAATTGCGAGATAATGGTGTCGCGCTTAACATCACCGCATCCTTCGGCATTTCGTCCCGTTTGGACACAATCGAGGCGCCGGAGCAATTGATGAAGCAGGCGGATCTTGCGCTTTACGAAGCGAAAAGAGCGGGCCGCAACAGGGTCGTCGCGTCGGCCGCTTGACGGTAGTGCATTGTTAAAGCGGAGATCACCTGCTGATATTGAGGGTATTTTTCAAGTTTTGAACAATGGTCAAAAAAATTGTTCTCTGTTCCACCGAGACGTATCGCCACTGCATTGCTGCAAGAAAAGGCTCGTACTTTTATTTTAATTCGAGCCGAATACGTGTGCATTCGGAATAATCTTGAAATCTCGCCGTAATTTTATTCTATAGCTGTGAATTGTTTGAAACTCCCCTACTGTATACAAGTCGATAAGCGTGAGTTTAACTGAAAGTAATTTATATATTTAGATTTTCTTGAATATATATATTCGGATTTTTCCGCCACCATAGGAATTAGATCTTTATTCCTTAAGCCTTATTGACTTCGGATCGTTAAAACTATCGGACATTCTTTTGTCTCAAAGTCATGAATTTTAACCATCCGAGCAGGCAGGTATTTTTTATCATTAAGAATTTGTTGATTTCCTTTCGATTTCGCGCGATTTTAGTCCAGTACAAAGACAGCCCGCAAGGGTTTCCAGGATACCCCATGATGCTCAGGTCCGCCGCATCTCCTGGGTCGTGGGGTCGGTCGGCTGGCAGGCAGAAAGAGAACGGTTCCTCGTGCCGTTTTGCAGGCTAGCCGGCCCCCAATTTAAAAACGCCGCTCTTCGTTCGTCGAAGGCGGCGTTTTTTCTTCTTCATCAATGCAGCCGGCTTTCAGCCCGGATGATGTCGCAAAACCGGGCTTCGTTCTGGAAATCCTCAGCAAAAACAAAAAAGGCGCAAACCCGCAGGTTGCGCCTTTTTTGTAACCTGAAGTTTAGGAAACTTACTTGATCTTCGTTTCCTTGAACTCGACGTGCTTCTTCGCGACCGGGTCGTATTTCGTCTTCGTCATCTTGTCCGTCATCGTACGGCTGTTCTTTGTCGTGACGTAGAAGAAACCAGTGTCGGCCGTCGACAGCAGCTTGATCTTGATAGTGGTAGCCTTGGCCATAGTCGTCCTGCCTTTAATAAAAATGAACGCCGTGGACGGCCGGTGCGGGGGTCCACGGCGAATTCTGGCGCGAAAATACAAATCGCGCCCGAAAAGTCAACCTCTGTTGCCCATGAAAAGCAGCCGTATCCCCGAAAGCAGGACATAAAGGCCAAAGAAAAAGGCAACGGCCCAGGCAAAGCCGCTGGGATTGGCGAGATCCATGGCGGTGCCGATCGTCGGCGGGCCGAGAACCATGCCGATGGCATAGCAGAAGACGAAGGCAGCGTTGGCAGCCACCAGATCGGCGCCGGTCAGCCGCGTACCCAGATGGCTGAGCCCCACCGTATACATGCCCGAAACGCAGCCGCCCCAGAAGAGCAGGATGATGGCGAGAATGATCCAGTTCGATGACAGCGATGGCAGTAAGAGCGCGCCGACCAGGCCGATGGTGGCCATGATCGAGAGCAATGGCCGCTTGTCGCGCATGCGGTCGGCCAGCAGCCCAAGCGGAATCTGGAAGACGAAATTGCCTACGCCCATGACGGTCAGCAGCAATGCGGCCTGCGATTCGTTGAAGCCGAGGCGCGTCGCATAGCTGGTGAACAGCGAGCCGCCGCCGACGGTTACCGCGCCGAACACGAAGACCGCCGCCGTCGCCGTCGGCACCAGGAAGATGTAACGGACGAAATGCAGTTCGGGCTTTTGGTTGACGACGGGGCTCTCATTGCGCGCAATGAAGATCGGAATGGCCGCCGCCAGGATGATGCAGGCGCCGATGATGAAGGGCATCAGGCCTTCGCTGCCGACCACGGAGAAGAGCAGGGGGCCTGCCGCAAATCCGAGGGAGAAAACCGTGGAATAAAGGCCGAGCACGAAGCCGCGCTTGGAAGGCGGTGAGGCCGCGTTGATCCAGAACTCCGATAGGATGAAAAGGGTCGTAGTCCCACCATGGAAAAGGATGCGCAGCGGAAACCATAGCAGCAGGTTTTCCGCGTAATAGAAGCCGAGTGAACTCAGCGACGAGAGGATGACCGCCCAGATCATCGTCCGGACGACGCCGAAGCGATGCGCGAGCTTGGTCGTGATGACCGCGGCCAGCATCGAGGCTATTCCCATCATCGCCGTGTTGAGCCCGATCAGGCTCGAGGGAATGCCGCGCTTTTCGAGAATGATGCTGAGAAGCGGCAGGCCCAGCCCGATGGCGATGCCGACAGCGGACACGGAGGCAATGGCTGCGACGAGCGAGGGCCAGTGAATTTCTTCGACATGGCCGGCCTTGTCGTTCGTCGGTTCAAGCATAAACTAATTCCTGGAGCATGAGGCAGGCGAATCGATCCGGATGCGCAACATAGAAAGCCACGGCTCGGCCAAATTCAGGTGACGGGTCGGCTTTCATGAGATCGGTCAAACCCTCCGGCATGGTCCCCTTGATGCGCGGCATGTTCAGACAAGAAATATCGCTGATGTCAAGCTGTTGCTGATGAACCGGCTCGCGCAAATCGCGAATATGAGGCGAATCGATCGTGATTCCCGATAGAAGAGGGCAATGGTGTGAGACAACCTCGGCCCTTCGTCCGGGCCGATTGCGCAGACGGACATGCATTGTCACGACCGGCCGTTCCCTTCGTCCCATTCTTTCGGACTGTCGTCATGTCCGCCGAATCCATGCATCCGGAGCGCCCATTGCAGGCCGATGACGCCGCCCTTGATCGGTTGAATGACGGCAAGCGCTGTGATGACGGTGATAGGCACCCATATGGCGAAATATGCCCAGAGCGGCAATTTGAAAGTCATGTCCATTAGCATGTAGCCGCCGACGACGACGTGGCCGAGAACCAGGATCACCAGATAGGGCGGCAGATCGTCGGCGCGCTGGTGAAAGATTTCCTCGCCACATGCGGCACAATGATCGACCGGTTTCAGGAAGGCGCGGAAGAGCCTGCCGGTGCCGCAGCGCGGACAGCGGTTCAGCATGCCGCGGGAAATCGATCGTCCAAGCGGGCGCTCGCTTTCATCGGAGCCACCGAAGCGGGTGGGAGAGTCGGATGGGCTGCCCGTCATGAATGCGTTTCCTTCCTGCCGGCAGCCGCCTTTTACCTGCGTCCGCGCGGCGGTCTTGTGCCCGGCGCCTTGCGGGCCTGGTTCTTGTTGCGGCGGGTCGCCTTGTGAAAGGAACGCACCGCGGTCGGCATCGACCGGCCTTCGCTCAGCATTTCGAAGCGCAGAGCCCCGGCAAGCGGCACAGCCTCGGCGAGCCTCACGCTGACGTCATCGCCGAGACGATAGCCGAGCCCCGTTCTTTCGCCTGTCAATGCCTGATGCGCCTCATCATAGATGAAATAATCGGAGCCCAGCGTGGATATGGGGATGAAACCGTCGGCGCCATAGTCCGGCAGCGTGACAAAAAGTCCCGACTTGGTAACGCCGCCGACGCGCGCCTCGAATTCCGCACCGACCTTGCCGGCCAGATGATGGGCGATGAGCCGGTCCACGGTCTCGCGCTCGGCCGCCATGGCGCGGCGCTCGAAGGTCGAGATTTCGGCGGCGATATCGTCAAGCGTTGCCTCTTCGTCCGGCGTGATCCCGCCTTCGCCGAGACTGCGCGAGCCGACCAGCGCGCGATGCACGATGAGATCGGCGTAGCGGCGGATCGGCGAGGTGAAGTGGGCATATTTCATCAGGTTCAGGCCGAAGTGCCCGATATTGTCGGGGCTGTAGATCGCCTGGCTCTGCGAGCGCAACACCATCTCGTTGACCATGGTCTGATGCGGCGTGCCCTCGGCTTTCGCGAGGATGCCGTTGAAGCTGTTGGCCCGAACATTGCCACCCTTGGCGAGCGTTATATCGAGCGTCGCCAGGAATTCGCGCAGTACTTCCTGCTTGGCGAGCGTCGGCCCGTCATGGATGCGGTAGACGAGAGCCTGCTTCCGCTTCTCCAGCGTTTCGGCGGCGGCGACGTTTGCCTGGATCATCATTTCTTCGATGAGCTTGTGCGCATCGAGGCGCGGCGGCACGAAGACGCGATCGACCGTACCATCAGTCTTCAGCAGGATCTTGCGCTCGGGCATGTCGAGTTCGAGCGGCTGGCGACGGTCGCGGCCCTTCTTCAGAATGGCGTAGGCGTGCCAGAGCGGCTTGAGGATCGGCTCCAGCATCGGCCCGGTCTTGTCGTCGGGCTGACCGTCGATCGCCGCCTGCGCCTGCTGGTAGGAAAGCTTAGCCGCGCTCTTCATCATGACGCGATGAAAGGTGTGGCCGGCCTTGCGGCCCTCCCTGGAGAAGATCATCCGCACGGCGAGGGCGGGGCGGTCGACGCCTTCCTTCAGCGAGCAGAGATCGTTGGAGATGCGCTCGGGCAACATCGGCACGACGCGATCGGGGAAATAGACCGAATTGCCGCGCTTCAGCGCCTCGCGGTCGAGCGGCGAGTTCGGCCGCACATACCAGGAGACGTCGGCGATGGCGACGGTGACGATCACGCCGTCCGGATTATCCGGCGACGGGTCCATTTCGGCATAGACGGCGTCGTCATGATCCTTGGCGTCGGCCGGATCGATTGTTATCAGCGGCAGGCTGCGCCAATCCTCGCGATGCGACATGGTCGCTGCCTTGGCGGCATCGGCTTCGGCAATCACGGCGGCGGGGAAGACGTGCGGGATTCCATGCGCATGGATGGCGATCATGGAGATCGCTTTTTCCGAGGCGACCGAGCCGATGACCGACAGCACCTTGGCGCGCGGCAGGCCGAAGCGGCCGAGGCGGGCAATTTCCACCTCGACGAGATCGCCATCTTTGGCGTCGCCGGTATAATCCGGATCGATGACCATCTCCTCGCCGCGACGCTCGATCGGCATCAGCCGGCCGCCGCCGCCGGGCGTTTCGCGGAAGACGCCCATGGAGGCGCCCTTGCGCTTGTCGAGGACCTTGATGATGCGAGCCGTATAGGCCGGACCGCCGCGATCCACTGCCGAGAAAATCTTTGCGAGGATGCGATCGCCCATGCCGGCGACCGGCGCCTTGCCCTTGCCGTTGCGGCCGGCGGGCGACGAGGATTGCTTGATCATCACGGCAGGTGCGACGCCGTTTTCGTCTGCCCATTCGGCGGGCCGGCCGATCAGCTCGCCATCCTTGTCGCGCGTGGTGATGTCGAGAACGGCAATCGGCGGCAGCGCGCCGGGGCGGATGAGCGACTTGCGGCTCTTCTGCACCATGCCGTCTTCTTCGAGCTCGCGCAGAAGGTCTTTCAGCGCGACGCGGCTCTCGCCCTTCAGGCCGAAGGCTTTGGCCAGTTCGCGCTTGGAGGCCTGCTGCGGATGTTCGGCGATGAAGCGCAGGATGACCTCGCGTGGCGGCAGAACGCCGTGGACGATCGCCATCATCGGCTCGGCGTCACCGCCCGCCTCGCCGGCGCGGCCGGGTTTGCCGGAACGCCGTTCCGACGATGGATTCCTGCCGCGCGGTTCTCTGCTCACTCTGCACTCTTCTTTTTCGCTGTCGTCTTGGCCGCAGGCTTCTTTGCAGCAGCCTTCGGCTTGGCGGTCGTTTTCGTCGCTTTTGCGCCGGCTGCCGCAGCCTTTGCCTTGGCAGGCGCCTTCTTGGTGGTGCCGCCGCTCTTGCCGGCCTTCGCCGCGATCAGAACCAGGGCTTCCTCGACCGTGATCGCCTGCGGATCCGTACCCTTCGGCAGCGTCGCATTGACCTTGCCCCAATTGACGTAGGGACCATACTTGCCGTCGCGAACGGTGATCGAGCCGCCGCCATCCGGATGCGCGCCGAGATCCTTCAACGCCGCGGGCGTACCGCCGCGCGCTCCGCCGCCTGCCTTGCTCTGCTTTTCGGCAAGAACGGTGACGGCGCGGTTCAGACCGACGGTGAAGACGTCTTCGACAGTTTCGAGGTTGGCGTAGCTGCCGTCATGCAGAAGGAAGGGGCCATAGCGGCCGATGCCGGAAGAAATCATCTTGCCGGTTTCGGGGTGCTTGCCGATATCGCGTGGGAGCGAGATCAGCGCCATCGCCTTTTCATAGTCGATATCCTCGGGCTTCCAGCCCTTCGGCAGCGATGCGCGCTTGGCCTCCTTGCCGTCGCCCCGCTGGATATAGGGTCCGAAGCGGCCCGAACGCAGCGTCAGCTCCTCGCCGGTCACCGGATCGGTGCCGAGCGCCTTCGGTTCGTTCAATCCGTTGGATTCGGCTTCCGTGCCGCCCTCCGACGAAAGCTGGCGGGTATAATTGCATTCCGGATAGTTCGAGCAGCCGACGAAGGCGCCGTATTTGCCGAGCTTCAGCGAGAGATTGCCCGTGCCGCATACCTGGCAGATGCGCGGATCGCTGCCGTCCTCGCGCTTCGGGAAGACGAGCGGAGCAAGCGTCTCGTTCAGGGCGTCGAGAACGTTGGTGACGCGCAGTTCCTTGGTGTCTTCGATCTGGGCGAAGAAGTCGCGCCAGAAGTCGCGCAGCACGTCCTTCCAGTTCAGCTCGCCGGCCGAAATGCGGTCGAGTTTCTCTTCCAGATCGGCCGTGAAATCATATTCCACGTATTTGGTGAAGAAGCTTTCGAGGAAAGCCGTCACCAGCCGGCCCTTGGCCTGCGGCAACAGCTTGCGCTTGTCGATGGTCACGTAGTCGCGGTCGCGCAGCGTCGCGAGCGTCGCAGCATAGGTGGAGGGTCGGCCGATGCCGAGCTCTTCCATCTTCTTGATCAGCGATGCTTCCGAATAGCGCGGTGGCGGCTCGGTGAAATGCTGGGTCGAATTGATCTTCTGCTTGGCGAGATTTTCGCGTGCATTGATCTCCGGCAGGCGGCCGCCTTCTTCGCTATCGTCGCTCTGTTCGCCGTCTTCCTTCTGGTCGGTATAGGCGGCGATGAAGCCATCGAAACGGATGACGGAGCCGACGGCACGCAGGCCTGCCTTCTTGCCGGCGTTGTCGGCCAGGATCTCGACGGTCGTGCGCTCGATTTCGGCCGAAGCCATCTGGCTGGCGATGCCGCGCTTCCAGATCAGGTCGTAGAGCTTGAGCTGGTCGTCGTCGAGGAACTTGCGGATGCGGTCCGGCACGCGGTCGAAATCGGTGGGGCGGATCGCTTCGTGTGCTTCCTGGGCATTCTTTGCCTTGGTGGAATAGAAGCGCGCCTTTTCCGGCAGGTAGCGGTCGCCGAACTGGTTGGCGATGGCGCGTCGTGCTGCATCGATCGCTTCCGGGGCCATCTGGACGCCGTCGGTACGCATATAGGTGATGAGACCGACGGTCTCGCCGCCGATGTCGAAGCCTTCATAAAGCTTCTGCGCCACCTGCATGGTGCGCGAAGCCGAGAAGCCGAGCTTCGAGGAGGCGGCCTGTTGCAGCGTCGAGGTGGTGAATGGCGGGCTCGGATTGCGCTTGACCGGCTTCGCCTCGACGGTGTCGACGACATAGGAGGCACCCTCCAGCAAGGCCTTCAGCCTACCGGCTTCCTCGCCGTTGCCGATTGCGCGCGGCTGCAGCCGCTTGCCGTCGGCAGACACCAGGCGCGCTTCGAATTCGTCGCCGCGCGGCGTCTTCAGGATCGCCGACAGGTTCCAGTATTCTTCCGAGATGAAGCGTTCGATTTCGGACTCGCGATCGCAGACGAGGCGAAGTGCGACGGATTGCACGCGGCCGGCCGAACGAGCGCCCGGCAGCTTGCGCCACAGCACCGGCGATAGGTTGAAGCCGACGAGATAGTCGAGAGCGCGGCGGGCGAGATAGGCGTCGACCAGCGGCACGTCGATATCGCGCGGATCGGCCATGGCGTCGAGCACGGCCTTCTTGGTGATGGCGTTGAAGACGACGCGCTTCACCGGCTTGCCGTTGATGACACGCTTCTTGTTCAGGAGGTCGAGCACATGCCAGGAAATGGCTTCGCCCTCGCGATCCGGGTCGGTCGCGAGAAACAGGCTGTCGGAGGATTTCACCGCATCGGCGATGTCCTTCATGCGCTTTTGCGAAGCGCCATCGACTTCCCACAGCATTTCGAAATCTTGATCCGGCAGCACCGAACCGTCTTTGGCGGGCAGGTCACGCACATGGCCGAAGGAAGCAAGAACCTTATATCCGGGTCCCAGATATTTATTGATTGTCTTGGCCTTGGCAGGCGATTCCACCACTACAACGTTCATCATCAAGTCTCTGAATAAGAGGTCGCGCCGATATAAGGCGCGGGAGATACCGGGTTTTTCCGGCTTCCCGGCCTTCCGACATGGACAGGGAATTCGTCGCGGTCAAGAGGCGAAGGTGATTTTTGCGCTTGGCGCGGCGATGCGATGCTTAGAATTGGTATGCGTGTCACAGTTTTCAATCCAGCATGGAGATCGACACCAGTCCGCCGGGATGGCGATGTAGCCGGCCGGCCATGTCCAGTTCGAGAAGGACGGAATGAACGGCCGATATCGGCAGGCCGGTATGGCGGACGATGTCGTCGATTTCGACCGGTGTCGGGCCGAGCGCCTCAACGATATGGTCATGCTCGGCATCATCGGGCGGCACTGAAAGCGGCTTGGTCCGTTCGGCGGGTGTCTCTGCCGGGCGCGGGCGAAAGAGGTCCGGCTCGGCGAGCGGCCGCAACGCCTCGACGATATCGTTCGGCGTCGTCACGATCATCGCGCCGTCTTTCAGCAGGCCGTTGGTGCCTTCGCAGCGCGGATCGAGCGGCGAGCCGGGAACGGCAAAGACAAGCCTGCCGAATTCGCCGGCAAGACGCGCCGTGATCAGCGAGCCGGAGCGGGTTGCGGCTTCTACGACCACGACACCGAGCGAGATACCCGCGATCAGGCGGTTGCGGCGCGGAAAGTCGCGGGCTCGCGGCTCCCAGCCGAACGGCATTTCACTGACGGCGAGCCCGTTGCCGTCGCAAATCTCGTTCAGCAGGCCGATATTCTCGGGCGGATAGGGTTGGTCGAGCCCACCCGCCAAAGCGGCGATCGTGCCGGTCGCGAGGCTGGCGCGGTGGGCGGCCGTATCGATCCCGCGCGCGAGGCCCGAGACCACGGCATAACCTGCTTCGCCGCACATGCGCGCGATCATGGCGGTGAATTTGGCGCCGCTGATCGAAGAATTGCGGGAGCCGACCATACCGATTGCCGGTCGTGTCGCTGTGGGCATGCTGCCTTTGACGGCAAGAAGCGGCGGCGCGCCGTCGATCTCGCGAAGGGCGGGGGGATAGTCCGGCTCGCCGATGCCGACGAAGCGCGCGCCGAAGCGATGGGCCGCCTCCAGCTCCCGCAGGGCGTCCCGCTCGTCGGCAATGCGGATGGCGCGCGTCGAGCCACCGCGCTGCGAAAGCTCCGGCAGCATGGCAAGTGCTGTTTCGGCGGAACCGTAGTGATGGATGAGATCGCGAAAGGTTGACGGACCGACATTGTCGGAGCGAATGAGCCTGAGCCAGGCGATCCTTTGTTTTTCGGTCAGCGCAACTCCGGTCCGTCTTGCGCTGCCTGTGTCCATTACCCCTTCGCTCCGATCTTGCTTTCTGTGCCGGCGGTCAGCCTGATGATGTTGGCCCTGTGCTTGTACCAGGAAATGACGGTCATCAGCGCCATGGCGGCGGCGATCTTGTCGCCGCCCAATATCCACAATACAACCGGTATGACAAGGGTTGCAACCAATGCGGAAAGCGAGGAGTAGCGTGTGGTGAAGGCGATGACCAGCCAGACGATGGCGAAAATCAGCGCCATCAGCGGCGCGAGGCCAAGCAGGATGCCGAGATAGGTCGCGACGCCCTTGCCGCCCTTGAAGCCGATCCAGACCGGGAAGATGTGGCCGATGAAGGCGGCAAAGCCGGCCAGCACAGCGGCATCGCCGCCGAAGAAATGCGCAACGATCAGGACGGCGGCCGTGCCCTTGAAGGCGTCGAGCAGCAGCGTGGCTGCCGCAAGCCCCTTGTTGCCGGTGCGCAGCACATTGGTCGCCCCGATATTGCCCGAGCCGATGTTGCGCACGTCGCCGAGCCCGGCCATGCGCGTCAGCAGCAGGCCGAAGGGGATCGAGCCGAGCAGGTAGCCGATGGCGAGGCCGGCCAGCGCGGTCTGCGGGGTAAGCTGCCAAGTCCAGAATTCGGCCATCACGTCTTATTCTCCGTAAACCCCAGGCTTATCCTAGAGACTGTGGACGAGCTTGCCGGCGACATAGGTCGCAACCGCCCGGCCGCTCATCCTCGCATCTTCGAAGGGTGTATTCTTCGAGCGCGACAGAAGCATGTCTTTGGCGACAAGCCAAGGCTCGTCAAGATCGACAAGCGCGATATCGGCCTTGGCGCCAGGCTTCAGCGTGCCGGCATCCAATCCGAAGATCTGCGCCGGCCGCGTCGAGAGCGCATCGACGAGCCGCATCAGGCTGACCTGGCCGCTGTGATAGAGCCGGAGTGCGGCCGGAAGCAGCGTTTCGAGCCCGACGGCGCCGTCTTCCGCCTCGCCGAATGGCAGGCGTTTCGTATCGACGTCCTGCGGATCATGCGAGGAGACGATGATGTCGATCGTGCCGTCGGCCAGCGCTTCGATCATGCCCGTGCGGTCGTCCTCGGAGCGCAGCGGCGGGTAGAGCTTGAAGAAGGTCCGGTACTCGCCGATATCGTTCTCGTTGAGCGCGAGATTGTTGATCGAGATGCCGCAGGTGACTTTGGCGCCGCGCGAACGGGCAAGGCGGATCGCCTCAGCCGATTCCGGCACTGAAATCATCGCGGCATGATAATGGCTGCGTGTCAGCGTCGCGATGCGAAGGTCGCGCTCCAGAGGGATCAGTTCGGCTTCCTTGGGAATGCCCGAGAGGCCGAGCCAGCTTGCAAGCAGGCCTTCGTGCATGACGCCGTTTGCACCGAGATATTTGTCGCGCGTCTCGCAGGAAATCACCGCGCCGAATTCCCGCGCGTAGGTCATGATGCGACGCAGGACCTGGCTGTCGTGGATGCCGGAATGGGCATCTGTGAACACGACGGCTCCGGCTTCCCGCAGAAGGCCGATTTCCGTCATCTCCTCGCCGGCAAGGCCCTTGGTGAGGGCCGCTGCCGGATAGACGTTGACGACGGCCGTATCGCGCGCCGTTTTCCTGACGAATTCGACAAGCGCGATGTCGTCGATGATCGGATCCGTATCCGGCATCATGATAAAGGAAGTGACGCCGCCGGCCGCTGCCGCACGGCTGGCGGAGGCGATGGTTTCGCGATGCTCGCCGCCGGGCTCGCCGACATGCACGCGCGCATCGACCAGGCCGGGGATGGCGACAAGCCCATTGCAATCGCGAACGCTGGCGCCCTTGGGAGCACCATGGTTCTTCGCGTCCTTGCCTGAAGCAACGATCACGCCGTCTTCGACGACGATCGTGCCGATCTCATCGAGATCGCGGGAGGGATCGATGATGCGGACGTTCTGGAGGACGATCGAGTTGGTCATGCGCCCGCTCCCTCGGTGCGAGGTCCTTGGTTCTGCGAAACGAGCAGCGTCTCCATGACGGCCATGCGCACGGCGACGCCCATTTCCACCTGTTCGGCGATGACGCTTTGCGGGCCGTCGGCCACTTCTGAGGCGATTTCCACCCCGCGGTTCATCGGACCCGGATGCATGACGAGCGCATCCTCCTTGGCGACCTTGAGCGTTTCGGCGTCGAGCCCGTAGAAATGATAGTATTCGCGCACCGAGGGTACGAAGGCGCCGGACATGCGTTCGCGCTGCAGGCGCAGCATCATCACGACGTCGGCATCCTTCAGCCCTTCCTTCATCGAATGGAAGACTTCGACGCCCATGTCGGCAATGCCGGCCGGCAGCAGCGTGGCGGGCGCCACGACCCGGACGCGTGCGCCCATGGTGTTGAGAAGCAGGATGTTGGAGCGGGCAACGCGCGAGTGCAGCACGTCGCCGCAGATCGCGACGATGATGCGCGAGAGCTTGCCCTTGGCGCGGCGGATCGTCAGCGCGTCGAGCAGCGCCTGGGTCGGATGCTCATGCTGGCCGTCGCCGGCATTGACGACGGAGCAGGACACCTTCTGCGCCAGAAGCGCGGCTGCACCCGCGCTCGAATGGCGGATGACAAGCACGTCGGGCCGCATGGCATTCAGCGTCATCGCCGTATCGATCAGCGTCTCGCCCTTTTTGACGGATGAGTTGCCGACCGACATGTTCATCACATCGGCGCCGAGCCGTTTGCCGGCGAGCTCGAAGGAGGATTGCGTGCGCGTCGAGGCTTCGAAGAAGAGATTGATCTGCGTCAGCCCGCGAAGCGTCGACGTCTTTTTCTCGCGCTGCCGGCTGATCTTGACCGCCTCGTCGGCCTTGTCGAGAAGATAGGTGATATCCTGCTCGGTGAGGCCTTTGATGCCGATGAGGTGGCGGTGGGGAAAGAAGACCATGAACCTGCCCTCTGGATTTCGTCAGGCGGTCTATAAAGAGGGAGCGCCTGTGGGGCAAGCGGGGGTGTGCGCCGAGGCCGCTTGTTCCCCATGCAATTTCGCCCGAATCCCGCTACAGGACCTACGCCGGTGGGAGACGTAACTTCCGGTTTCCCTTTGCAACCTTCTTGCTCTACAAGCGATTCATGACCCAACAGACCCGGACCGACGACCACTTTGCCGACCTGAACCAGCCGAGCCTCTGGACCGGTATCAATGCCTATCGTTCCGATCCGCTGATCGTCGATCTCACCTCCGGCCTGCCGCGTTCGACGCGTGAAGAGCTGGAGCAGCACGGGCGGTTCGTCACGTCGCACGAGGCGCAGGAACTGGCACGCATGGCGAACCAGGGCGCGCCGCAGCTGCGCACCCATGGTCCGCGTGGCGAGCGTCTGGATGTCGTCGAATTCCATCCCGCCTGGCATGCGCTGATGCGCCGCTCCATGGCGATGGGGCTGCATTCCTCGATCTGGGATGCACAGGCCGATCCCGAAGCGAAGGGCCAGTCGCACAAGGTGCGCGCAGCTCGCTTCTATCTGACGGCTCAGCTCGAATGCGGTCATCTGTGCCCGTTGACGATGACCAGCGCCTCCGTGGCCGCCATGATGGCCTCGCCGGCAATACAGAAGGATTGGGCACCGAAGATCCTTTCGCGCAAATACGATTCGTCCAACAAGCCCGCCATGCAGAAGAGTGCCGTCACCATCGGCATGGGCATGACGGAAAAACAGGGTGGCACGGATGTGCGTGCCAACAGGACGAGTGCCGACAAGGTCAGCGAAGGCATCTACCGGCTCTCGGGCCATAAATGGTTCATGTCGGCGCCGATGAGCGATGCTTTCATCATGCTGGCCCAGACCAAGGACGGCATGGGCTGCTTCCTCGTGCCGCGGCTGTTGGAGGATGGCTCGGCCAACGGTCTGCACTTCCAGAGGCTGAAGGACAAGCTCGGCAACCGGTCGAACGCCTCCTCCGAAGTCGAGTTCACCGACACGTTCGGCTTCCTGCTTGGGGCGCCCGATGGCGGCATCCGCACGATCCTCGACATGGTAACGCTGACGCGGCTCGACTGCGCTCTGGCATCCGCCGGCATCATGCGCGCCTCGCTCGCCGAAGCCGTGCATCATGCGCGTGGCCGCAGTGTCTTCGGCAAGATGCTGGTCAACCAGCCGATAATGACGCGTGTGCTCGCCGATATGGCGCTCGATGTCGCCGCCGCGACCGCGCTTGCTTTCCGCCTGGCCGAGGCCTTCGATAAGGCAAGCGGCAGCAGCGAGGACGCGGCCTATGCCCGCGTCATGACGCCGGTTGCCAAATACTGGTGCTGCAAGATCGCGCCGGCGCTGATCTATGAGGCCATGGAGTGCATCGGCGGCAGCGGCTATATCGAAGAGCGCCCGATCGCCCGCCATTATCGTGAAGCCCCCGTCAACGCGATCTGGGAAGGCTCCGGCAACGTCATGGCACTCGACGTGCTGCGCGTATTGAACCGGGGCAGGGATCTGTTCGAAACCGTCTTTGCCGGTCTCGCCCGCGATCTCGGGCCTGCCGGCAAGAAGACCATCGAAGTCCTGCGTGCTGCCATGGCGCTCTGCGAGCAGGATGAGGGCGCTGCCCGCCTGCTGGTCGAGCAGATGGCGCTCGCAGCCGGTGCGGCCGAGCTTTATCGCCTCGGAGCCGGCAAGATCGCCGATGCCTTCCTCGAAACGCGTCTGGCCGGCGGCTGGCGCGCCACTTATGGCATGCTCGATTCCCGCTTCGACGCCAGCTACATTGTCGATCTGCTTTATCCGCCGGCCACCTAGCTTACGCTCGGTGATTCCGCGAACTGTCTAGCCAGATCGATGGGATACTAATATTTATTATATATTGGTATGAACGCAGGAGGTTTTAATGGCTCGCAATACGTCCGTTTCACTTAGCGATCATTTTAGCGCCTTCATCGAGGCTCAGATACAAACAGGCCGGTATGGTTCTGCCAGTGATGTCGTTCGGGCCGGCTTGCGCTTGCTGGAAGAACACGAGGCGAAGGTCAGGACCCTTCAGGATGCATTGATCGCCGGGGAGGAATCCGGACAGCCGGCTCCTTTTGACAATGCCGCCTTCCTAAGGCGGATGCGAACGGCACATGGCGAATAAGCCTCGCGGGTACGGTCTGTCTCCACTTGCTGAGGCCGACCTCGAGGACATCTGGCGATATAGCGTCGAGAACTGGTCGGTAAGGCAGGCTGAAACCTATCATGCGGAAATTGTTGAAGCCTTGGAGGGATTAGCGTCCGGTTTGAAAATCGGACACCGCGCCGACATTCGTCAAGACTATTTCAAATATACCGTCGGTTCTCACATGATCTATTATCTGTTGCAAGATTCGCGGATCGCCATCATTCGTGTGTTGCACCAACGGATGGACGTAAATCTCCACCTCCAAAAAGAGATTTGAACGTTTGACCGACTGATCGCAAAGCTTTTAAAGTTCATATGGAAATGCTTCCATGATCAAACTCCGCAACGTCCGCTCCGACGACATCGACCAACTCTATGCCATCTCGCTTGGGACGGGGGATGCCGGCAAGGACGCGGCCCCGCTGCATCGCGACGGTCGGCTGATCGGACACATCTATTCCGCGCCCTACGCCACGCTTCATCCCGAGCTGGTTTTCGTCGCCGAGGATGATGAGGGTGTGTTCGGTTACATTGCCGGCGCCTTCGACACCGCGGCGTTCGAGGAGAGGCTGGAGCGCGAATGGTGGCCGCATCTGCGGCAGCATTATGCCGATCCGCAAGGCGATCCGGCGCTCTGGGATGCGGATCAGGAGCGGATATCGGCCATCCATCATCCCGAGCAGGCGCCCGCTCTCCTTATCGAACGTTTCCCCGCACATATTCATATGAACCTGCTGCCGCGTGCCCAGGGCAAAGGCATCGGTACGGCATTGCTGGATCGCTGGCTGGCGAATGCTCGAGCCAATGGCGTCCACGGCGTTCATCTTGGTGCCAACACGAGCAATCATGGCGGCGTCCGGTTCTGGTCGTCACGCGGTTTCGTTCCCGTGGAACTGCCGCCGGGTATGGCGTCCGAGACCACGATATGGTTTGGTCAGTTTCTCTAATCTGTGGATTCGTGCGGTTTGACGGACCAGAGCCCGAAGGCTTTGTTGTTCGAGGCGATCCGGCTTGCTATTCACCGCCCGGTGACAGATTGGAGCCGAGTCGATGGCCATTGCAAACGCAGCCGTTAAAATCCCCGTGGAAGCGCCCGTTCCGGAAAAGCGGCTGCGCAACCGCGCCGCCACCGAGCAGGCGATCCTCGATGCCGCCAAGCGGCTGCTAGCGGAGGAGGGGTTCCAGAATTTCGGCATCAACGCGGTTGCCCGCGGCGCCGGCTGCGACAAGCAGCTGATTTATCGCTATTACGGTGGCCTCAACGGTCTCGTGGAAGCGATCGGCACGGATCTCGGAAGCTGGGTAACGGATCGCATTCCCGACGACACCGGCGGCATGTTCCTTCTCACCTACGGCGATCTGATGGAGCGGCTTTCGATGCTGTTTCTCGATGCCTTGCGCGCCGATCCGCTGATGCGCCGCATCGTCGCCTGGGAAGTTTCCGAAAGCAGCGAGCAGGTTCGCCGCCTGTCGGAGGCGCGCTCCAAGGCGCTCGCCGGCTGGATCGAACGCATGCGCGGCTCGTTGGTGCCGCCCAAGGGCGTGGATACCCAAGCTGTCAACGCTATGATCTTTGCCGCCATCCAGCACATCGTACTGGCGTCAGCCGTCAGCGATCAATGCGCCGGTCTCCCTTTGAAAAACGGCAAGGATTGGGAGAAGGCGGCAACGGCCTTGAAGCGGATCGTGCGCGGCGTCTACGGCTGACGCCGGGGCTCAGGCGAGGGATATCCACAAGCCCGCTCCGCCGTTAACCTTAACAATTGGTTTACATTGCGCCGCGGCGGTTAACTCGTCACTGTGAGAAGACGAAGAGTTAACCATCAAGCGTGCAGCCATGGGGTCAAAACCCGCAAAATTAGTGTTTCTCGTCGCGGCGATGATGTTCTTCGCCGTGCTCGCACTAGATATAACGCTGCCCGCGATGGTGTTGAGCGCCATGGCGTTGTCGAATTGGTTCGTCCTTTCGGCTGGCACGACGCAATTTCAGCGTCGAAGGGGTACCGCATGAAGTGGTTGTTGATTGGCTGGGCCGGGCCGGTCTCGTTTCTCGGAGCATGGTATTATCTGTCGTACTACGACATGAGCTTCGGCATCTTCATGCTGACGCGGCAGATGCATGACCTGGTGTTCGACATCTACGGCAAGATCCTCGGCATCCCGCCGGAAACCATTCCGCCGCTGGTTGCCCGCGCGATTGCCTTCGATAGCCTGCTGGTCTTTGCGATCTTCGGATTTCGCCGCCGCGCCGCCATTATCGCGTGGTGGAAGCGCCGTCAGGCGTCGAGATCGGGCAAGCTTGCTCTTCCGAGCGCCGACAGCCTGTCCAAAGCTCCCTGAAGAATGAAGCTCGCCGCCGCCGAGTCGATACGCTCGGCGCGCTTGGCCCGCGAAACGTCCATTTCCAGAAGCGCCCGTTCGGCGGCCACTGTCGAAAGCCGCTCGTCCCAGAAGATGAAGGGAAGGGCGGTCTTGTCCGACATGCTGCGCACGAAGGCGCGGGTTGCCTGCACGCGCGGCCCCGAAGAGCCGTCCATGTTGACAGGCAGCCCTATGACGAAGGCTGCGACCTTTTCCTTCTCGGCGAAGGCGAGCAGCATCTCGGCATCCTGGGTGAATTTCACCCGCTTGAGGACGGGGCGAGGCGTTGCAAAGCGCCGTCCGAGATCCGACATCGCAAGCCCGATCGTCTTCGTGCCGAGGTCGAGGCCGGCGATCGGTTGACCGGGCAGGAGCATCACGGCTAGGTCTTCGATGGTCAGCGTCGTCATCAGGTCTCGCTCTCGTCAAAACAAATTGAAGCCAAAGCCGCTTTTCTTTGCCGCGGTTTGGGATATCTCCTAGACACCACCCAACCATTTCAAATCAAGTCATAAGGAGAAATCCAATGAAGATCATCTGGCTCGGCCACTCCGCTTTTCGTATCGAAACCGCCAGGGCAAAAATACTGATCGATCCTTTCCTGACTTACAATTCCTCTTTCGCTGCCGCCGGTCTCAACATTAAGGACGTTGCCGATGGCGTGACCCATATCCTGCTGACGCATGGCCATGCGGACCACGTCGGCGACGCGGTTCAGATCGCCAAGGACACGGGCGCGGTCGTTCTCGCCAATGCCGATCTTGCCTCCTGGCTCGGAACCAAGGGCGTCGAGAAGCTGGAAATGGGCAATACTGGCGGCACAGTCGGGCTCGGCGGCTTCTCGGCCACCTTCACCAATGCGCTGCATTCCTCCGCGCAGATCACCGAGGACGGCGTTTCCCACGCGCTCGGCAATGCGAACGGCCTGATGCTGCATTTCGACGACGAGCCGACGCTGTTCCACATGGGCGATACCGACATCTTCTCGGATATGGGACTGATCAACGAGCTGCATCAGCCCGATATCGGCATCGTGCCGATCGGCGACCGCTTCACCATGGGCGGTGCCGTGGCAGCACTTGCCTGCCAGCGCTTCTTCAACTTCAAGACCGCCATTCCCTGCCACTACGGCACTTTCCCGATCATCGACGAGACGCCGGAAAAGTTCATCGCTGGCATGGAAGGTTCGAAGACCGTGGTTGCTGCGCCGAAGGCGGGCGAGAGCGTTTCTGCCTGACGATACCCGTTGCGTATGGCGGGCATGGCCTTTATAGCGATAGGAAAAATCCTATCCGGAGAATGCCATGTCCGTCGATCTCGCCACCGTCAAACGCGTCGCCCATCTTGCCCGCATCGCCGTCAATGAAGACGAAGCGCAGCGGATGATGGGTGAGCTGAACGGCATTCTGGGCTTCGTCGAGCAGCTCTCCGAAGTGAATGTCGATGGCGTCGAGGCCATGACCTCGGTCACGCCGATGGCAATGAAGAAGCGCATCGACGAAGTCACCGACGGCAGCAAGGCCGCCGACATCGTCGCCAATGCGCCGAATACCGATCAGAATTTCTTCCTGGTGCCCAAAGTCGTCGAATAACGGTTCCCTTCGAGCCTTTTCCGACCCGTTGCCCAATTCCAGATCTGAAGCGAAACAAAATGAGCGAACTGACCAGCCTGACCATTGCCGAAGCCCGCGACAAGCTGCGCGCCAAGCAGATTACCGCCACCGAACTGACCGAGGCCTATATCTCGGCGATCGAGGCCGCCAATGCTCAGCTCAATGCCTATGTGAAGGTGACGCCGCAAAAGGCGCTTGCAATGGCCAAGGTGTCGGACGCCCGCCTCGCGGAAGGCAAAGCCGGTGCGCTGGAGGGCATTCCGCTCGGCATCAAGGACCTGTTCGGCACGGAAGGCATTCATACGCAGGCCTGCAGCCACATCCTGGATGGTTTCGAACCGCACTATGAATCGACGGTCACGCAGAACCTCTGGAACGACGGCGCCGTCATGCTGGGCAAGCTCAACATGGACGAGTTCGCCATGGGCTCCTCCAACGAGAGCTCTTATTACGGCCCGGTGATCAACCCCTGGCGTGCCAAGGGTTCGAACCAGCAGCTCGTTCCGGGCGGCTCGTCCGGCGGCTCGGCCGCTGCCGTTGCGGCACATCTCTGCGCCGGCGCGACGGCCACCGACACCGGCGGCTCCATCCGCCAGCCGGCCGCCTTCACCGGCACCGTCGGCATCAAGCCGACCTACGGCCGCTGCTCGCGCTGGGGCATTGTCGCCTTCGCCTCGTCGCTCGACCAGGCTGGCCCGATCGCCCGCGACGTGCGCGACGCTGCCATCCTGTTGAAGTCGATGGCAAGCGTCGACAAGAAGGACACGACCTCGGTCGATCTGCCGGTGCCGGATTACGAAGCCGCGCTCGGCCAGTCGCTGAAGGGCATGAAGATCGGCATCCCGAACGAATACCGCGTCGACGGCATGCCGGAAGAGATCGAAACGCTTTGGCAGCAGGGCATTGCCTGGCTGAAGGACGCCGGCGCCGAGATCGTCAACATCTCCCTGCCGCACACGAAATATGCGCTGCCGGCCTATTACATCGTCGCCCCCGCCGAGGCGTCCTCGAACCTCGCCCGTTACGACGGCGTTCGCTACGGCCTGCGCGTCGACGGCAAGGATATCGTCGACATGTATGAAAAGACCCGCGCTGCCGGCTTCGGCCAGGAAGTGAAGCGCCGCATCATGATCGGCACCTATGTTCTCTCGGCCGGCTATTACGACGCCTACTACCTGCGCGCCCAGAAGGTCCGCACGCTGATCAAGCGCGATTTCGAGCTGGCCTTCAACGCCGGCGTCGACGCGATCCTCACGCCCGCCACGCCGTCCTCGGCCTTCGGCATCGCCGACGAGGACCTCGCTTCCGATCCGGTGAAGATGTACCTCAACGACATCTTCACGGTGACGGTCAACATGGCCGGCCTGCCCGGCATCGCCGTCCCCGCCGGCCTCGACCCGAAGGGCCTGCCGCTCGGCCTGCAGCTCATCGGCAAGCCGTTCGAAGAAGAAACCCTCTTCAAGACCGCCCACGTCATCGAACAGGCCGCCGGCAAGTTCACGCCGGCGAAGTGGTGGTAAGCATTACAATGGGACGAGCGGCTTAGTGAACGACCTCGTCAAGTTTCACGGCATCTAAAGCCACTAAGGGAAGGGTCGTCCGGCAGTCCGGGCGGCCCTTTTTCATGCGCCAACATCCCGCCCGGACGCCATCACATTTTAGACCGAAATACGATCATAAATTGCAGCGGGCCGCTTGGTCTCGTCCTCTGCAACCGAATCGGAAGGTCTCTTCATGCTCAAGCAAGTTACGGCGATTCTGCTCCTCGGCGTGTCATGTCCAGCGATCTCGCTGGCGGCCGATAATGGGGCCATTCGATCCATTACCCTGTCCTCGGGCGGTCTGGCCCAGGTATCCCGATCAGCCGATATCAATAGTGACGGCGTGATCCGGATCGAGGTTCCCCTTGATCAGGTCGACGACATCCTGAAGAGCCTGGTGGTCAACGGGTCTGCAGGCTCGGTGGCTGGCATGTCGCTGGCGGGGCCGCAGCCCTTGCAGGAGATCTTTAAGGGCCTGCCGTTCAGTCTGGAAGCGCTCTCATCCGTGCCATCGCTTCTGACATCGATGCAGGGCGCCAAGGTGTCGGTCACCAGCGGCGGCAAGACCGTTGAGGGAAACATTCTTGGGATAGAGACGAGGAAGGCCGACGAGAAAGCGACGGTGCACCTGCTGACTATTATCGATAAGGATGGTGCGGTGGAGACGCTGGCGCTCGGCGAGGATGCGTCCGTCCGGCTTGACGATCCCGACATGCGGGCAAAGCTCGCCAAGGCGGCTGCGGCCATTGCCCGCGGCAAGAACGATCGCACGCGTACCATCGATATCAAGGTGAATGGTGCAGGAAACAGCGGCGATATCGGCCTCACTTATGTCGTGCCGTCGCCGATCTGGAAAACCGCCTATAAGGTCGTCATCGAGGGAAATGACAAGGCGCACTTGCAGGCATGGACGGTGTTGGAAAATGCGAGCGGCGAGGATTGGAAGGGTGTCAAGCTGACGCTGACGTCTGCCGAGCCGGTGACGCTGAAGCAGGGTCTGCACCAGCTTTATTGGAGAGAGCGGCAGGAAGTGCCTGTTAACACGGCGTCCAACAATGTCCCTGATCCCGACAGTGGAGATCTCTCCAACAGGCAGCGTCTCGCTTCGAATGCCGAGGAGCGGGCCGCGCCCGCGCCTGCCAAGGCAATGATGGGCGGCTTCAGCAGAAAGGAGTACGCGGCTGACGTGCTGGAAAGTCCAGTCGCGCCGATGCAAATTGCCGCCGCCAATCCCACCGCCGCGACCGAAAGCGATATCTCGGCCACTTTCGAGCTTCCGGGGACCTACGATCTGGCCAATGGCGATACCTTGTCGGTGCCGATCATGGATGCTGAGGTGGAGGCCGACATGGTGGATATGTATCGGGCCGGCAGCGCTTATCGCAATCCCATCGCCGCCGTGATGCTCAAGAACACCACCGGGGTCAGCATGCCGCCGGGGATTCTGACGCTATACAACGGCAAGACCGGCTATATCGGCGATTCCCAGCTCTCGGCATTGCCCAAGGAGGACACGCGCCTCGCCAGTTTCGCGACCGATCGAAAGGTATCGATCAGCGAGCAGCAGACACCGACGGAGGAGATCGCCTCGCTGAAGGTTTCCGATGGCATGATGAATGCCGTCGTTAAATATCGCCAGACGACGACATACACCGTGTCAGGGGCACTCGACGGCGAAAGAACCGTTGTCATCGAGCACCCGATCAGGGACGGCTGGTCGTTTTCCTCGTCCGAGAGCTTCGGCAAGACGGCAACGCACCAGCGGCTCAAGGTGGTTGTGCCGGCCGGCACGGAAAAGACGCTGACGGCTGTCGACGAGCAGCTTCAGAGCAACAGTTACGCCCTGGTCGATGCCGAGCCGGACATGCTGCTCGGGTGGTCTGCGTCAACGCAAGATAAGGCGCTGACGGACAAGCTCGCAAACCTGGCGGAGGCGCGCAAGAAGCAGATCGCTGCCCAGAACGAGCTCGCAAGCTTCGATAGCGAAATGGAGAAGATCACCAATGAGCAGGAGCGGATAAGACGCAATATCGGCGCCGTGCCAGAGAATAGCGATCTGAAGAAGCGTTACTTGAAGGCTTTGGCTGACAGCGAGGATCAAATCGCTGCAGTCGATCAGAAGCGCGCTGCGATGCAGGAGGACAGCGATCGTCTGGGCGACCAGGTGGCCGGGATCATCAGGACATTCTGATCGCCAAGCACGTCCACACGTCACCTGCCTCAATCGGTGAGAGCCGCCCGATAGGGCGGCTCTCGGTAAGCGCTGTTTTCCCAGCACATTGACCAGGAACGTTGGCCCGTTTCGGACGCTGCGGTTGTGACAGAGGTGGCAAGAATGCGCCAGAAGCGGTCACCAGCTTGTCAGGTTAAACAACCTGTCCGGAAACATGGGGCAAGCTCACTCATGCGATGTGATGGGAATGTTATGATCTCATCTGCGTCAACATGGCTGATGTTGTATGCAGCAGTTTTCAGGTAGTGCTCCTCCCGATAGATAGTGTCATGTAATAGCCTGGAAATATCGAAAATGTGGGATTGGTTCCCTATCGTCTTCTTTCCGCTCAAGATTCTCGTGTTAGGCACGGGCATGTTCTTCGCCATTAAGTGGCATCGCGATCAAGAGAAGAAGAAATAACGAAACCAGCGGACCGTAAGCGCCCGCCGATCACAGAAGCGCCGCCCATTCTATCGATTGTTCAACTGCGCCCTCACCAGCCGCAATCCCTTTTCGCTGATGCGGTAGGGGTGACCGTCCTTGGATTTGATGGCCTTGAGGCGTTTCAGCCGCCGGAAGAGGTCGATATCGAAATCAGGGTAGACCCAGCCGTCACGCGTAAAGCAATTGGCGGTCTCGATCTTCTTGTTTTCGCTGCGTTCGATTTCGATGCGCCCGCCTTGGGCGAGCAAATGAAGGATGCGCTGTTCGGCGCGGGAAATGTCCATTGTTGTCAGAATCCGTATAGCGCCAAAGGGCGCACAAAAACGATCCGAGCCTTCCCTTGGGGAAGTCGGGGCTTCGTTTTTCAGGCCCGGCACGCAAGAAGACTTGCGAGCGGGGCCTTTACCGGGACTGACAAAAGTTAGACATCAAGACTCCATTAATGCACTTTTCTAAAACAGGTTGCGTCTCGCGGTCAAGCTCAACTCTGTAGGCGCTTTTCCATCGTCAGCCGTGCCGGCGAATCTCGCCGCTGGCAAAAGCCTTTGGCCGGTGCTTTACTACTCGCAGATGGCGGGGGCTCGATGATCCATATTCGCAATGCCCATGAAGGTGAAACGGCAGTATTGGCGAGCATCGGCCTGCGCTCCTGGCAGCAGGCCATGGGTGCCATCGGCGGCACAGGCGAGCTGTTGGAAAGCGCCAGCGAAGCCTTTGAAAATTTCACCCGCAATCTCTGGCTGACGATATCAGTCATAGAGTTGAACGGCGAGGCTGTGGGATGGGCCGCGCGCGAGGCGCTGGACGAGGCGATCTCCGATTTCTGGATCGATCCTGATTTCGTTCGGCGGGGTCTCGGCTCCGCTCTCCTTGCGCGGATCGAAGAGGACGTGCGCGGGCAGGGGCTGGAAAAGGTCTCCCTGCAGAGCCATGCGGGGAATACGGACGCCATCGCCTTCTTCAGGGCGCGGGGCTATGAGATCCGCTGGCTGTCGATCGTCTATTCCCCGAAGCTCGACAGCGACGTGCCGACGATCGGTCTTTCGAAATCGCTGGTCGAAGAGAGCGACGGCGCCTATGGACCGGGCATATAGCGCACCGCCGTACGCCGAAAGTCTTGCGCCGCCTCGCCAATTGCTCTACCTCACCAAAGCAGAAAACAGCATCATACAAGAGCTTCCCATGACCATTGTCGACGTCCGTACGCCAGATCCGAAACGCTTCATTCCCGGTGCCACCGGTGACTGGGAAGTCGTTATCGGGATGGAAGTCCACGCCCAGGTGCTGAGCAAGTCCAAGCTCTTCTCCGGCGCCTCGACGGAGTTCGGCAATCCTCAGAATTCCAACGTGTCGCTCGTCGATGCCGCCATGCCCGGCATGCTGCCCGTCATCAACGAGGAATGCGTCAAGCAGGCCGTGCGCACCGGTCTCGGCCTGAAGGCGCAGATCAACAAGCGTTCGATCTTCGACCGCAAGAACTATTTCTATCCCGACCTGCCGCAGGGCTATCAGATCTCTCAGTTCAAGGATCCGATCGTCGGCGAGGGCAAGATCGTCATATCCCTTGGCCCGGATCGTCAGGGCCAGTTCGAGGATATCGAGATTGGCATCGAGCGCCTGCATCTGGAACAGGATGCCGGCAAGTCGATGCACGACCAGCATGCGACGATGTCCTATGTCGATCTGAACCGTTCCGGCGTCGCGCTGATGGAAATCGTCTCCAAGCCGGACATCCGCTCGTCCGACGAGGCGAAGGCCTATATGACCAAGCTGCGCTCGATCGTGCGCTATCTCGGCACATGCGACGGCAATATGGACGAAGGCTCGATGCGTGCCGACGTCAACGTTTCGGTCCGTCGTCCAGGCGGCGAATTCGGCACGCGCTGTGAAATCAAGAACGTCAACTCCATCCGCTTCATCGGTCAGGCGATCGAGTATGAAGCGCGCCGGCAGATCGGCATTCTAGAAGACGGCGGTAAGATCGATCAGGAGACACGCCTGTTCGATCCGAACAAGGGCGAGACCCGTTCGCTGCGCACCAAGGAAGATGCGCATGACTATCGCTATTTCCCCGATCCGGATCTGTTGCCGCTGGAATTCGACGACGCCTTCGTTGCGGAGCTTGCCCAGCATCTGCCTGAGTTGCCCGACGACAAGAAGGAGCGTTTCGTCCGCGAGCTCGGCCTCTCGATCTACGACGCTTCCGTTCTGGTTTCGGAAAAGGCTATCGCCGATTATTTCGAAGCGGTTGCCGCCGGCCGCGACGGCAAAATGGCTGCCAACTGGGTCATCAACGACCTGCTAGGGGCTTTGAACAAATCAGGCAAAGCTATTGAAGAGACTCCGGTTTCGCCCGCTCAGCTCGGCGCGATCATCGATCTCATCAAGGCCGAAACCATCTCCGGCAAGATCGCCAAGGATCTGTTCGAAATCGTGCTCAACGAGGGCGGCGATCCCGCCGAGATCGTCGAAGCGCGTGGGATGAAGCAGGTCACCGATACCGGCGCGATCGAAAAGGCCGTCGACGAGATCATCGCCGCCAATCCCGATCAGGTTGCTAAGGTCAAGGCCAAGCCGACGCTTGCCGGCTGGTTCGTCGGCCAGGTCATGAAGTCGACGGGCGGCAAGGCCAACCCGCAGGCCGTACAGGCGCTGGTCAAGGCCAAGCTCGGCATCGAAGAGGAATAGCAGGTGTTCTTCGTCCGCACCGCCGGCGAGCAGGATCTGGAAAAGGTCCGTGCTCTGCTGCGCGAAACCTGGCATGCGACCTACGACCATATCTATGGGGCCGACAAGGTCAGCGAGTTGCATGCCTCCTGGCACTCTTTGGCATCGCTGAAGGCGCGGCTGGCGAAGAAGAACGCCGAATTCCTCGTCGCCGACGACGGCCGGGCGATCGGCGGCATGGGCTATGCCGCCATGTCCACGGAAATGACCAAGACGGTCATGCTCCATATGCTCTATGTCAGCCCAAAGCATCAACGAGAAGGCATCGGCCGCGATATCTTCGCCGAGCTTGAGACCTGCTTTCCGGACGCCGAGATCATGCGCCTCGAGGTCGAACCGCAAAACGAGCCGGCGATCGCCTTTTACCAAGCCCATGGCTTTGTCGAGGTCGGCCGCACGGAAAACTGCGGCGACGGGCAGTCGGGCATTCCGGCGCTGATCTTTGAGAAGCCTTTGGCTGCGTAATAGTCGGCTGGGTTCGAGCTGTGTTGTTGGCTTTTGGTCGATGGCACGGCTTTTGGTGCCTAGGCCGCCTATTCATTCTTTTCCGCCTTCTTATACCGTGCATGGAATTTCACCATCAGCTCCAGAAGCCGTTGCTTTCCGTACGTCAAATCCGAAACTGGGATACAGACGTGCTGCATATCCTCAGCCGCCGGCCGGATTGAGTGCTTTGAGTCACGAAGCTTCCTTGTAACGCTGCGCCCTGGGGCTAACAGCAACCAAATATGATGGTTTGGTTGACTCCAATCGAGCGGCTCGACGAAGGAAAACACACCATCGGTCAGGGTTATCGCAACGACGAATAAGCAAAGGCCCAGAAATATGATGCCCAACACCGTCCATAGGCTTCGCCGGGGCGCAGGGACGTCAATTTTCTCGATATCGTCCCAAGGGATAAAATCGGATCCCAATCGCGCATCCTTTATGCCTTCCGGCGATATGATCAAAATTGCCTTTCGTGCTCGAAAAATAAGCTTGAGCAATGCCACGACAGCAAGGCAGGCGGTAATCAACGCAAGTGATATCCACGCGATGCTTGTGATGATGTGACTTCTTGAAAGAAAGGCTATAAAAACAAGCAATATCGTGAAAAATATATACGCTGCCGCCTCGGATCCCAACGCAGAATTGGCGTATTCGATCGTATACGTTTCGCTGGTCGACATGATTGCTTTTCAGTTCCTCCACGGAACAAAGACGTAGGTACGATACATTGCCCTCACAAGAACTACTTATCCGCGAAGCGAAAGAATCCGACCTTCGTGCCTTGATCGGGCTCTTTGCCGCCGACGCCGTGGGCGGTCACGGCGATACGACCGACCCGTCTGCCTATGACGATTATCTCCGTGCGTTTCGCGCCATCGCGGCGTTGCCCGAGCAGACGCTCTATGTCACCGAACGCGCCGGCGAAGTGGTCGGGACGTTCCAGACGATGATCACGACGACGCTCACCGGACGGGGATCGTCCGCCATGATTATCGAGGCGGTTCAGACGCGGGCCGAGATGCGCGGGCAGGGGATCGGGGCGACGATGATCAATTTCTGCATTGAAGAGGCAAAAAACCGCGGCATGCGGATGGTGCAGCTGACCTCGAATGCGGTGCGCAAGGATGCGCATCGCTTCTATGAGAGATTGGGCTTCAAGCCGACGCATCTGGGCTTCAAGATGACATTGAAATGAGCCTGTTTGCCTGCTGGAATCACTGGACAAGCCGGTTCAGTGGCGGCATAAGCAAGCTATCGAATTCTGGTATCGCTCGCCGCTTAGCGGGTATCGAGGAAAAGACATGTGGAATCTCATCGTACAGACCTTCACCTGGTGGAACAGTCAGACCATGGGGACGCGGTTCGCGACCTGGCGGTTTGGCAAGCGTGTCGGCGAGGATGAATTCGGCAATGTCTATTACGAAGGCGGCATGTCCTCCTACGGCCTTCCGAAGCGCTGGGTGATCTACAAGGGCTATGCCGAAGCCTCCGCCATTCCTCCGGGCTGGCACGGCTGGATGCATCATCGTACCGACGTTCCGCCTTCCAAGGAAAACTATGTCGGCAAGGACTGGCAGAAAGAACATCGCGCCAACCCCACGGGCTCGCCGCAGGCTTATCGTCCGCCGGGTTCTCTCGCCGTTGCCGGCGAGCGTCCGCGCGTGACCGGCGACTACGACGCGTGGACCCCGGGCAACTGAACGGCCCGGTGACCGAGCGGAGAGGTCCGGCTCGTCCTTTGGCCACAATTGGACTTTAGGCGCGACATATGCCGGCTTCTGCTCGGCGCTTTGACCGAGACCAAGCGGAGATTGGCGGATATGACGTTTTCCACGCGGAGCGCTTCTTTGCGTGCAGCAGCTTTAGCGGGTGTTGCTCTCTTCGCCGGCATCATGGCAGTTTCCACTGCAGAGGCTGCCCGCATTGCCAATCCGGTTGCCGTCTTCTCCGGCCTCGACAAGATCACCGGCCGCATCACGACCTTCGATGTCTATGTCAATGAAACCGTGCAGTTCGGCGCGCTACAGGTGACGCCGCGCGCCTGCTATTCGCGAGACGAAACCGAGCAGCAGAAGGTGGACGGTTTCGTCGAGGTGGACGAAATTACGCTCGATCGTCGCATCCGTCGCATTTTCACCGGCTGGATGTTCGCCGATAGCCCTGGCCTCAATGCCGTCGAGCACCCGATCTATGACGTCTGGCTGAAAGAGTGCAAGCAGAAGTCCGACCTTCCGCCGCCGGACACCGCCGGCGCGAAATAATCGCTTTCGAGACATATGCGGCAGAATTGTACAACCCGCAGAAGCCTCGCTCCTGCGGGCGTGATTTTAGCTTCGCTCCGGATTGGTGGCCGCTGTAGCTATCGCTTGGCGATCGGCGATTTCCGACAGGTCGAGAGTAATCCGCATCCCGTCTTTCGGCCTGTGTCGCAGGAAGCCGCTGCGGTCCGGACAGGTTTTCAATTGACCACCATCCTGGAGAGCTTGGAGCCGCGAACGTGAGATCGGCAGTTCCGACGCCAGCAGCCGATCAAGGCGAAGGTTTATCGGGAATTCTGCTGATATCTCGATATCAAGCACAGTCCAGCCGCTTGCCTCACGCATCGTCTCCTTCCGAATGATGACATCCGGCGGCTCTTCGACGCGCTTGGTTTTCCGCTTCAGCCCGTCGAGATCGAATTCCTGCGTCCGGACCCACTGCGGATCGCTGCGCTGCAGTGCCTCGAGTGTGGAGGGGCCGAGATCGTGAACGGTCCGGCGCTCGAAAAGCGTCCGGTTCCACGTCTTGTCGCAATCGATGCATTTATAGACGAGCCAGGCATCGAGCCTCTTGCCATTGGCATTGAGCCTGATCTTGCCGCTCGATCTGAAGGGTCTCGGAGATCCGCAGCCGCTGCAGGCGATCCATGGCTGAGGCGAGGTTCGAGGAGAAATGGTCCAACGGACCTGAAGAATATTGCACATACCGTCGTGGTCTTCCGTCTGGAAGTCCACCAAGCTGGCGGTGAGACAAGCCCGTCAGGGCACGGTATGGCGATATTGCGGGACGGCTGAAGAGCTGAGACAGCGGTTGCTGCGTTAGGCGCGTTTTGACAATGCCAAACCGGTCTCAGGCCGTCACCCGATGGACATGATCATGCATCGGACGGCGTTATGCTGCCCCGATGCACTGGGTGATTTGGATGAGACCGGTATTTACGACGGCAAAGTGGAACCTCTATGCACCAACGCTCTTCGCCTGAAGGGATAGCAGACCACAACCGGAATTTGAAGTGGTCCAAAGCGTCCAGCGCTCAAGGCTGATCGTCGGAGAAGCTGAGATTGGGCGATTCCATCGCTTCCTCCAGCATCTTCGCATAAGCATCCTTCGGCACGTCGATGGCACCGAATGTCTTTAGATGCTCGGTGGTGAATTGCGTGTCGAGCAGGGTGAAGCCGCGTTCGCGCAGGCGCTCCACCAGATAGACGAGGCAGATCTTCGAGGCGTCCGTGCGGCGGGAAAACATGCTTTCCCCGAAGAAGGCGGACCCCAGCGAAACGCCGTAAAGACCGCCGACCAGCTGATCGCCTTCCCAGGCCTCCACCGAATGGGCATGGCCGATGTGGTGCAGGGTGGAGTAGAGCGAGCGGATCGTCTCGTTGATCCAGGTGCTCGGGCGGTTACTGGTCTGTTCGCCGCAGGCTGCGATGACAGCCTCGAAATCCGTGTCGAAGCGAATATCGAAGGGATTTTGACGAATCTTCTTCGCGAGACTCTTCGAGACATGAAACGTATCGAGAGGGATGATGCCCCGCAATTCCGGCTCGACCCAGAAGATTTCCGGGTCGTCTGCCGATTCAGCCATCGGGAAAAGCCCGATGGAGTAGGCGCGCAGCAAAATCTCCGGGGTAATGCCGGTATGTTTGCCGCGCGCTCCGGGCACTGGCTAGGCCGATGTTTTTGCCAGGTAGTTTTCCAGCCAGTGGATATCGTAATCGCCGTTGGCGATATCCTGATTGGAAACCAGATCCTGGAAGAGCGGCAGGGTGGTCTTGATGCCGTCCACCACGAACTCGTCAAGCGCGCGGCGCAGGCGCATCATGCATTCGACGCGGGTGCGGCCATGCACGATCAGCTTGCCGATCAGGCTGTCGTAGTAGGGAGGGATCTTGTAGCCCTGATAGGCGCCCGAATCGATGCGCACACCGAGTCCGCCGGGCGCATGGAAATGCGTGATCGTGCCGGGCGAGGGGATGAAGGTGCGGGCGTCTTCGGCATTGATGCGGCATTCGATGGCATGGCCCTGGAAATGCACTTCATCCTGCGTCACCGAGAGACCACCGCCGGAGGCGACGCGGATCTGCTCATGCACGAGGTCGATGCCGGTAATGGCCTCAGTCACCGGATGCTCCACCTGCAGGCGGGTGTTCATTTCGATGAAATAGAACTCGCCGTTCTCGTAGAGGAACTCGATGGTGCCGGCGCCGCGATACTTCAGCT
Source organism: Rhizobium sp. KNZ2-6A (assembly GCF_056755475.1). Lineage (NCBI taxonomy): Bacteria > Pseudomonadati > Pseudomonadota > Alphaproteobacteria > Hyphomicrobiales > Rhizobiaceae > Rhizobium > Rhizobium sp. KNZ2-6A. Next base: position 14,177 of record NZ_JBNDIC010000007.1, on the reverse strand, counting down.
TCTTCATAGCGTCGGCGCAGATCTTGCCGATCTTCATCCGCTGCTCGACGTTGAGCGCCGGAGAATTGGCCTCTTCCCAGACCTTCTGGTGACGGCGCTGCAGCGAGCAGTCGCGTTCGCCGAGATGGACCGCATTGCCTTCGCCGTCGCCGAAAACCTGGATTTCGATGTGGCGCGGCTTGCCGAGGTACTTTTCCATATAGACGGATTCATTGCCGAAGGCGGCTGCGGCCTCCGTGCGGGCCGTCGACCAGGCCTCGATCAGGTCTTCTTCCGTGCGGGCGACCTTCATGCCGCGGCCGCCGCCGCCGGCGGTTGCCTTGATGAGCACCGGATAGCCGATCTCGCGCGCTGTCTTCAGCGCGTCCGCCTCGGTCTTCACCTCGCCGTCGGAACCCGGAACGACGGGAATGCCGAGCTGCTGCGCGGTGGCTTTGGCGGTGATCTTGTCGCCCATGAGGCGGATATGTTCCGCCGTCGGACCGATGAAGGTGATGCCGTGCGCCTCGAGAATATCGGCGAACTTGGCATTTTCCGAAAGGAACCCATAGCCGGGATGCACGGCGTCCGCGCCGGTGATCTCGCAGGCGGCGACGATCTGATGGATGTTGAGATAGCTTTCGCGCGACTGCGGCGGGCCGATGCAAACGCTCTCATCCGCAAGCCGTACATGCATTGCGTCGGCATCGGCGGTGGAATGCACCGCAACGCTCGCAATGCCGAGTTCCTTGCAGGCGCGCAGCACCCGCAGGGCGATCTCTCCGCGATTGGCTATGAGAATCTTCGAAATCATGGGCATGGCGTTTACTCGATGACGACCAGGGCTTCGCCGTACTCGACCGGGCGTCCGTCCTGAACGAGGATTTCAGTCACCGTGCCGGACTTTGGCGCCGGGATCTGGTTCATCGTCTTCATGGCTTCGATGATCAGCAGGGTCTGGCCCTCCTTGATGGTCGAGCCGACCTGGATGAAGGCGGCCGAGCCCGGTGCCGGCGCCAGGTAGGCGGTGCCGACCATCGGTGCGCTGACGACGTTATCGGGATTGCGGGTCTTGCCTGCGGGTGCTGCGGCGGCCGGGGCGGCGGCTGCTGCAGCCGGAGCGGCATAGGCAGCCGGGGCGGCGATCGGCGCCTGAACATATTGCATCGTGCCGGCGCGCGACACGCGGATGCGCAGATCTTCCTGTTCGACTTCGATCTCGGTCAGATCCGTGTCGTTGAGAATGTTGGCGAGATCGCGAATCAGCGCCTGGTCGATACCCGATTTCTTTTCAGCCATTGGATTTCTTGCCCTGTATTTTTGTTATTGGGTGATGGATTTAAGCGCATGAAGCGCCAGGATGTAGCCATAAGGTCCGAAACCGCAGATCATGCCCTTTGCAGCGGGCGCGATCATCGATTTGTGCCGGAATTCTTCGCGTGCGTGGATGTTGGAGATGTGCACCTCCACCACGGGAATGGAAATGGCGCGGATCGCATCATGCAGTGCGATCGACGTATGACCGTAGGCGCCGGGATTGATCGCGATGCCGGCGGCCTTGTCGTCCGCCTCATGCATCCAGTCGACCAGCACGCCTTCGTGATTGCTCTGCCGGAAATCGATAACGAAGCCCAGGCTTTCGCCCGCGGACTTGCAGTCGGCTTCGATATCCTTCAGCGTCTTGCCGCCATAGATGCCCGGCTCGCGCTTGCCCAAGGCATTCAAATTGGGTCCGTTGAGGACAAAAATTGTTTGCGCCATCAGATGTTCCGTCAAAGTGCAGCGCAACCTATAGACTCCCGAGGCCCTGTAGGAAAGCCCCGGAGCGAAGGTTGCATGTCTCTAGGTGTGGAAACGCCGCGATTTTGGCATTTTTGCGCCGCGCAAGGACGCGGCGCCGATTCGAAGATATGAAAATGCGGGCGGGCTATTCGCTTTTCCGTCGTGAAGGTGGTTGTCGCGCCAATCAGCAGCTGGTTTTGCCGCAGCCGCGGACATTGGCGATCTTCTGCTTGATGGCGTCGAGGCCGATCGCCCCGGAGATCATTTCGTTGCCGATGACATAGGCCGGCGTGCCTGTGACGTTGAGATCGGAGGCAAGCTGGTAGGTTGCCTTGATCATGTCGGTGTTCGGTGCTTTTGCCATTTCGGCGCGGATGGCGGATTCGCTGACGCCGAGCGAGGTGGCGACCTCGATGGCTGTATCTTCGGAGGCGCGGCCATCGCTGCCCAGGAGCTTGCGGTGGAACTGCTCGTATTTTTCAGGCGCAAGCTCGCGGAAAGCGTTGGAGACGCGGGAGGCGGCGACCGAATCCTGGCCGAGGATCGGGAATTCCTTCAGCACGAAGCGCACGTCCTTGTCCTGCTTCAGCAGCGTGTCCATGTCGCCGAGCGCATGCCGGCAGTAGGTGCAATTATAGTCGAAGAATTCCACGACGGTGATACTGCCCTTCGGATTGCCGATGGCCACATCATCCTTGGAATTGAAGATCGCGTCCTTGTTCTGGTCGATCACCTGGGACGATTGTGCGACGCGGGCGTCGTCCTGCTTTTTCTCAAGTGCCGCCTGGGCGTCCAGCAGCACCTCCGGATGCTCGACGAGATATTCCTTGATGAAATCCCCGATTTCCTTCTTCTGCTGGTCATCCAGCGCGGCGGCCGGCTGGATTGCGGCGAAGGACGCTGTCAGGGCAATCGCCGAAACCGTCAGCAGGCTTTTGAGAGAAAAGGTCATTGGGTCCTCGTTTGGATCTGAGCGGAGACGTCATTCTCGGATGCGCCATAGCATCGTCGGGTTAACATCCGCAAACATGCATCGACAATTTACGGTGCCTGCTTATTTCCAGAAACAGGAATTTTCACGACAAAGCCGCAATCGCAGGATTGTGAACGAGCCGATATTGCGGCAAATGTCGCATGCCGATCCGATCCGAGAGAGAATTGATCTTGTTTTCCCTATCCAAGCGCAGCGATGTCGAACCCTTTCATGCCATGGATGTCCTGGCGGAGGCGACGCGCCGCCGCCAGGCCGGGCACTCGGTCATTTCCATGGCGGTCGGGCAACCCTCGCATCCCACGCCGCAGGCGGCATTGGAGGCAGCGCGCGCAGCCCTTGGCCATGGTCGCATCGGCTATACGGATGCGCTGGGAACGCTTGCCCTGCGGCAGGCGCTCTCCGCTCATTATCAGGCGCGCCACGGCTTGAGCATCGATCCGAAGCGGATTGCCATCACCACCGGCTCGTCGGCCGGCTTCAATCTCGCCTTCCTGACATTGTTCGACGCCGGCGACAGCGTCGCCATCGCCCGGCCGGGCTATCCAGCCTATCGCAATATCCTTGCAGCGCTCGGCCTTGATGTCGTCGAGGTCCCGGTCACCGAGGAGACCCAGTTTACGCTCACGCCTGAAAGTCTGGAGGCGGCACAGGCGGCAAGCGGTAAGCGGTTGAAGGGCGTATTGCTGGCAAGCCCCGCCAATCCCACGGGCACGGTGACGGGCAGGGCGGCGCTGAAGGTGCTTGCCGATTATTGCGCCGACCGTTCCATCGCCTTCATCTCCGACGAGATCTATCATGGGCTGACCTTCGTCGGCGAGGAGACGAGCGCGCTGGAGCTGACCGACGAGGCGATCGTCATCAATTCCTTCTCGAAATATTATTGCATGACCGGCTGGCGCATCGGCTGGATGGTCTTGCCGGAGCGGCTGGTGCGGCCCATCGAGCGCGTGGCGCAGAGCCTCTACATTTCCGCGCCGGAATTGTCGCAGATCGCCGCCGAGGCGGCACTTGGCGCTGGCGCCGAGCTCGATGTCTATCGCGAGAGCTATGGCCGCAACCGCGATTTCCTGATGCGCCGACTGCCTGAGATCGGCTTACGCATCGCCTCGCCGATGGATGGCGCCTTCTACGCCTATGTCGACGTCAGCCGATTTACAAACGACAGCATGGCCTTTGCCCGTAAGATGCTGGCGGAAATAAATGTCGCCGCCACGCCCGGCCTCGACTTCGATCCCGTGGATGGACATCGCGCGATGCGGATCTCCTATGCTGGCTCGAATGCCGAAATCGAGGAAGCCACCGAACGCATGGCGGCCTGGCTGAAATAAATTAGGGATCAATGAATTAAACGAGCTTGCGGAACTGCTTTCGCAAGTCGCGACGCCGTACGCCTGTACGTGGCTGAAACATGCTTTAAAACAAAAATCCGGCCGCGTCGCCACGGCCGGATCTTTCTCAATTCATTCGTTATCGGGCTTCTTAGAAGAAGCCGCGGCGCTGCCACCAGCCAGCCTTCTTCGGCTTGGTCGGCTCACCTTCGCCGTCGCCGCCTTCATTGGTGCGGTTGGAGGTTACCACCGGTGCCGACGAGGAAACATTGGACTCGCGGTTCGCGCGCGCCGGTTTGGCTTCGTCCTCGATTGCCTCTGACGTGGCTGCATTGTCGAGAGCTTCGGCAACCGTTTCGGTTTCGCCCTCGGTCGCGGATGCTTCCTCGACAACAGGCGTCTCGACCGGCGATGCCTCGGCAGCCTTTGCTTTCCGGCGACCGCGGCCCTTGGCGGGCTTCACATCCTCGGTGACGGTCGCTGCCGTTTCGACGGCTGCCATGGCCGGCTGAGCCTCGACAGCGGCTTCGCCTTCGACAACGGCAATCTCTGCCACCGTTACGCTTGCCTCTTCTTCGCTGCCAGCGTCGTCGCTGTCGGCCTCGAAGGCCTCACCGGCTTCCGATTCGCTACCTTCGGCTTGTTCGTCACCCTGGCCTTCACGGTTGCGACGGCCGCCGCGCTTGCCGCGCCGGCGGCGCTTGCGCTTCTGCTGTGCGTCGTCTTCATTGTCGGCGGATGCGGCGTTCTCGGCGCCGGCATCGCTCTCATCCTCGTCGCCCTCTTCACCGTCAGCGTCTTCTGCAGCAGAGACATCATCGGAAGCCGATGCTGTCTGGGCATCGTTGCCGCGACCACGACGACGGCGGCGGCGCTTGCGCTTGCGGCCATTTTCATTGCTTTCGGCGCGGGCGGGCTGCTGTTCCGTGCTCGCAGCCTTTTCTTCCAGCTCCTCGTCTTCGTCCTCATCGGCCTCGATGACGATATCGTCGTCATCATCGTCGGGGATGGCTGCGAAGTTGAACAGGCTTTCGATCTTCACCGGATTGGCGACAGGCTCGCCGCGGTCGATCGCGAAATGCTGCGTCCCGACGGCATTGTCGGCATCGATAACGATCGCGACGCCGAAGCGGCTTTCGTAATCGATGATCGTCTGGCGCTTGTGATTGAGGAGATAGAGCGCGATGTCCGGCGTCGTGCGCACGGTGATGTCGTGCGTCGTGTTCTTGAGCAGGTATTCCTCGATGCCGCGCAGGACGTGCAGCGCGACGGAGGACTGCGAACGCACATGGCCCGTACCGCCGCAATGCGAGCAGATCTGCGTCGTGCTTTCCAGAACCGAGGCGCGGATGCGCTGGCGCGACATTTCCAGAAGGCCGAAATGCGAGATGCGGCCGACCTGGATGCGGGCGCGGTCGTTCTTCAGGCACTCCTTCAGCTTCTTCTCGACGGCGCGGTTGTTGCGCTTTTCTTCCATGTCGATGAAGTCGATGACGATCAGGCCGGCAAGGTCGCGTAGACGAAGCTGACGGGCCACTTCATCGGCGGCCTCCAGGTTCGTCTGGAGCGCGGTATCCTCGATCGAATGTTCACGGGTCGAGCGGCCCGAGTTGACGTCGATCGAAACCAGGGCTTCCGTCTGGTTCATGATCAGATAGCCGCCGGACTTCAGCGTGACCTGTGGCTGCAGCATGCGGTCGAGCTGTGCCTCGATGCCGGAGCGCGAGAAGATCGGATGGATGTCGCGATAGGGCTGGACCACCTTGGCATGGCTCGGCATCAGCATCTTCATGAAGTCTTTCGCTTCACGATAGCCTTCCTCGCCGGAGACGATGATCTCGCCGATATCCTTATTGTAGAGGTCGCGGATCGAGCGCTTGATCAGGCTGCCTTCTTCATAGACGAGGCAGGGAGCGGTCGAAGCGAGCGTCAGCGTGCGGACGTTTTCCCACAGGCGCATCAGATATTCGAAGTCGCGCTTGACCTCGACCTTGGTGCGGTTTGCACCGGCCGTGCGCAGGATGACGCCCATGCCTTGCGGCACTTCGAGCAGCTTGGCAATTTCCTTCAGGCGCTTACGGTCCTGCGGGTTGGTGATCTTGCGGGAAATGCCGCCGCCACGCGCCGTATTCGGCATCAGAACCGAGTAGCGGCCTGCGAGCGAGAGATAGGTGGTGAGTGCTGCACCCTTGTTGCCGCGCTCTTCCTTGGCGACCTGCACCAGCAGGATCTGGCGGCGCTTGATGACTTCCTGGATGCGGTACTGTTTGCGCGGTTTGCGCTGGGTACGATCGGGAACCTCTTCCATCGCATCTTCGGCGCCGACGGATTCGATCACTTCCTCTTCATGGTCGTGATCGTCATCGTCGTCGTCATCATGGCGACGCTTGGAGGAGCGGACGTCTTCGGAGATCGAATCGGTTTCGACCATGGCGGCCATTTCGCCCGACGGACCGTCCTCGTCCTCGCTCGGCGCATCGACGGCTACCGTCGCTTCCGGAGCGGCCTCTTCGGCGGGAGCCTCCGCTACCACCTTCTTGCGGCTGCGGCGCGGCTTCGCCTTCTTGGCCGGAACTGCTTCCTCGGCGGGCGCTGCCTCCGGGGCAGAGGCCTCTTCCGCGATCGCGGCCGGCACTTCGGCTTCTTCGCTCCCCTTGGGAACGATGCCGATATCGGGCTGTTCCTGTTGCGAAAGGTCGAGCGCGGTTTCGACGTGCTCGACATCATCGTCGCGGCGATGCTCTTCGGCCTCGGCCTTCAGAAGCGCCTGGCGATCGGCGAGGGGGATCTGATAATAATCGGGATGGATTTCGGCAAAGGCCAGGAAGCCATGCCGGTTGCCGCCGTAATCCACGAAAGCGGCCTGAAGCGAAGGCTCGACCCTCGTTACTTTTGCAAGATAGATGTTGCCGCGGATTTGCTTCTTGTGCTGAGACTCGAAGTCAAATTCTTCTATGCGGTTCCCGCGAACGACAACGACGCGCGTCTCTTCCTCGTGAGACGCATCGATAAGCATTTTGTCTGCCATGAAAGCTGTGCTCCTCGGCGCAGACAAGCGGATGGGGGCCTGCCTGTCACTGGGACAAGCCGGACATGGTCCGCCATTGCTGCACCGGATAATGAAAGTCGCAAGTGGTTCGGCGATGACAGCATCCAGACGGCAGCCGGGGCATCAGTTCCCTGGGGTCTGTTGACTTTCTGAAAAAGCTGCTGCGGTAACATCCGTAACCAAGCGAGATCGACTATGCCTTAGACCCACAAAGGGGTCCGATGAATGTGCTCTTTAAAGAGCGTTTGGTGGCTCTCCACCGATGAATTTCCCGTCTGAAACCGGAAATTCAGATATCCACTGTTCGGAGCGGAAGTACTGCAGACGGCGGATGACTGCCGCTTATGGCGCCTGGTACTCGAGGCGGCTGCCTTTGCGGCGACTCTATCCCGTCAACACTTCTACCCTAATATGCGTTGTATGTTTTATCTGTCACAATAGCAAGGGAAAAGCCAAGTATGCCATAATATTGATGGATTCGTCGGATGATGAGGACGCGAGAGGATGTATCAACGATTCGTCTCCCGGCGCATCGTCGGTGCGGCCATCACGTCAAACCTGGTTCCCGCTATTGGGGCTTCAAAAACAACGCTGAAACCAATATGGGGCGCGTTGGACACTTGGTAAAGGGATTGCGGCATGTGGCGGAGATTGGCGTGAGGGCTTTGCGATTTGCGGCAGCGGCCCTTGCCCTTGTGATTCTTGTCGTGTTTTCGGCATTTGCGCCTGCCTCGGCGGCGGATGGCCCGTTGCTCGCCTATGGCGCGCGCATAGCAGGCGACGATGCCCGCACACGCATCGTCATCGACATGGACCGAGAGCCGGTCTTCACGGTCCATTATCTCGACAATCCCGCCCGCGTGGTGGTTGATCTGCCGGCAACAGCATTCGGCTTCCCGGCCGCGGATCTCAAGCCGACCGGTCTCTTCAAGGATATCCGCTACGGCACGATGGATGCAGACAGCGCCCGCATCGTGCTGACGGCGAAAAAGCCGGTGAAGCTGGTCATGGCCAAGGTACAGGCCGATGAAGGCGGCAAGGGGCAGCGGCTCGTGCTCGATGCCGAGATGGTGCCCGCCGAACAATTTGCCGAACTGGTGAAGAAGCAGAGCTGGACGAGCGACGATACCGCCAGGGACGTCGGTCCGGTCGAGCCGACGCAGAAGGCCGATCCGAATATCTTCCTCGTCGCCGTTGACGCCGGTCATGGCGGCATCGACGCGGGCGCGACCGGCACCGACGGCGTCACGCAGGAAAAGGACATCACGCTCGCCTTCGCGAAGATGTTTGCCGACAAGCTGAATGCCCAGCCCGGCATCAAGGCCTTCCTTACGCGCGACAAGGATCAATATTTATCGCTGTCGGAGCGGGTGACCATCGCGCGCCAGAATCGCGCCTCGCTTTTCATCTCGCTGCACGCCGATACGCTGAAGCAGAAGGATATCCGCGGCGCGACCGTCTATACGATCTCGGACAAGGCTTCGGACCGGCTTGCCGGCGAAGTCGCCGATCGTGAAAACAATTCCGATCAGATCGCCGGGGCCGACGCTCAGGCGCAGCCGGCCGCCGTCAACGACATTTTGATGGACCTGACCCGCCGCGAGACGCAGGCCTTCTCCATCTCGCTGGCACAGGATGTGTTGTCTTCGTTCAATGGCCAGGTCTCCATGATCAACAATCCGCACCGCCACGCCGGCTTCCAGGTCCTGACGGCGCCGGATGTGCCCTCGATCCTGCTGGAGCTCGGCTTTCTCTCCAACAAGGAAGACGAGAAGCTGTTGCTCGATCTCGATTGGCGGCAAAAGGTCGCCGACAGGCTGGCCGAGGCGGTGAAGAAGTATCGCGTATCGATCATCGCGAACGGCGGCTGACGGCGCGGAATGCCATGATCGGCCGTGGCTTCCATGTCACAGCTTTAAATATTAGAATTGAATGAAACTTGGAATACGGGGGCGAGCCCTATTTTGCTCACATTCCCGCCTTTACAGCGAACTATCATCCGCTCGCGAGTGAAGCACGGCTTTGTTTCAATGCCGTCTTGCATTAACACCGCGAGCATGCAAAACGCCCGTGGTTATGCGATGATCTCGCGCACATGCCGCATGAAGAACAAGCACCGGTAGTATCACATGATCAGACTGATTGGATATTTCTTTGGGCTGGGCTGCCTCCTGTTTCTGGGTGTGGCGGCTGCGGCGGCCATCTATCTGAGCGTGGTCTCCAAGGAACTTCCCGACTATGAGGTGCTTGCGAAATACGCACCGCCGGTGACGACACGCATTCATGCCGGCAACGGCGCCTTGATGAAGGAATATTCGCGGGAGAACCGGCTTTTCGTGCCGATCCAGGCCATTCCCGATCGCGTCAAGGCAGCATTCCTTTCCGCGGAAGACAAGAATTTCTACAATCATCCCGGCGTCGACGTCGGTGGTCTGGCACGCGCCATTGTGGTGAACCTGCAGAACATCGGTTCCGGCCGCCGCTTCGTCGGCGCGTCGACCATCACTCAGCAGGTCGCCAAGAACTTCCTGCTTTCCGCCGACCAGACCTTCGATCGCAAGATCAAGGAAGCCATTCTCTCCTTCCGCATCGAGCAGGCCTACAGCAAGGACAAGATCCTCGAGCTCTATCTGAACGAGATCTATTTCGGCCTGAATTCCTACGGCATCGCCGGCGCCGCGCTCACCTATTTCGACAAGTCCGTCAACGAGCTGACCATTGCCGAAACGGCCTATCTGGCCTCGCTTCCCAAGGGCCCGTCCAACTACAATCCGTTCCGCCGCTCCGAGGCAGCGCTGACCCGCCGCAATTGGGTGATCGACCGCATGGTGGAGAACGGCTATGTCAGCCAGAGCGACGGCGAAGAGGCAAAGAAGCAGCCGCTCGGCGTCGTGCCGCCGAAGAGCGGCCCGTCGCTCTTCGCCTCGGATTACTTCGCCGAAGAAGTCCGGCGCCAGCTGATCGACCAATACGGCGAAAAGACCCTTTATGAAGGCGGTCTTTCCGTCCGCACCTCACTAGACCCGCAGATGCAGCTCGAAGCACGCAAGGCCCTGCAGGACGGCCTGGTCGATTATGACGAGCGTCGCGGTTACCGCGGCCCGCTCAAGCAGATCGCGACCTCGCAGGATTGGGGCGCCGAGCTTGCCAAGGTTCCCGCGCTGAGCGACGTGCCGGAATGGCAGGTCGCCGTCGTCCTCTCCACCTCCGATCAGGGCGTCGATATCGGATTGCAGCCGAGCGTCGATGCGGCGGGCAAGGTTTCGGCCGAGCGCAGGCGCGGCACGATCGCCGCCGCCGATATGCGCTGGGCCTACCGGTCGGCGGGCGGCAAGTCGGTGAAATCGCCGAGCGGTGTGCTGGGTGCCGGTGATGTGATTTACGTCCAGAAGACCGGCAACGCCGATTCCGGCAGCTATCGCCTGCGTCAGCCGCCAAAGGTGCAGGGCGGCCTGGTCGTCATGGATCCACATACCGGCCGCGTGCTCGCCATGGTCGGCGGCTTCTCCTATGCACAGTCCGAATTCAACCGCGCGACCCAAGCAAAGCGTCAGCCGGGTTCGTCGTTCAAGCCGTTCGTCTACGCGGCCGCGATGGATAACGGCTATACGCCGGCCTCCGTCATTCTCGACGATCCGCTGCAGATCACGCTCAGCAACGGCGATGTGTGGAAACCGACGAACTACGAAGGCGAGGGTGGCGGCGTGCACACACTGCGCTTCGCCATCGAACACTCCCGCAACTTGATGACGGTCCGTCTCGCTTCCGACATGGGCATGCCGCTGGTGGCCGAATATGCCGAGCGCTTCGGCATCTACGACCATATGAACCCGGTTCTCGCCATGTCGTTGGGTGCCGGCGAAACGACGGTGCTGCGCATGGTTTCGGCCTATTCGGTCATGGCCAACGGCGGCAAGCAGATCAAGCCAACCTTGATCGACCGCATCCAGGACCGCTACGGCAAGACGATCTTCAAGCATGAGGAGCGCGTCTGCGACAACTGCAATGTGAATGCCTGGCAGAATCAGGACGAGCCGGTCATCGCCGATAATCGCGAGCAGGTGCTCGATCCGATGACGGCCTATCAGGTTACGTCGATGATGCAGGGCGTCATCATTCGCGGTACGGCCGCCGGCAAGATCAAGCTCAACACCGATGTCGCCGGCAAGACCGGCACCACCAACGATGAAAAGGATGCCTGGTTCGTCGGCTTCACGCCGAGCCTCGTTGCCGGCCTCTACATCGGCTACGACACGCCGATCACGCTCGGCCGGGGCGGCACCGGCGGCGCGCTCGCAGCACCAGTCTTCAACGAATTCATGCAGGTGGCGACGAAGGATGAACCGCCGGAGAAGTTCCAGGTTCCGGCTGGCATGACAATGGTCGCGGTCAATCGCGCGACCGGCATGGCCGCGCAGCAGGGCGATCCGAATGCCATCATGGAAGCCTTCAAGCCCGGCACCGGCCCGGCAACGAGCCTCCAGGTCATTGGCGGCGGCGATGCTGCCGCGCAGGTGGCGCCGGAGGAAATTCTAAGGACATCACCGCAGGCGAACCAGGCGGTTACGTCCGGGGCGGGCGGTCTCTTCTGATCCCATCCTATTTGTCAGATCGCCATGCCGCGGGGCTTTACAGCCGCGGCATGTATATCTATGTCACCAGCACTCTTTGAATTGGATGGCCGTTCGTCTCGAGCGGCGAAATCAAGAAGCAGGATCATGAGAGCCGAAATCGAGAAAATAGTCGACGAAACCAAGCAGGCTATCACCCTGCTGAGGAGGCATCTTTGACTGGGACCAGGCGGTAAGACGACTGGACTGGTTGAATAACAAGTCAGAGGATCCGACCCTCTGGAATGATGCTTCCGAAGCACAGAAACTGATGCGCGAGCGCCAGCAGCTCGATGACGGCATCAGCGGCGTGCGCGCCCTCGAACAGCAGCTTGCCGACAATGTCGAGCTGATCGAGCTCGGCGAGGAAGAGGGCGACGCCGACGTCGTGCGCGACGCGGAAGAAGCCCTGAAGGGCCTCAAGGCCGAAGCTGCCCGCCGGCAGGTGGAAGCCATGCTCTCCGGCGAGGCCGATTCCAACGATACCTATGTCGAAGTCCATTCGGGCGCCGGCGGCACCGAGAGCCAGGATTGGGCGAACATGCTGCTGCGCATGTATACCCGCTGGGCCGAGCGTCAGCGCTTCAAGGTGGAGCTGCTGGAAGTCCATGACGGCGAAGAAGCCGGCATCAAGTCCGCGACGCTGCTCGTCAAGGGCCACAATGCCTATGGCTGGCTGAAGACCGAATCGGGCGTGCATCGCCTTGTGCGCATCTCGCCCTATGACAGCAATGCCCGTCGTCATACGTCGTTCTCGTCGATCTGGGTCTACCCGGTCGTCGACGACTCGATCCAGATCGATATCAACGAAAGCGATTGCCGTATCGACACCTATCGCTCGTCCGGCGCCGGCGGCCAGCACGTCAACACCACCGATTCGGCCGTGCGCATCACGCATATCCCGACCGGGATCGTTGTGCAGTGCCAGCAGGAACGCTCGCAGCACAAGAACCGCGCCAAGGCCTGGGACATGCTGCGCGCCCGCATGTACGAGGCGGAACTGATGAAGCGGGAAGAGGCTGCCAACGCCGAAGCCGCTTCCAAGACGGATATCGGCTGGGGTCACCAGATCCGTTCCTATGTCCTGCAGCCCTACCAGCTGGTCAAGGATCTGCGCACCGGCGTTGCCAGCACGGCTCCCGGCGATGTTCTGGACGGTGATCTCAACGAATTCATGGAAGCCGCCCTTGCGCACCGCATCAGCGGTGCCGCCGATGCGGTCGTCGACGACGTCGAGTAAGTTCGAACATATCAGCACCAATGAAAAAGCCCCGGAGACGGGGCTTTTTCATTGGCAGGTGCGCTGTTGATACGCCGTAAATTCTAGCTTCAATCCGAAAACTGTTCCGCGAGGATCCGATCCGACCACGATCTGTCCGGATCGGAAAGAATGCGGGCTGTCGTATCTTCGCTCTGGCGGATTTGGATGCCGAGGACGGATTTGACCTCGGCATTGTCGGCGGCGGCGTTGACCGGGCGTTTTTCCGCTTCGAGCACGGTGATGTCGACCGTGACCTTGTTCGGCAGCAGCGCTCCGCGCCAGCGACGGGGACGGAAGGCGCTGACCGGCGTCATGGCCAGCAGCGGTGCCTCCAGCGGCAGGATAGGGCCGTGGGCGGAGAGATTATAGGCCGTGGAGCCCGCCGGCGTCGTTACCATCAGGCCATCGCAGATCAGCTCCGGCAGACGAACCCGGCCGTCGATCTCGACCTTCAGTTTCGCCGTCTGATAGGACTGGCGAAACAGCGACACCTCGTTGATGGCCAGCGCGACGCGGGAGCTGCCATCCGCATTGCGCGTGGTCATCTGCAGCGGATGGAACGCATTTTCGACAGCCGCCTCGATGCGCTCGGCCAGGCAATCCGTTCGATAGTCATTCATGAGGAAGCCGATCGAACCGCGGTTCATGCCATAGACGCACTTGCCGGAATTCATGGTGCTATGCAGTGTCTGCAGCATGAAGCCGTCGCCACCGAGCGCTACGACGACATCCGCACTCTCCTGTGGCGTCTGGCCATAGAGGAGAATCAGTTCCTGCTGCGCCGCCTGAGCCTCCGGCGCGGTGGAGGCGAGAAAGCAAACGGATTGAAGATTGCGTGACATGCAATGTCCTTTAAGTGGCCATACTAGGTAATGTTATTCCCCTCCTGCGACAAGACGTTTCACTCGGACTGGTAAATCGTTGAAGCCACACACTGATCCCCAGCTTTAAGACCGAACGAGTGATTTTCCCTTTACAGGATTTCAAAATCTGTTAGTTGGCATGCCCATATGCCCTTGTAGCTCAGTTGGTAGAGCACCTGATTTGTAATCAGGGGGTCGCGGGTTCGAACCCTGCCGGGGGCACCAGATTTTTCCGGTCCGTTCTGGACACATAGGTTACGGTTTATTCCTGAGACATAGGTAACACTTTTGGACCGAAAGGGTTCGGCAAA